>NZ_CALWJK010000052.1 GCF_944380975.1 uncultured Agathobaculum sp. | reverse complement strand
GCCAGCACAACGATATATTCCATTGTTGAGACGGCCAAAGCGAATGGCCTGCGGCCTTTCCACTATTTAAGCTTCCTACTGGAACGACTCCCTCACGGCTATTCCCCGGAAGCTTGTCTCCCATGGGAGGAAACGGCCCAGTCTATATGCAGATAAAGGCTGCCATTTGTGAAAAATGGCAGTCTTGCTCTTTCCTGAGGTGTCCTCCTCTATTTTACGCTTACAGATGCAAAAGGCCATTTTCGTGATGTGGGGTGATTCGAACCTCTGAGCAAAGAGAAAACAGCGAGAGAAGCCCCCGCTGGTAGTTCAAATCGAACTGCCAACGGGGGCTTCTCTCTTTTTATTACATAGCTGTTTCAGTTGGTGGTATTGCTTGCTTTTTCCTTGGTTCCTTGGTGGTCTTGGTAATAGCTTTCTGACATGGTTTTGGATATCCAGCACATATACCGGGTCTACCTCATAATCCTCCGCCATCTGATGGAGCATGGTTTTTTCTTCGGTTGTTGTGTACCGGATATATCCTGTGGGCAGCTCATCGCCGGGACGCAGCATGAGATAATCGTCAAAGTAGACGCAGACATAGGAGCCGTCCTCCAGCGGAGCCAGGTAGTAGCCGTTGTAGTGTCCAGACGCCAGGAACCTAAGCAGGAAACTTCGGATCGGGCCTGTGGGATAGGCTACGGGGATATATTCAGAAATGACAACGGTTCTCTTTGTCTGGCTGTTGAGGTGGGTGTGTTCCCCTGCATACTCGGAATCCCGCAGGCGCAGCAGGGGGCAGCGGATCAGGCTTTCTTTGGGTACTGTGGCCGGGGTGGTTTGAAAGAAGAAGTCATCCACATCGTCCTGGGTATGTACGACGGAGACAGACTGATCCGGCATCTGCCCCTGCTCTGTCCCGGTTCCAACTCCCAGGTCATAGATCCAGCCGGTAGGGGCACCCATCATCAGCCAAAAGGCAAAGGCAACCCCGCATACGATTTTCAAAATGGAAAGTGGGGAGTATTTTTTGTGTTCCATGGTTGGCTTCTCCTTATTCTAAATATGTGGGCCTTGCCGGATCAAGCGCTATGGCGGGTTTCCTTTATGAATGGGGAGTTACCATTCATCTTCTTCATCTTCCGGTTGAAAATCTTTGTAGTACGACACAAAGCTATCTATAATATCTTGACGTGTACCAGTAAATTGTGTTTCAATTCCACCATTCTTTAGGCTGTCAATCCACTCTCCATCAATCATACAGCCAACATCCATATTAATGCTATATTTTGCTTTTTCAAGCAAAGAAACATCAGAAAGATCACCAAGACAGTACAAATATCCACATGTAGGCAATCTCCTCAAAATCCGATTTATTGATTTCATTATACTCAAAAGCCACAAGCAGTTCAATCACAGAAAGCAAGGTATCAACCATCTACTACACCAAGACCAGATAGACCGGACAAACCAAACCGAGATTGTTTCTTTCTTGTATAACGAACAGGAGGTGCGATAACATGAAACCCAACGATCTGAATACGGCCCTCTATGAGAAGATGGCCGCCGAGCAGGACAAATACCGGGACTGGTTGAAAAGTCAGCCCCCGGCGGAAGTCCTGAACCATGCTTATGAGTACGCCGTTCGGGAGGACATCGTGATGGCGATGGAGGAACCGGAGCTGACCGACGCCCAGGCCCAGGCTCTGTTGGATTCGCCCACGCCCCTGGCCGATGTGTACCACTACTTTGAGAAGGTGGAGACCGGCTACATGGATGTGATCCGGGAGAGTATCGAGAACCGGGCCGACGATGTGTGCAAGGCCCAGGCGGAGCTGCGGAAGGCCGCTATTTACCCTCACTCTGCTGCCTATGCGAAAGAGCATGGGGAACTGGAGCAGTACCGGGCCTCAAACAACGCAAATCTGCGGTGTAAGGAGGCCATTGAAGCGGCGGTTCGGGAACACTTTGACGGGATGTATCTCAGCCACGACGCTGCCAGGGGTGTGATCCAGACCTATGGCATGGACCGGGTGATGCTGGTCCTGGCTAACACTGTCCAGCTCCAGGACTGGGATGGTCGCTATTCCCGCCACAACAAGGAATGGGCCAAGACCATTCCCAACTACAACTCCGATACCGTCCGCCGTGGCTATGCGCTGAACAGCCACCCCGCTGTGCTGGACGGATTCATTGATCTGGTGCGCGAGGAACACCTGCGCCGCCAGCCTTTGACGGCGGAGGACATTCAGGCCGAGGCGGAACGGATTCTGCGGGAGCTGCGCGCGCCGGATGAGCCGAACAGCTCCCACGGAACTCACTACATGGCCCGCATTTCCCCGGAGTTTTTGAACCGTGCGGGGAGTGACGCCTGTGACCGGCTGATGAACCTCCTGCCGTTCCGCAGTCTGACCTTTACCGGCATGAAAGGGCTGCCCGGAACCTATGCCACCATTTTGGCCGGTGAGGACCGGACGAAAGAGCTGCGCCAGCCCCGTTCCTCTGTCCGGGAACATCTGCTGAAGCAGGAGCCGAAACAGGCAGCCCCCAAAGCTCCGGCCCATAAGAAACGGGAGCCGGAACGGTGAGTGGCCCAAAGCGCAAACGGGATGTGCAGGTAAATTTCCGGGTCTCCTCGGAGGAGCTGGCGCTGATCGAGCAGAAAATGTCCCAACTTGGGACGAAGAACCGGGAAGCCTATCTGCGGAAGATGGCCCTGGATGGCTACGCGATAAAGCTGGACTTGCCGGAGCTGAAAGAGCTGGTATCCCTGCTGCGCCGGAGCAGCAACAACTTGAACCAGCTCACCCGCCGGGTGCATGAGATTGGGCGGATCTATGATGCCGACCTGGAGGATATAACCCAGCGGCAGGAGCAGCTGTGGGAGGGCGTAAGGGAAATCCTGTCCCAGCTCTCCAAACTTTCGTAAAGGGTATATGCCCCATCTGCGGAGGGAGGAACGGCGTTCTTTTCGCCGCGCCTCCCTCCGCTTTTTCTTTTTGCCCGTATCCTTGCCATTTGACAGAGATTGTTTCATAATGGCTTTAGAATCAAGTTGGAGGTGACGTTCTGTGGGAATGATATTGGGTCTATTGAAGCTGCTCCTGAAGATCGTGGCCGCGCCGGTGGTGCTGCTGCTTACCGTGGCCATCTGGACTTGTGTGGGGCTGGTCTATGTATCCGGCTTGGTGCTGGGGCTTTTGAGCATGGTGATTGCCCTGCTGGGCGTGGCTGTGCTGGTGACATATTCCCCGCAAAACGGCCTGATTCTGCTGGTGATTGCGTTCCTTATCAGCCCATTTGGGCTGCCGAAGCTGGCCTTTTGGCTGCTGGGCCAAGTGCAGGGCCTCAAATATGCGATACAGGATTTGATCTATGGATAAAAAGGCACCCTCTCCACCGGAGAGAGTGTGTTCTGCTCCTATATGCGATTAGAAGTGTCGCTGACTAACTGATATAAAATAGATTTGTTCACAGTATTGTGCTATACTTTCCTTAGAAAACCAAAGTAAAAATTCAGAACTTTAAGGGACAGTATAGATCGTTATTAGGAGGAGATATGCCTAACACATTAACTTCCCCAGAAATAAACATATATGCTAAACTTTTAATTGTAGAATTTACAAAAAACGGATTTCAGGCAACAGTTTCTACCGATGCTTATCCAGTTGATCCGAACCTGTTTCAATGGCTTTGCACACAATCCAAAGAGACATCAGAGTGCCCACAGATTTAGAACAAATTACCGAACTACAGGCAAAAGATTTTTCACAGGGAACGCCACAATTTTCCGATTGGCTATTTCCAGTACCCGGAGAGTGGCGCTTGCTTGGCAACCTACCGCATTTGGAAAAATTAGAATTTCCTCATGTGTGCATTGATAATTTTTCTTTTTTACTAAAATGCAAGCATCTAAAATATTTAGATATGAGTGCAACGAACTTTTTTGAAGGCCCATATCTTGAACTCATAGAAAGTCTTGAAACATTGATATCACTCTTCTATCCGAATGAGAAACATTATAGGGTTTGAATTTTTCAAGAAAAGTACTGATTTCAAAGGAAATTCAGTACTTTTCTTTTTGCAAAACCGATAGGTTTAAATTCGGTATCAAGAGCACTACCCTTTCATTTCTATATTCAAAGATAAAAGCAGCGACCGCCTCTCAATTTCAGAAGCAGCCGCTGCCATGTTATCTGTTTTGTTGTCCGCATATTGTCCAAGTGTTTCTTCGATTTAAGGGAGAAAACCGAGAAGATGCTTAACCACCGGATTCCACCCTATCAATCACGCGATCCATCTTAGTCAAAACTTCTGTGGCTGATATTCCTTGCACACCCTGTTCCCTATTGACCTTGGCATTCAGCAGATCCGCATATAAAGATTGTTCGGAACCGATAGGCGATGATAACGGAATCGCTTTGTCTCGCACAATTTGGCGCAAAAACATATTTATGGAACCAGTCAGCGTCAATCCAAGTTGATTGAGTATGGCTTCTGCCTGCTCTTTCAATTCAGAATCAACTCGAATGCTCATGTTAGTACTTGCCATGTAGCCGCACCCCTTTCTCATTTAGAAGATATTGCATTGCATTTACAATATCCATGTAACCGCATCTTTCTTGCCTATCCCCATTCAATAGCATTCTTCATCGCTGCGAGAACCTCTTCGGAGGAATGGCGCCGACCGTTAAACATCGCTTCTTGCTCTGCCTGTTGGAGCTTACAGTATACTTCGCTGTCAAATTGCAGATTTTCATAGGCTCCCATTCTGCGTTTCATATTCTTCCTGCGATTGGTTGTATGAAGATTGATAGTGTGAAAAGCTATCATCTTCAGCAATTTCTTAATACGCAAGCTGGCAAATCCAATTCTCAACTCCAGAAAATCAGAGGCGTTATTAACCAAATGTTCCTACGCGCTGAATTAGATCGCGTCATTAACCACACACCAGCCAGAAAACTTTTCCTGCCAAAAGGGACGGAAAAACCGCGCAGATCCATTACAGAGGCAGAACGTGCGGCTTTGTACAAAGCGATTGAATTTCACAAAGGAAAGGTATGGATTCTTTTCATGCTGCGATGTGGTCTAAGACGAGGAGAAACCATTCCCCTTAGATGGAAGGACATAGATTTTGAGACTGGAATTTTAACTATCAACAAGGCCATTGAGTATGATAGGGACACTCCTAAGGTTAAATCAACAAAAACCGAGAGCGGCATTAGATATGTACCCATCCCGCCGGATTTTTTGCAGCTATTAAAAGAGCGTAAGAAAATTCGTCGTGAAGATGATAACCATTTGATCATCTATAACAGAAACGGAAGAATGTTCAGTCAGACACAGGTACGTAGGATGTGGATAAGCGTTCAACGCCGATGGGACATTGCACTGGGAGCCGAAACCTCCCCACATGGTAAGGTGCTTACACATGTTCTTGATCAGGACATTACGCCCCATTATCTTCGGCACACCTATTGTACGGATTTACGACGGCAAGGGATTTCGTTAATTATGCCATCTGTTTTTGAGCTATTTTCGAGGCATTTCCATCGATTGTTTCCACATCGTTTCCACATTTATTCCGCACAATACGATAGAATACAATAACATCGCCAACTATTTTCAGCTTAAGATTTGAACATTACTGTCGATAATATTAGCAAAATCAATCAAAAACAGCGAAACCGTCCCTTATGGGACGGTTTCGGATGGTGGACATTGACGGGTTCGAACCGCCGACCTTCCGCACGTCAAGCGGATGCTCTTCCAGCTGAGCTAAATGTCCGTAACTCGGACGATGGTTTCCATCGTCCGGATCAATTGTCTTACTTCTTGCAGCGCTCCAGATATTCACCGGTACGAGTGTCGATCTTGATGCGCTCACCCTGCTCGATGAACAGCGGAACCTGAACGGTTGCGCCAGTCTCAACAGTAGCGGGCTTCAGCGTATTGGTTGCAGTGTTGCCCTTAAAGCCAGGATCAGTCTCAGTGATCTCCAACTCAACAAAGAGCGGCGCCTCAACTGCATAAACATTGCCCTTGTAAGAGCAAACCTTGCAGTTCTCGTTTTCCTTCACAAAACGGAAATCATCGCCGAGCGTATCCTTGCTGATCGGGATCTGCTCATAGGTTTCGTTATCCATGAAGTAATACAGGTCACCTTCGTTGTAAAGGTACTGCATGTCGCGGCGTTCTACATAAGCCGCTTCATATTTATCAGTCGGGTTGAAGGAACGCTCGGTTACTGCACCAGTAATGACATTCTTCATCTTTACGCGAACGAACGCCGCACCCTTGCCCGGCTTTACGTGCTGAAATTCAATGACCTGCAGCACCTGACCGTCCATTTCAAAAGTTGTGCCGTTACGAAATTCGCCTGCCAGCATATCGGTATTCCTCCATAGTGATTTATCCTCGTTTGAACTGTCTCTCGAACAGTGCTTGTTTATTCTACCGCAAATTTCTTCTTTTTGCAAGAGGTAATTATAATTTTCTTGAAATTTTTTTGTGGAACGGAAAAAGGGCGGCTCAGCCGCAGGCCGCGCCGCCCTTTTCTCTGCTTTGGGAATATGTGGCTTAATCAGCAGCAGCAGTTGTTGCCGCACGTGCAGCAGCCGTTATCCGAACCACAGCCACAGCTGTTGCCATTGCCCTGCTCGCAGCAGATCCAGATCAGGATGATGACAACGATGATCCACCACCAGTTATTCTCGCCAAAAATAGAGTTAGAAGAGCACATAAGGCATTTCCTCCTATCAAAGATTTCACTTCATACTATGGAGCAAACCCTCAGGTGGTGACAGATATATTAAAGTATTTTTCCGCAAAGGCCGTCCCGGTGCAAATCTTCCAGACGCACGGTAACCGGACTGTTTTTCCGCACCCGCTCGTCTTCTTCTATATATATGGGAAAGCCGTATGTGCCATGCGCTGCCCAGAAGCCTGCTGTGCGGTGTTCCGGCAGCACAGTCAGCTTGCTGCCCATAAACCCCTTGCGGTATGCTTCGCTCAGCTGCTGCGCCACCGCCTTGGCCCGTTCTGCGCGCGCCGCCTTCGTCTGCTGGGCAAGCTGACCCGGCAACTTCGCCGCACGCGTGCCTTCCCGCACGGAAAACGGAAACACATGCACCGCCGCAAATTTGCAGCGCTCGAGAAACGCAAGCGTTGTCTCGAATTCTTCCTCCGTTTCCCCCGGAAAGCCCACAATCAGATCGGTCGTGATCGAGGCATCCGGAAATACCTCCCGAATCCGCTCTACTGCCTGATAATATTCCTCTGCCGTGTATTTGCGTCCCATCCGCTCAAGCACGCTGTCGCAGCCACTCTGCAAGGAAAGGTGAAAATGACGCGCCAGATTGGAAAAGTCCGCCAGCCGACTGCAAAATTCTGCATCCACCACGCGCGGGTCGAGCGATCCGAGCCGAAACCGCATCTTGGGATGCGCTGGAAGCAAATTGCACAGCAAATCCACAAGCGAAACAGCGGGCTTCAAGTCGCGCCCATACGACGCAATCTCAATGCCCGTCAACACGATTTCATGCACGCCTTGTTGTTCCAGACGCGCCGTTTCTTGCTTCGCCTGCGCGGGCGTCAGCGAACGCACCCGTCCGCGTGCATATGGGATGATGCAATAGGTACAAAAGTTATTGCACCCATCCTCTATTTTCAGCAGCGCTCGCGTACGGCCTCTGGGAACCCCGGCTGGAAGCACCTCATACCGCTCTTCCTCCGCGACAGTATACGATACAGCCTTTCCCTGCACCGCAGCTTCGCACAGCGCAATCACCTCCGCACGGTTGCCCGTTCCGCAGACGAGATCGACCTCCCCTGTCGCACGCACACGCTCCGGGTCGGTTTGCGCAAAGCAGCCGCAAGCCGCGATCACCGCGCGCGGATTATCCTTGCGCAGCCGGTGGAACGCGCGGATGTTCTTATGGTCGGACACAGATGTGACCGTGCAGGTATTGATGATGACCGCATCCGCGTCCTTATCCACAATCTCATGTCCGCGCGCCTGCGCCAGCTGCTCGAGCGCCTGCGTTTCAAATAAATTGACCTTACATCCCAGAGTGAAAAAAGAAACCTTCATGAAAGCCCCTACCAAATTGTTGTATTTGCTGCCTTATTGTATCACAAAATAGCGGTTTTTCCAACCAATTCGGTTTTTCCAACCAATTTTAATTCCCATTTGACAAATGACGGCAACCATGCTATACTGTTTCCATAATGTAACTTTGTAATGTAACCGTTTTGTAACTATAAGGAGTGCACAAAATGCCTACCACCGCCAAGAAGAAAGAACTTCTGGAATATAAAGGTCACCCGCTGATGCGCAAGGAAAACATCATTTATTATGGTTCGATGAGCGATTCCCACATTATTATGATGCAGATTCTGGACGCTGGCGAGGTCAAGGGCCTGCCGGTCGCCAAGCGCGTTTCCGTTCAATTGCAGCAAACCAATCCCAACGTGCGAATCAAAGAGCGCATCGTAAAAAAGACTGAGAAAAACAGTCTGTGGGCCGCCATGG
The DNA here is from genome assembly GCF_944380975.1 of uncultured Agathobaculum sp. Classification (GTDB taxonomy): domain Bacteria; phylum Bacillota; class Clostridia; order Oscillospirales; family Butyricicoccaceae; genus Agathobaculum. The sequence continues at coordinate 5,266 of NZ_CALWJK010000052.1, read as the reverse complement.
ACATTGCCTCCATCTGGCTCGGCCGCGCACTGAACAACAAGTAATCCACAGTTGGCTAAGACAAACGGAGGCTTATCCATGAAATCAACAAAGAAATTATTCCGCATCGCCGTCACCGGCATGCTTGCTGTATCCATGCTTCTCCCCAATTCGCTGGCTATGTACCAGGCAAAGGTGAAAGCGGATGCACTGTATCTGCGCGAATCTCCCGGCGGCGACGTCATCGCCACCCTGTCGCAGGACACCGTCGTTGCCGTTCTGAATAACAGCAGCAGCTGGTATAAGGTTGTTGCCAACGGCAAGGAGGGCTACGTCAGCGGCGAGTATCTGACCGGTACGACCACTACTGATTTTTCGCTCGGCAAAGCAAAAATCGTTTGCGATACCACGGTCAATTTCCGTTCGCAGCCGAATACCTCTTCCAGCGTGCTCGCTTCTTTGAAAAACGGCACAGTCGTTGATGTGACTGGTGTACAGAGCAACTGGTTTAAGGTTACATATAACGGCAAGACCGGTTATGTGCATCCGGATTATATCAGCTTCTCCGTCACAGAGGGGACAAGCTCTAATTCCGGCAGCTCTTCTGCCAACAATTCCAGCTCTGAAACCATCGTACCTTCTGCTAACGCAGTCGCCTATACCGGTACCAGTGAAAAGCGTGCAGAGGTTCTGGAATATGCAGCGCAGTTCCTTGGAACCCCGTATGTATACGGCGGCAGCACGCCGAGCGGCTTTGACTGCTCCGGCTTTACCTCTTATGTATTTGCCAACACGGTCGGTACCATTCCGCGTGTTGCCCAGTCCCAGTTTGACGCCACCACGCGCGTATCGCTGGAGGATCTTGAGCCGGGCGATCTCGTATTCTTCGGCAGCAGCCCCTCCTCTATCAGCCACGTGGGCATCTATGTAGGTGACGATACGTTCATCCATTCCCCGCATACCGGTGAAGTGGTCAAGTATGAATCGCTGTCCGGCACCTATCTGACCCGCTTCCAGGGCGGCGGCCGCGTGATTTTTGATTAACGGACAAGCTATATTGCTGTGAAACGGCATGACCCATTTGGGTCATGCCGTTTTTCCGTTGCTGTTTTACCCTGCTGTCAACCGTAGGGCGCCATCTGTCCATTCCAGCTTTTCCGGTGTTATACCCGCCTGCGTGAAATATGCGTTAATGGAAGCCGCCACCTGATCGGTCAACGATGAAACCAGCTCCGCCGGTATCGCGATCTCACCGATTTCCGCTTTTTCGCATTGCAGCGTGATCTTCCCATCTGCTACGGAAGCCGTCCATGCGCCGTACATGCGGCACTCATCCGGCAGAAACATCAGAGCAGTGCGCAGTCCACCCGGCACCAGCCCGCTTTCCTGCAAATCCTGCTTGCTCACTAAAACGACAACGGAAATCGTTTCATCCGCGCCAATCTTTGTTGTAATTTCGTGCGCCGGTATGGGCAGTGCCTCACCAATCAATTCACACAACTCTGCTTCCCGCAATTCCATTCCCGTTTCCTCCTGCTCCGGTAAAGTCGGACTGCCCGTCTCCGGCGGAACCGTCTGCTCCGGATGGCCGAGCAGCATCCTGCCGATCATTGCGAGACACAACAGCATGCACACACCCAGAATAATGGTGTAGACATGGCTTTTTTCTTCCTGCATCCAGCGCCGCCCCCTTCCTACACCCTATCCTATGCGGTCAGAGCTGCACTTATGTCCAGCATTGCCGCTTCTCTGACAGGCGCAAAAGCACCGTTCATCCCCCGCCCTTCAAGACCAATGCCATGAAAAAAAGGGGCGCTCCTTTCGGAGCGTCCCTTTTCCGCTTTGTGAAGTCGTATCCGGCTCAGCAGCCGCACTTGCTGCCGCATCCGCAGCCGCCCGAATTGCTGTTGCCGTTGCCGCAGCCACAGCCGTTCGAGTTGCCGCCCAACGTGCCGCACAGATTCTCTCCGCACTCCTGCTTGGGCGGGAAGAATTCATCGATCGGGAATTCAAAGTTTGCGAAGATCTCGCAGGGATCCTGCTCGCCGCCTACGCCGCTGTTCGAGCAGTCGCGGCGCGGCAGGCAGATATCATACGCCGGCATGAGAAGCTGGATATCGCGCTCCAGACGAATGATAGAGAACTGGCCGAGCGTAACGAACAGCTGATAGCCGTCGTTGTCCAGCACCAGATTGTCGCCGCCGAAGCAAGAGCAGATCGAGCGCGGTACTTCGTGCAGTGCGCAGCAGCAGCAGTTGCACGAAGTCTCCGGTGCAACCACGCGCGCGTCCAACACGATCGGATCAACCACCTCGACCACGGCGGTCGGCTTGTTGCTGTCAGGTGCCAGCTGTACATCCATACCGTCCTCGACATAGCGGGAGGAGAAGATGCGTGCGCCGCCCTCGCCGCCGAACAGCACCACGCGCTTGTCAAACACGGCAAGACCGTCGATGATACGCGGACGGCCGACCACGCAGCTGACCTCGCACTCAATGCGATAGAAGAAGCGGATATCAACCGTATAGCAGCCACGGTTAAACGGCTTCCGAGGTTACCACATCCCTATTCCCTCATTTTACATCGAAATCCGACCGCATTTTTTGTCGTTTTCCAGAGAAAAGCCGCCCTTCCGGGCGGCTTTTCCTCTATGCTCTCAGCCTGTCAATCGGTGTAACGCTTATTCATCGTCCTGCAAGGCGTCAAAGCCTTCTGCGCCTGTGCGCACCTTGATAACATTCTCCACATCGTAAACAAAGATTTTACCGTCACCGATATGACCAGTATACAGCACCTTCTTGACCGTCTCCACCACGGTTTCCACCGGCACCTTGGATACAACGACTTCCATCTTGATCTTAGGCAACAGCGTCATATCTACCTCTGCGCCGCGGTAATACTCTGCCGCACCCTTCTGGATGCCGCAGCCGATGACGTTGGTCACCGTCATGCCGGATACGCCGATCGCGCCCAGCGCTTCCTTGAGCACTTCAAACTTGGACTGCTTGGTAACGATCACAATCTTGGTCAGCTTGTGCTCACCGCCTTCAGTAGTCACCTTGGTAACCGGCACCGCCTTCTCCACGGCTACCGGAATGGTATCTAACATCGAAGCCGCCTTTTCGGCCGCCTTAGTGCCCAGCACATTCGACACCACCGGCATAAAGTCCGCATACGCCGAGGACAGACCATGCTCCGGCTTGTCGAGACCCATGATTTCCTCTGCCTCTGTTACACGCAGGCCAATGGTGTGCTTGATGATCTGGAACACAATCGTCATCGTAACGGCAACCCACGCGATAACTGCAACCATACCGAGCGCCTGAATGGCCAGCGCATGCACGCCACCACCATAGAACAGACCGACCGGCGCAATCTCCGTGCTGCCATAAGCATAGTAACCGAACAGACCAACCATCAGCGTACCGGTTGCGCCGCACAGACCATGCACTCCGACCGCACCCACCGGATCATCTACCTTAAGCTTCTGATCGACAAACTCGATACCGAATACCACGACAAAACCTGCAATGATACCAATGACCGCTGCGCCAAATGGCGTTACCGTGTCACAGCCTGCCGTGATGGCAACCAGACCAGCGAGCGAACCGTTCAGCGTCATGGAAACATCCGGCTTTTTGTAGCGAATCCATGTGATGCACATGACCGTCACGGTCGCAACCGCAGCCGCCATGTTGGTGGTCACAAAGACACGGGCTGCCACTTCTGCGCCCTCACCGGACAGGGCAACGGTTGAGCCGCCGTTAAAGCCAAACCAGCAGAACCAGAGGATAAACACGCCGAGCGCGCCCAGCGTCAGCGAATGGCCGGGAATCGCGCGCGCCTTACCGTCCTTAGTGTACTTGCCGATGCGAGGCCCGAGGATCGCCGCGCCGATGAGCGCCGCAACGCCGCCAACCATATGCACCGCCGTGGAACCGGCAAAATCATGGAAGCCCAGCTCAGCCAGCCAGCCGCCGCCCCAGATCCAGTGACCCGAGATCGGATAAACAATCGCAGAAATGACCATGGAGTAGATGCAGTAGGCCGAGAACTTGGTACGTTCCGCCATCGAACCGGAGACAATCGTCGCCGCCGTTGCGCAGAACACGGTCTGGAAAATGAGTGTCGTCCAGTTGTAGCCTTCGCCGACTACGCCGTCTGCGAAGAAATCAAAGCCGCCGAACAGACCGTTCATCGAACCGAACATAATGCCGAAGCCCACCAGACAGAAAATCGGTGTTCCAAGGCTGAAATCCATCAGGTTCTTCATGATGATGTTGCCCGCATTTTTCGCACGGGTAAAGCCGGTTTCCACCATTGCAAAGCCCGCCTGCATGAAAAATACGAGCGCTGCGGCGATCAGTGTCCAGCCGACATCCATCGAAGTCGCAAGTGCATTGAACTCCATTGATAAAACCCCCTAAAAAATTAAAATGGCGTGTATCCCCTGCCGCCCTTTCGGGCAAGCAGGAAACACACGCCATTGTGTACAATGATGATGAAAATACGTATTTTATACGTAGAACAAAATGTCGGAATAAGTCGGGAACGGCCAGTACTTCTTGCCCACCAGCATTTCCAGCTGATCGGCCGGTGCACGGACTGCATCCATCGCGGGCAGGATCGTGTCGTGATAGTAATTGGCGACCGTCTCCGCGTCCGCTGCGGGTGCTTTTGCCACCGCCGCATCCAGTGCAAGATTCTTGGTGTACAGTTCTTCTGTCAGCGCAGACACGCGGCCCAGAAGATCGGCTTCCATGCCGCCTGCAACGCCGGCTTCCTTCTTGTTCTTGACCGTCTTGGCCAGATCGCTCTGATATGCCACGCAAGCCGGCAGAATCTCCTCGCGCACCATGTCGCTCATGGTCAGCGCTTCGATGTGCAGGGTCTTGTAGTATTCCTCGAGCAGCGCTTCTTCGCGGGACTCCATCTCCACGCGGGTATACACGCCATGACGGGCAAACAGCTCTACGTTCGCTTCGTCCGTGTAGTGCGGCAGCGCTTCCGCCGTGGACTTGAGGTTGTGCAGGCCGCGCGCCTCCGCCTCGGCTACCCATGCATCATCATAGCCGTTGCCGTTGAAGATGATGCGCTTGTGCGCCTTGATCTCACGCTTGATGAGTGCAATCAGTGCGGACTGGAAGTCATCCGCCTTCTCCAGCTCGTCTGCGAACAGGCGCAGCTCTTCAGCGACCGCCGTGTTAATCATGATGTTCGGGCAAGCGATGTTGATCGCAGAACCCAGCATACGGAACTCAACCTTGTTGCCGGTGAAGGCAAAGGG
>NZ_CALWJK010000051.1 GCF_944380975.1 uncultured Agathobaculum sp. | reverse complement strand
GGCTGCGGCCGAATCGGCAAGCTGCACATCAATAACCTGATCAACAGCGTACCGGGCGTGCAGGTCGTAGCTGCGGCAGACCCGATGCTGGATAAGTCCGGCGCACGCGAGTGGCTGGCAGAGCGCAAGATCACCAACGTTTCCACCGACTTCATGGACGTCATCAACAATCCTGAAGTAGACGTTGTGTTCGTTTGCTCGTCCACCGACACGCACTGCGACGTTTCCATGGCGGCTGTTAACGCCGGCAAGCACGTATTCTGCGAGAAGCCGATCGACTATGATATCGAGAAGATCAAGAAGCTGCTCGCTCTGGTTGAGGAGAAGGGCGTTAAGTTCCAGGTTGGCTTCAACCGCCGCTTCGACCACAACCACAAGGCAGTTGCTGACGCTGTCAAGGACGGCACGATCGGCGATCCGCACATCGTTATCGTTTCCTCCCGTGACCCGGAGCCGCCCCCGGCATCCTATGTTGCGGTTTCCGGCGGTATCTTCTACGACATGATGATCCACGACTTCGACATGGTGCGCTACGTCACCGGTTCCGAGGCTGTTGAGATTTCCGCTGTCGGCTCCTGCCTGGTTAACCCGAACCTGCAGGAAGAGTCCGGTATCCCGGATGTTGACACTGCTGTTGTTACCATGAAGATGGCAAACGGCTGCATCGCGGTCATCAACAACTCCCGCCAGGCTGTTTACGGCTATGACCAGCGCGTTGAGGCGTTTGGCTCCAAGGGCATGGCTTCCGATGCCAACGACCTGCTGAACACCACGACCGTTATGACCAAGGACGGCGCTCGTTCCGAGAAGCCGCTGTGGTTCTTCCTCGAGCGTTACAATCAGGCGTTCATCGATCAGGTTGTTGCGTTTGTTGATGCGATCCAGAACGACAAGCCGGTTCCGGTTGGCGCTGTTGACGGCCTGCGTCCGGTTCTCATGGCTAAGGCTGCGACTGAGTCCTGCCGCAACGGCGGTGTTTATGTAAAGGTTGAGGAGTAATTTCTCCCTTACATAAGCAAAAAACGCATAATGAATCCCCTCAGGCATTGCCTGAGGGGATTTTTCATACCATCGCGCCATAAGGCGCGCATAAAACAGAAAAGAACCATCCACCAATGGTTCTTTGAACGCATCCGCGCATTGCGCGGTGCGTTCCTCTCGCGCGAACCTGTACGGTTCGCGCGACGCATTAGTTGAAGTATACCAGCTCTTCCTCCGGCTTTTCCGCCGAAATGACCTCGCTGGCATGCAATACCGGGCCTTCCCCGCGGTACTGCGGCAGCATTTCAACCGTAATAGACGCGGTCACGCGCACCCAGTCGCGTTGTTTGAGATCCTTTGCGCCCGGCCAGCGGCAGAGGAAGCCCAGAAAGCTGATGTCCTCCGCGCAGCAGACCATGCCGAAGCGTCCCGGCACAAACGAGCCCTCCGGCACGCCCTTGCCGACGAAAACCTGCGCCAGAAATCGCACGGTCTTGCCGTCATACTTGTTCGGGTCTCCCATCGCGTCAACGTACCACAGGCCGTAATCTGCGGGCGCAATGTCAATTACATCCGCATCCACATCGAACGGCAGCGGCATATTGCGCGCATAATCCTCCGAGTTTCCGTCCACATCGTCCAAATAAATGGTCGCGCGCGGGTTCATGGCGCGAATGTTCTTTTGGTAGAGCATCTCCTTGAGCGCGTCCGTGCAGCGGTTGAACACCACCAAGTCCGCGGTCGTGATATGCTCGAACATCATCGGCCCCATATTGTTGGAATAGAGTTCAAAAGTGGCGGCATTGACCGTGGTGACGATCTGATACAGTTCCCATCGCGCGGGCATTGCAGCCATCAAATCATCCAGCTTCCACATGCCGTTGTATTCGATCAGGATACGGTCGGGGTCGTACTTCTGCTCCACCCGCTTGAGTCGGTTGGGCGTCAGGTCGGATGCCGACTCGATCGGCACAAGCGCCGTCCCCCAATGCAGCAGCTCCTGCTCGTCGTATTCCTCGATGCCCTCTTCGCACATCAGCAGCGCTGTGCGCTCGTTCTCTGTGAAATTCGGGTCTGCGAGGATTTCCTTGATAAACTGGGTTTTACCGCTTTCCAGAAAGCCGGTGAACACATAAACCGGAATCGGTTCCCTATTTGGCATACCGTTTTCCTCCTTAGGCTACGCCGAACAAACCGGCGATGCGCTCCTCGTCCAACTCTGCGCCGATCACACACAGGCGGCCGGTATAATCCGCCGCACCGCGACGAATCTCCGGTGCGCCGGGTACATAGTCAAAGTGCAGCCACTCGCCGCCATCTGCCGCAGGCACAATGCCCTTGGCACGCAGTACTGTGCCGAGCGAAGGATCGCCGAGCGCGGTCAGCGCCTGATTCAGCTCTTCCTCGGTGTACTTATGCGGCGTTTCTACGCCCCAAGAGGTGAACACCTCGTCCGCGTCGTGGTCATGACCGCAGCCGCAATGATCGTGGTCGTGATGATGGTGATGCTCGTGGTCATGGTCATGGCAGCCGCAGGTGCAGTCGGGGCCATGGTCATGGTGATGGTCGTGCTCGTGATGGTGCTCGTGCTCGTGCTCATGCTCATGGTCATGATGATGCTCGTGGTCATGATCGTGATGATGATGCTCGTGGTGCGGCTCGTGCGCAATCTCGTCGAGCACTTCCTGCACCAGATCACGGCTGCCCTCCATCGTCTGGAGCAGCTGCATCCCGGTCAATTCCTTCCACGGCGTGGTCACGATACGCGCATGTGCATTCAGTCCGCGCAGCAAGGCAACAACCTCATCCAGACGCTTCTCCGGGCACTCCGCCGTGCGGGACAGCAAGATCGCGCCCGCGTGCGCCACCTGATTTTCAAAGAATTCGCCAAAGTTCTTCAGATACATCTTCGCCTTGAGCGCATCGACCACCGTGACAAACGAGTTGAGCTGCACGTCCAGATGCGCGTTCTGTACCGCCGAGATCACGTCGGACAGCTTGCCCACGCCGGACGGCTCGATCAGGATGCGGTCGGGGTGGTACTGCTCGACCACGTCGTGCAATGCCTTGCCGAAATCGCCCACCAGCGAACAGCAAATGCAGCCCGCGTTCATTTCGTTGACCACAATGCCCGCGTCCTTGAGAAAACCGCCGTCAATGCCGATCTCGCCGAATTCGTTTTCGATCAGCACCACCTGTTCGCCCTTCAGCGCATCCGCCAGCAGCCGCTTGATCAGCGTGGTCTTGCCGGCGCCCAAAAAACCCGAAATAATATCAATTTTCGTCATTTGTTTCGCCTCATTTTCAGTTAAATTCCAGATAGAAATAGTATACCACGTTTTCTGCAAAAAGGAAAGTTTTTCAGTTAGCATTCGCTAATTCTTGTCGCAGGCAGAAAAAAAGAGGGCTTTTTAACAAGCCCTCTTTGCTTTTATTTCACCTGACCGCACGCCAAGCCATTGTATTTGGTCACACGGAAGGGGTATTGCACGGTTCTGGTCTCAACGCCGATCTCCTGCAACCCGTTTACCAGGCTGTTAATCACCTGCATATCGTGGCCGCGCTGCGCGACCGACAGCTTCATACGGCTGCCGAAAGATGACACCAGCATCGCAAACGGCTGCACCGCACAGGGCAGCACCGCGCCATAATCCAGCACATACGGCATGCAGCTTTCCGGCATCTTGAAGCGGCCGACATTGGTGATCAGGAAGCTATCCTCCAGCACAAAGTCGCGGCACAGCTTTTGCCCCATCTGCATTTTCTCCGCCAGCGGTATATCCGCTTCATGCAGCTCACTGCACCGGTCGGACGCAGCCTTTGCGCGGTACAGCAGCTGCTCGCGCTCCATCTGGCTGTTCAAAAATTCCTTGGTTTTGCGGAACACCTCGGGCAACGGCAGATCGCGGTACTCCGGCAAGTACGGCAGATCGATGAAGCAGATAAAGTACCGCGTCGTCGCCGTAGGCAACAACGGCCGCAGGTCGACCGGAATCTGCGAAATAACCGGCTTGTCCGGCTCACCATACTTCTGGTCAAAGGCACGCATCAGCAGCGGCGCCACAATGGACAGCGGACTGACACCGATGGATTTACCATAGCTGTGCAACTGCTCAAACGGAAAAATGACGTCGGTCACCAGTTCCGGCGCATCCCCCTTATCGGTCAAATCCCATGCATGGGACGCTTCGGGCTTTTTCCAGATACCCGTAGGCGAAAATTCCTGATCGGCAAGCTGACGATAACCGTCCGCACTCTCCTCCGGCGACCAGCGCGTGTCCATACCGCGCACCGAGCCGTCATTTTCGACCGGATACCCGCACAGCGTCAGATACTGGAACAGCACGCAGCGGATAAATTCCTCAAAACCGCGGCCGTCCGAAATTGAATGCTGGTATTCCATGGTGATCGTGTTTTCCTGATAGCCTACCAGAAACAGATAGCCGCGCGTATCGGGTGAACCGATGGTATAGCGTTTTTCCACCCCGTCGAACGGCAGCACCACCGGCGGCAGTACGTTAGGGCGATACCGAAAACTGGTATCAGTCGCTTCCACGCCGAGCATCATATGCGGAAATCGCAGCAGCGCCTGCTCGACCGCCTGCTGCAGCTTCTCCGGCCGCACCCGGTCGCGCATGCGGATGATATGTCTTGGCACACACGCGACGGTTTCATGGGTATTATACAGAAAAATCTTTGCGTAACTATCCGTGCGGAGCAGCGGATAATCCTTGAGCATATCCATTCCTATCCCCTCCGAGGTCAGCATGTAGTGGTTCTCCTGTTTTGATTGTAGCACCGCCCGGCAATTTTGTAAATCGAATCCAGTCGGTTTTTACCATTTCTGGACACAGTGTCCAGTAACAGAAAGCAGCGGCACCCCTTCTGGTATGCCGCTGTTTGTTCGGTTTTACTGCTGCACCGGAATTTCTACGCCGCCGATCGTCAGGGATACAACATCCTCGAGTGGGATAATCTCGCTAAACATATCACCCTTTTGGCAAACGGTTTTGCCATCCTGCGGCTTGATGCTGCCGCCCGCATAGGACATATCCAAGCTGGTGCCATCCGCCTTGCTGACCAGAATCTGCAAATCGTCAAAATACTTCTTCATCTGTGCGCTGTCGTGGTCGGACTGCTTGCCGGACTGCGCGTTCTGGTCCCACTGCACCTCGCTGTCTACCGTGTAATCCACACGCAGCGCCAGCGGGGACAGCGTGATCTCGTCGATGGTCGCGGTCATGCCGTTCAGGTCGATGGTCTGACCTGCCGGCAGATTGATCGAGGTATCCTCGAAATCCAAATTGAACTTGAACGACCAGTCGCCTTCGGCAATTACCGTGCGATTCATATCCTCATCGTACACATACAGGTCACTGAACTTTGCCTTCACTGTGCGGCCATGTACGTCACCCTCGCTGATCTCACGCGTTTCCACATACTGAATAGACGGGTCGGTCGGGTCGGCATCGTAGAAGTACGAGCCGCCATGCGTGCCGCCGAAATAGCCTGACAGCGAAGTGTCCTCCCCCGCAAAGTTCATCGGTAACACGCCGTCGCCCACCGTTTTGCTTAGGTCGATATCAAACGGTGTCCCGTCCTCCTTGACGATCGAATAGGTGATCGCATAGTGGTACTTATCACCGATGATGGCATCCGCCGTAATCGTCACGCCATTATCCGTGTCACTCGCACCGATTGGGCGACCGATCTGGTCGATGATCTCAGTGTCCGCCGTTGGGCCGAACACACCGGAAAACGCTTCGCCCGCGGTTTTGAACACACCCGACGCGCCCGCGCCGATGCCCAGCACCAGCGCCGCCGCTATGCCGACCGCCGCCACACGCGGCAGGCGGGACTTCCGTCCACGCGGTTTTTCCTGCTTCGGTGCGCTTTCGCCCGCCGCATCCAGCAGGTTTTGCACCATGCGCGCCTTAGCCTCGTCTGAGAATCTCAGACCATTCAGTGCATCAGTATACTCTCTGTTATCATTATACGCTCTGTTCATATTCATTCCCTCCCAAAGTCATGCGCAGCTTTTGCCGTCCCCGGCTCAGGTGCGCGGTCACCGCGGATTCGCTGCGGCCCAGTAGGCTCGCAATCTCGCGGACGGAGTAGCCTTCGTAGTAATACAGGTAAACCGCTTCGCGGTAGTTTTCCGGCAGCGCCATCACCGCTTCCAGCACATCGTTTTCGGGTGCCATAGGGGCGGGCGTTTCCGCGACCACCTCAAGCGCTACCGTGCGCCGCCGGAACGCGTTTCTCATCGTGTCCTTGCAGGCGTTCGCAGTCGCGCGGATGATCCACGCCTTTTCATGCGCCGGGCTGTCGAACGTCTGCCCACTGGTCAGCAATTTCAGAAACACGGTCTGGCAAATATCCTCCGCATCCTGTGTATTTTTCAGATAGGTGTACGAAAGCCGCAGAATCAGGTCGGAATAGGTGTTCACCAACCGTTCGGCCTCGGCCCTGTCCAGTTGTATCATGGTCTCATCAACTCCTTTGGCGGCCGTCCGGCCGTGTCAGCAACGTCGCTTCACCTACAATACGAATGAGCGGTCTGTTTGCTGACAGCGGGAGGGAAATTTTTTTGCAAAGCAAAAGACAGCCTCCGTGGAGACTGTCTTTTAGTATAGCATAGGTCAGCGCCGCAGGACAGAACGCGCGTTTTGTGGCGCAAGGCCGCTTTCGAGCTGTCCCGACCGCTGCGCGGACAGCAAAAGCCCGAGCAGCAGCATGGTCTGGCACAGATATATGCCGCCGTAGGACAGCAGCGGCAGGCCATAGGACGCAATCAGGATGACGCCGCAGTTTTGCAGCACATACATGAGGGTTTGCAGCGCAAACGTCACCATCACACCCATGCACACGCTGCGCGCGAGCAGGCCGGTCTGTTTCCGCGCAATGCGGAAGCCCCAGACGAGCAGCAGCACCGCCGCCGCCAGAATCAGCAGCACCGCCGCCCAGCCCCAGTAGTATTTTGAAGCCATAATTACCCAATCGGTCATGCCGTCCCTGTGCAGCCAAGAATCAATCGTCTGCTGCTCGCAATCCGGAAAACGGATGCCGAACATGATGTACTGAATCATCGAGCCCATATACCCGCTTGTCGCAGCGTCGCGCTGCGGATGCAGCACAACCGCTAACCTTTCCCGTATGTGCTCATACGTATAAAGCTGAAACAGGAAGTACAACAGCATCGCCAGCACCGGCGACACTGCCAGCGTCAACTTGCCCATGCTGCGCCGTCCGAACGTCCCGCGCCAGACCGCCATAAACAGAATCCCACAGCACACTACCGTCTGAACAGCAATTGCCGCCATAGAGGGCGCGTGCATCGCCAGAAACCACATGGCAGGCAGCGACAGCAGGCAGATGCAGACGCCCCGCGTCCCCTTGCCGCGCTGCCGAAACAGAATGCCCGCAAACAACACTGGAAAAAACCATACCCACTGCGCCAGATAGACCAGCTTACCCATGCTTTCCACACGGAACGGTCCAAAGGTCAGCAGCAGCCCACCGGCAACCCAAAGACCGTACAGCAGCCAGCAACGCCGCCCAAGGATAGTGTAGTCCACGAAATACGCAGCCAGCAGACACACAGCGCCCACTACATATTTCCCGAAAAACATGTACCATTCCAAATCATTGTTCGAGCGCATACTGTATTGCAGTACCAGTCCCGCCGCCGCGACCACCAGCACGATACCCAGCATCACCCAGTCCGGGCGCGGCCGCCATGTGCGGTCGAGCTGCGTGCCGATTTCGACCGCATCGCCCATCTCTCGCGCGGTCGCCTGCGCAGCTGTGTCCTCATCCATGCCTTCGTCGAGAAAGGCTTCGTACTGGTCGCTCAGATGATCGGCCAGCTCCTTTGCCGCGACCGGGCGCGCCCGTTTCCAGCGCATCTGGGCGGTCGCGCTGCTCACCCAGCCGCGCAGCAGCTCGGGCAACGGCTTTGCGCTGCACCCCTCGGCAGCGGTAGCCAGCGCTTGCAGTTCAGCCGTATCCAGTGCCCGCTCAGCCGCATCGCGCTCGAGCAGATCCAGCAGATACCGCCGCACACCGTCAGGCAACCGCATGGCGTTCTCCCCCCTTCAGCACGCGCTCGACCGCGCCGGAAAACTGCCGCCACTCCTCAGTCTTTTCTGCCAGCCGCGTGCGTCCCGCGTCGGTCAAATGATAATACTTGCGCACCCGCGCACCGTCCGCCGCGCGCTCATAGCTCTGCACCAGCCCCTGTGTTTCCAACGTGTGCAGCAGCGGATAAAGCGTACCCGCCTTGAGCGAAAACGTATCGTCCGACCGCTCGCGCAGCCGCTCGATCATCTGATAGCCGTACAGGTCATCCTCCTCCAGCAGCCGCAGCACCAGCAGCGCTGTACTACCCGCGAGCAAGCTTTTGTCGATTGCCATGTTCTATCCCTCTTATATCGGTGTTCGATATATTGATTATATATAGATATCCGATATATGTCAACCACATTTGCATAGACCTCACGCGCATCCCGCTTGACAAACTAACGTCGTTAGTTTATTCTGAAAGTAGAGAAAACTAATCCCGTTAGTTTGGAGGGAATGCAATGGCAAGAAAAGGACTGAGCCGCGATACCATTGTCGATACGGCGGCAGCGCTGGCCGAAGAAAAGGGCATGGAAAACCTGACGCTGCGCGAACTGGCTGACGCTTTGAACGTCAAACCGGCTTCTCTGTACAATCATTTGCAGGGCTTGCCGGAACTGAATGTGCGGCTGGCGGAGCGCGCACTCGACCGTCTGATAGACACGCTTCAGCAGGCGGTCGATATCCGTCCGGTTACGGGTGCGTTGCGTGCGCTGGCGACGTCCTACCGCAGTTTTGCACAGGAACAGCCGCAGCTGTACCGCGCCATGATGATGCTGCCGCAGTTTTCCGATCCCGGTTTAATTGCGCGCAAGCAGGCGTTTATGGATTTATTTGTGCGCATGCTCGCACCGCTCGACCTGCCGTCGGAGGAGCGCGTACATCTATCCCGGCTGATTCGCAGTACACTGCACGGCTTTGTCTCCATGGAGGCTGCCGGCTTTTTCCGATCTCCGCTGGCAACCGCAGACGAGAGCTTCGAACGCACCACCGAATGGCTTTGCGAACAAATCGAACGAATGGAGGTGCAGTATCATGGCCGAACATCCAACCAGCGAAGCGCAGGAACGCCGTTTTCATCAGATGACCGAGGCGCCGCTCGAACCGCTCATCTGCAAAATGGCCGTGCCGACCATCATCAGCATGCTCATCACCTCGATCTATAACATGGCCGACACCTTTTTCGTCGGCAAGCTGGGCACCAGTGCGACCGGCGCGGTCGGCGTCGTGTTTCCGCTCATGGCGCTCATCCAGTCGATCGGCTTTTTCTTCGGGCAGGGCTCGGGTAGTTACATTTCGCGCCAACTCGGCGCGCAGCATCACGAAGAGGCCGAGCGCATGGCCGCGACCGGCTTTTTCTCCGCCCTCATCACGGGCATCCTGATTCTGGTGTTCGGTTTGCTGCTGCGCAGTCCGCTGTGCCACCTGCTCGGCGCCACCGAGACCATTTACCCGTATGCACTCGCCTACATGCAGATTATCCTATGCGGCGCACCGTATATGATGGCCGCGCTCGTACTCAACAACCAGCTGCGCCAGCAGGGCAACGCCACCTATGCGATGGTCGGTCTGGTATCGGGCGGCGTGCTCAATATCGCACTTGACCCGCTGTTCATCTTTGTGTTTGGTCTAGGCATCAGCGGCGCAGCCTACGCAACCATTCTCAGCCAGCTCGTGAGTTTTCTGCTGCTTTTGCTCGGCATCCGGCTGTCCAGCGGCGTGCAGATTCGACTGCGGCAATTCTCCCCCAGCGTCAAACGCTTTTCCGCTCTCGCTGGTGGCGGCCTGCCCAGCCTGTGCCGGCAGGGCTTGGCGTCTGTTGCCGTCACCTTCCTCAACACCGCTGCGCGTCCCTATGGAGATGCCGCCATCGCCGCGATGAGCATCGTCTCCCGCGTCTCGCAGTTTGCCGGGTCAGCCATGATCGGCTTCGGACAGGGCTTCCAGCCGGTCTGCGGCTATAACTACGGTGCGCGCAAGTACGACCGTGTGCGCCGCGGCTTCTGGTTCTGCGTCAAATCCTCGTTTCTGGTGCTGCTTGTACTGGCCGTGCTGGGCTGGATTTTTGCCCCTCAGATCATCGCCATTTTCCGCGCAGACGATCCTGAGGTCATCCGCATCGGCACGCTGACGCTGCGGCTGCAATGCCTGTCGTTCCCACTCATCGGCTGGGTGACCATGTGCAACATGCTGCTGCAAAATATCGCGCTGACCATGCGCGCCAGTCTGGTCGCCGCCGCGCGCCAAGGGTTGTTCTTTATCCCGCTGGCGATTATCCTGCCAATGTTTTTTGCGCTGTTCGGCGTGCAGTTGTGCCAGCCGCTCAGCGACCTGTGTGCGTTCGTCCTGTCCATCTTCGTGACCGTTCCCGTGCTGCGCATTCTGGCACAAAACAAAAATCCCGCGCATATGTCATGAAAATATGATATACTGAATGCAACAATATCAATGGAAAGCAGGCGTTTTATGGAAAGAACCTATATCATGCTCAAGCCGGACGCATTGCAGCGCGGCATCACGGGCGAAATCCTTGCGCGCATCGAGCGCAAGGGCTACCGCATCACGCATATGAAAACCATGCAGCTGGACGAGCCTATTCTGCGCGAGCATTACGCTCACATCGTCGACCAGCCGTTTTTCCCGCCTACGGTGGACTATATGACGAGCGGCCCCGTGCTGGCAATGGTCGTAGAGGGAGAGAACGTCATTCAGGGTATGCGCACGCTCATGGGCCCGACCAAGAACGAGAACGCAATGCCCGGCACCATCCGCGGCGACTTCGCCTGCTCGACCACCTATAACGTAATCCACGGCTCGGACTCCCCCGAGAACGCAGAAATCGAGATCCGCCGCTTTTTCGGCGAGATCTGATCCTACGCATGCAAAAGGACGTTTCCTCTCGGAAACGTCCTTTTTCTTTATTCTGCTACCTCCGCATAGTAATCTGTATCCAGTATCGCGTCGTTTACCTGCTGGAAACGGCAGGCGTAGGCATTCATTTCCGCCACCTCTTCGTCCGTCATGCCCTCGTTCCAGACAATTTTCCCGTTTTCTGCATAAGCTGTGTCGGTCAGCCAACCGCCATCCGGAAAAATGGCATAGCCCTCGTAATCCGGATCAAATGCGTCCCGCCCCATCGTGTCCGGCGCGGGCAGGCCGAACAGGTTGGCAAGCGTTGGCAGCAGATCAACCGTTTGCAGCGTCTTGGTCACAGTCTGTGGCGTGCAGCCCTCATACCAAATGAAGCACGGCGTGCGTTCGAGCAGGCGGCCGCCTACGGCTTCGGAGTATTCCTCCAACACTGCGCGGTCGGTCAAACCATAGGCGTAGTGATCGTCGTACACGCAAATGACCGTATCTTCCAACAGGCCATCCTGCTCCAGCCGCTCCAACAGATGCGCGAACATCTCATCGGTCAGCCGCGCCTTGGCAAACAGCCCATTGATCTCATACGGGCGGCTGTCGTCCTTATATTCCGGAAACTGCTCGAGCGCGTAGGTGGTCAGCGCGTCGATTTCGTCATAGCCGAGGTGGCCGCTGTAAGTGATAAGAAAATCCGCAAACGGCTGCTGCGCGGTCATCTCATCGTAGAGCGCATAGCAGTCGACCAGAAAGCGGTCATCGCCCGCCTGTAGCTCATCCTCTGCGTAATCCAACGCGGAATGGTACTGCGCATAGCCGAACGCCTGATGCATCGCGCCGCGGTTATAGAATTTGGCTTCGCTTTTGTGGAAGGAGCCTGTCGTGTAGCCCTCGTCCGCCAGCAGATTGCCAATCGCATACGGAAATGCGCTGCGGCTGAGCGAGTAGACGACGTTGCCGTTTGCATAGGGATAAATGCCGGTCTGCGCGGCAAACTCGGTGTTGAACGTGTAGCCGTTGGAATACTGCGGCGTATAGAACTCGGCAAAATGGATGCCCTCGCGCTGCAAGCGTGCAAGTGTCGGCGTGTTTTCGTCGTTGAGTACAAAATCGTCCACACTCTCCAGCTGCACCAGAATCAGGTTTTTGCCCGCGAGCAGTCCGGTCATTTCGTTGTCCTCGTGCGCGGGACGCTCCGCAAAAAACGCGTCGATCTGCGCACGTTTTTCCGCTGCATCCGCATCCGGCAGGATAGACAGGTATGCGTCCCGCACGACAAACTGGTAGGGTCCAGTGAGCGCAAGGTCATATTCCGACGAGGAAAACCGCGCATATTCATATCCGCTGGATTGCCACGCATCCCAGTCGAGCGTTTCGGGCACGGGCGCGTACAGTCGCGGCGCGATAAACTGCGTCAGCGCAAAAAACAGCACCAGCGCAGGACAAACGCGCCGCCGCGGCAGGCCCTTGGGCAGCCGCCATACCCCCAGCGCCCCCCAAAGTACGAGCAGCACGACCACCAGAACAAAGCGCACGTCGATCAGCTGCCGAATATAGCCCGCAAAGCCCAGCCCCTCGCCCGCAAGCAAAAAGTCCGATAAAAACAGGAAACGGTCGAAAATACGCCAGATGCTGTACTGCACCACCGCATATACCGCCCAAACAGCGTAGATCAACCCATACAGCACGCGCCCTGCCGACCGCCGCGGCAAAAGGCAAACCGCCGCAAACAACGCCCCAAAGCCGAGCGAAAACAGGTTGGGCGCAGCCGCGTACAGCGGATACCATGCCGCGCACCCAGTCGCTGCGCGCAGGGTCAGATCAAGCAGCCAAAACGGCAGCACTGCACTTGCAACGCAGCCGATGAGCCGCAGCAGTTGTTTTTTCTCCATTCCAACGCCGTCCTTCCGTCTTATCTTGACAGTATACGGCTTTTTGCGCCAAAAAGCAACCTTTTCCGCCCGTCAAACCGGATATTTGCGGAATAAGCCGGGCGAAATGCCCACATGCTTTTGAAAACTGTGGATAAAATTCTCCTCGCTGTTGTATCCGGTGGCATAGGCGATCTCGCCGACCGTCTGGTCGGTCGAGGTGAGCAGGTGTTTCGCCTTGTCGATACGGCGCAGTACAATATATTCATATGGCGAATACCCGGTGCGTGCCTTAAACTGCCGCGAAAAGTGCGACGGGCTCAGGCTGACCGCCGCCGCAACCTCCTGCACGCCGATCGGCTCGAACAGGTGGCGGTTCATGAAGCGGATCGCCTGCGCGATACGGTCGCTGCCGTCCGAGGTGCGTTCCCCCTCTCCCAGAAGCAGCAAACACAGCAGCCGGTGGAGCAGCTGCGAACAGGCCGCCTCACTCGGCCGTTCATCCGCAGCGCAGCCCTCCAGCAGCGTACCCAGCGCCTGTGCCACCGGGGTCACCGCATCCGGTGCAAAACACTGCCGTACTCCATGCGCCTGCAAAATGCGGCGGTAAAACGCGCGCACATTCAGTCCGTTGAACAGCAGCCAGGTAAACTCCAGTCCGTCCGACGCGGCATACCGATATGGCTCGCGGCAGTCAAACAGCACGACCTGTCCCGCAGCGGCCAGCACCGGCACACCGGAAAGCGTCAGCTCCATTGCGCCGCTCTGGATCAGGAACAGCATGATATTTCGGTTATGATCGCCCTCCATGGCAATTTCCGACCGGTGGCTGAAAGAATACCGGCTGTCGCAGAAATAATGCCCACAACGTGTCGGATAATAAAAAAGCTCTCTTGCAAGGGCAGATGGGGTGAAAAAGTAGCGTTCAGATGTCTGATGGACACCAGCTTCCGGAATCAGCACAGTGCTCGCCCTCCTTTTCTTTATCGTATCAGAACGATACCAAGCCCGCAAGAGCAAACAGCAGGATTTCGCAGCTTTTGAGCGGATTGTATCATTGGCAACCGCTGTATGCAGCCGTATAATAAGACCATCCAAAGGGCCCGAACACAAAATCAATCGCATCCGACAAGGAGGGCATCCCGCATGAAAATCGCATTTGACGTGGACGTACTGGCCAAGCAGATGTCCATCAACGACTATGTACATAAGGTAGCCGACTGGGGCTACAAATATATCGAGCAGTCCCCGCACCCGCGCATCAACCCGTTTTACAAGCACCCGCTGTTCTCCAAGGAGTGCGAGGAGGAATATCGCCGCGCGCTGCGTGAGACCGGCGTGGAGATCTCATCCTTTATCGTGGTTTACCGCTGGTCCGGCCCGACCGAGGAGCAGCGCCAGCACGCAGTCGCAAACTGGAAGC
>NZ_CALWJK010000050.1 GCF_944380975.1 uncultured Agathobaculum sp. | reverse complement strand
CTCCTTAATCGTCCCAATTATCAGGGGCGGTTTTTCTTTTTTCTGCGCTTGGTCTTGTTCTCCCGCCGGATCACGGCGTCCTTGCCCTGTTTCCTTGCAATTTTCGAGTATTCCTCCAAAAACTGGCGTTCCCGCAAGGTCAAGCTGCCGCCATGCTCCTGCTTGCCGCACAGATGGTCATACATCTGGCGCTGCAATTTCTTGTGGATGGTTTTTCGCAGCTTGCGGATGTTGCGGTCAGACTGCCCACGCATAGCGGCAAGCCGGGTGGTGCTGTACAACCGCAAAGAGAGGAAATACAGAACTTCCTTATGTTCCTCGCTCAGTTCCTCCACCATGCGGGAAATAAAGGGATCAGCGGTCAGGTTGTGCATCTCATAGGGGCAGTCAAACAGGATGTCCAGAAAGTTCCCGGCCATCAGCTGCCGGTATGCGGGGTTGTTCATCCAGCGGGGAATGAGTTTCGGCTCAGGCACTGCCTGATATTCCAGCGGCACATCTCCACGGAGGTTTTCGTGGTCCCGCTCCCGGCGCTCCCGGTTCCGGTCCAGCTTGTCCCATTCCCCTACGACAACCTGGAAGTCCTTTTCGGTGCGGGCCGCTTCCTCCAGCCGCCGTATGGCCTCGGCCCGCAACTCCCGTTTGAGCCGCTTATCACTGACCGGGGCGGCTTCTTCTTCCTCGTCCTCCAGCTCCGCTTCATAGTCGATGGGATGTTCGTCCTGCTCCAGCTCATTTTCCAGCTCGGCCAGACGTTCTTCCACAAGCGCCTGTTCCAGCGTTTCTTCCGCCCCAGCGTCCCATCCGGTGAAGCCACCCTCGGTATCCAGAAGCTCGTCATCAGACAGATATGGTCTGTTTTCTCGCTTCCATATCTGTGGAAGGATGGCCTGCAGGCGGTCAATACCGTTATGGATGATGATGTAAAGGCATTGCTCAATGAGAAAATGCAGGAATATGGATTTATGATCATTGCATGGACGGATATTGGAAGCCGTAGTGTATTGAACCAATCGCATCCGGTGGAAAGTGTGGATGATATGGTTGGATTGAAGCTGCGCTGCATGGAGGATACTGTGCTTGCCGAGTCGGTCAATGCGATGGGCGCGATCGCAACACCCATGGCTTCCAGTGAGATATACACTGCGTTGCAGCAGGGAACCATCGATGGTTTGGATCATACGCCATCCGTCATTGCTGCCAACAGCTGGTACGAGTTATGCAAATACCTTACCCTGACCGAACATTTCACCATTCCGGATCCTGTCTTTGTCAGCAAGTCATGGTTTGATCGCCTGTCTCCTGAAAATCAGGAAGCAATTCTGGAAGCTGGTGAGAAGTTTTCGGATCAATGGAACAACGAAATCTGGGCTCAGGCTACTCAAGAGGGCTTGCAAATCTTGGAGGAGAACGGAGTTGAGATTCTTGAAGTGGATAAGAAGCCATTTCAGGAAAAGACGCAGGCTGTGGTTGACGACTTCTTGGCAAACGCAAGCGAGGATCAGAAGGAATTGTATGATTTGCTGATTGCAACGCGTGAAAAGTATTGATCTGCATCGTTTGAACAATATGTGGTGACAATTAACTGAATAAAGTCCCCATTTCGGCTCTGTGATTTCCGGAGTTTAAGATAGAAGAAATGGGGACTTTTTGCTTACAAAAAAACGGATGCATTATGATTGCCAAGAGAACTCCGTGCGCTTGCATAATGAAGAGTGTAAAAGATTAGAGATCATACAGGACAGAGGTGTGGGAAATATGAGAATTGGCATCATGACGCGGCAAAAGAAAAGGTGATTTTTATGAAAATAGGTGGATTTGGTCAAATCAAAAATTATCTGGAGATATCCAAGGCAGGCTTTGACTTTGCCGAGTTGGATATTCCTGAAATTGCAGCATTGGAGGATGCAGCATTGAAAAATTTTCAGCAGCAGACAGTAGAGGGTATCCCGGTACAGATTGGCTCCCGCTTGTTGCCGGTTTCAGAGCCGCTGTTTTTTAAAGAAGGTTTTAAACCGGAGTCACTGCAACCTTATTTGGAGAAGGCGTGTCAAAAAACAGCATTGATAGGCATTCAAGCTGTCATCTTGGGAAATGGAAAGGCACGGTGCCTGTCAACTTTGGAAGATTATAAAAAAGAACCATTGTTTGTTGAATCGCTTCGCATGATGGCGAGTGAAGCGAAAAAGAACAATCAGATATTAATTTTGGAACCGCTGGGACCGAAATATACAAACTATATTAATACAATTGAGCAGGCGGTGCAACTCATTGAAAAAGCCCAATTGGAAAATGTTTTCACGATGGCAGATCTGCGGCACATGGTAGGCGCAAAGGAGCCTTTTCGGGATATTGTAACGTATCTTCCGTATATCCGTCATATCCATATCGATTATCCGCTTTCCTATCCTGAAAGAAGGTATCCTTCTGTACAGGATGATTATGATTATGCGCTGTTTCTCAATAGTTTGAAACAAGCTGGCTATGATGACACCTTAACCATAGAGGCGGATATACCGGATGACTGGGGACGGGCATATCGACAGATCGTGGAGATAATAGGATGAACATCTATGCATAAGTGGACGAACGATGAGCGCATGATGATTGCCTGCTGTAATGACGGTATCCGGCCTGTGATTTTCAAGATCGAGAGGATTGATATTCTTGAGACTGAAGAAGTTCTGAAACAATCGAGTCAGAAAGAAATTTTGGAATGAATTGGCGTCAGCAGAAAACGGGTCTGATTTGAAAAAATCAGGCCCGTTTTTGAGCAAGAAAATGCATTTGTCAGAGAAACAATTCACATGCTTTGCGATCTGAACAGACTTTTTTCAGCGCCAGACCAGCAGCGGACAGCAACACGCGGTTGACCTTGCGGGCAGCATGCGGACAGAGCGAAACACAGCGCATGCAGGAGATGCAGGCTTTGGAATCCACCTTTGCGGAATTCTGCGTGTCGATGGCCTGCGTGGGACATTTTGCGGCACAAATGCCGCAGTTTACGCAGTCCTTAGTGGGCTTGGGGATTAGTGCAGCACCGCCGGCTTTTTTATAGGGACGATTGCCGGGAAGGGAGGGGGGCGTATCATCTCCGACTGCAATTTTCTCACCAATCTGTTTGGCAAAACCGGTAAGCTGCTGCGCATCCTGCGCGTCCGGACGACCGGCTGCAAATTGGCGGGCAATGGAGTGCTCCGCAATGGCGGCAACTGCCGCAATCACGCGGAACCCCGCGCGTTCTGCGGTGTCCCGCAATTCCACCAATGTATCCTAGTAAGCGCGGTTGCCATAGACGCAGACTAATACTGCGCGGGCACCGTTTCCATGCAGCGCAGCCAAACGCTCGGTGGCGGGTGCGGGTACCCGTCCGCCGTAGGACGGAACGGCGATGATGGCCAGATCGTCCGGCATCAGCGTAATTTTATTGAAATCCGTCTGGCTGTCCGTTAAATCCACCGAGACAGCTTGTTCTGCCAGCGCATGGGTCAAAGCATCTGCCGTTTTTTGTGTGCCGCCCGTCGGACTGAAACAGATCTCATAAACTTTCATAGGTACTCCTCCTCTTATTTTGTGGGTGCATCACGCCACGAAATGATGTAATGGGTATCTTTCGGAAGGATAACATTGTCCTGCGGTATGGTTTCAAAAGCGCCGGTGAAACCATGCGCCAGTGCAGTTTGGTGAAAATGGGAAAGGGCAATACCCAAATCCACCTGCTTGATGCGTATTTCCGCACGCGAGAGTTTGGGAGGATAGGTCACATAAAGTGATACACATTCCCATCCTTTCGCACCCGCCAAGGCTGTACGTTTTTTGCCGAGGGCGCGAGACGGAGCATTTCCAGCGCAGGTTCGTAGGCGCCGGCGTCCTCCGGCGTGAGGGGGGTTACAAAGTCTGCATGGAAGAACAGCGTGTCCCACGCTTTTCTGGCAGAAGATTTCATGGCAGAGCGCATCAGCGATTCAGTGATACTGGGTCTGGAGGAAGGATAACCGACCGGCGAAATCGCCGGGAACAGTGCCTCAGGCGGAATATCCATGGCCGAAGAGAAAGCATCGCGGTTGAAGGTGGCAGCCAGCCAAACGGTACCGAGACCCATATGGGTGGCACACAAAATCAGGTTTTCAAAGGTATATCCGGCGGCGAGTGGCGCGTATTTCACATCGGGCACAGAGACACCGAGAAAGGTGGTTGCGCCTTTGATGACACCATATGTGCCAAGTTTTTCACCATCTGCGTTGAGAGCCTTGTCAATGAGATGCAGTGTGACCGCTACTCCAAAGGGATTGTCCAAGCACTCCATATAGTGCGATAGCAGTTTCAGGTCATCCGGCGAAAGCGCTTTGCTGTCATAAGTACGCACACTATGGCGCTTTTTGATGGTTCCTTCGATTGGAATGGGTAACTGCATTTCCATTTTGCGCAAATCCTCCTGTTATAGTTGAATGATTGCTTTGCCATTGATCGGTTCTTGTGCCACTAACTGCAGTGCCTTGCTGTATTGATCGACACCCATCGCAAGAAACCGCTTGTGCGCCCAGTCATTGCTGATGACAAACATACGAAGCCCCAGCGCTTTTGAGATAGGCACCGCCA
The DNA here is from genome assembly GCF_944380975.1 of uncultured Agathobaculum sp. GTDB lineage: Bacteria > Bacillota > Clostridia > Oscillospirales > Butyricicoccaceae > Agathobaculum. The sequence goes on along the minus strand of NZ_CALWJK010000050.1, from coordinate 9,896 downwards.
TCTGTACAATTTTGCGGAATGCTTGCATTTTTTGAGCGGACCCGATACAATGTGATGTAAAAGATAAAATTACATCTTGTGTTACTATAGCATTTGCATGATGTAATGTCAATGGTTACATCTATGATTCGGCGAAAACGGGGAAGAAAGGGAGATAGCATGCAGATCAGCACCAAATGTTCGATTGCCGTTCACTGCCTGATTTTTATACACGAAGCCAAAGGAATTGCAAAAGTGACAAGCACACTGCTTGCGCAAAGTACCGGGTGCAATCCAGTGGTCATTCGGAATATTATGAGCGCCTTGAAAAAAGCAGGACTGATTACTGTAGCGCGTGGAACCGGAGGCGCAGAACTCAGTCTAAAACCTGATGAGATCACGCTTTACAAGGTTTATTCAGCGATGAAGCCGGAGGGGATAACTTCGCTGATTGGAATTCATTCATGCGAAGGAAGACAATGCCCAGTGGCGCAAAACATCCGTCAGGTGCTGCAAGGTCCATATCAGCAGATTGAGGATGCGGTTATTCAAACAATGAAAGGCATTACGTTGCAATCCATGATTGAGGAGTTCCATCACAGAGTTGCACCATCAACACCCGAAGATAACACAGAGCAGAGCAATGATGATATTGGATGTTAATAATTTGAAATGGACAAGAGCGCCGCAACACTTTGCGATTTCTCAAGGTTAAATAGAAATCACTACAGGCCTAACACGGATTTGTGGCTAACAACCTATTAATATTTTGCAATGACAATGCTCCGGTTCTTCAAATGTTCACCATGGAAAAGTTTTTCTTTTTTATCATATTACTGCACAGTGTTATAGCAACAAATACCGATAATCAGCACCATCAAACCGATAAATAATTTTTCTACGGCAAGATTACTGAGCTTTTGATTGATGATACGTCCCCAAATACCGCCCAAAATACCGCCGCAGATCATCAGAATGAGGGTGATCGGGGCAAAAACAGGAATGGTACCGGTCAGTATGGTGGTAACCAGACTGGCAATTTGGCTGAACAGAATGATATACAGACTATTTGCCGCAGCTGTCTTGATATCCATGCTGAAAAAGTAATAGAGCACGACCAAATTGATGGGACCGCCGCCTATCCCGAGAAAGCTTGAACAGATCCCCAGTAACAAACCGATCAGGATGCAAGGGAGCGGATGTGAGATATGGTGCGTATGAATGGAGTGTTTACGCAGGGTATACAGCAAGGTACCGAGCGTAATCACTCCAAGGCACAAGGCCTGTACCGCTCCGACCTGCTCGGGGTTGGGGAATAATGCTTGCAGATAGGTGAACAGCTGCTTGCCTGCTACGCCGCCGATGACCGATCCGATGGCCAAGGGCGTTCCGGTGTGCAGGTCTACCTGACGTTCGCCAGAACGAATCGATTTGACGACCGAATAACAGCTCATCGACAGGACGGTGCAGCCGGAGAGAAAGCTGATCGTAGATGCGCTGGCCCAACCGAATATATCAAGGGTCGGCTTGATAATAACGCCGCCCCCGATGCCGCAGATCGCGCCGACGATAGAGGCTGCCAGACTGACCACAAAGAATAATAGTGATTGCAACAGATTCATAGCGACTCCTTTTTGGCATAAAACAAGCCGAGCCTTGGGAATGGCTCGGCTTATCTGGATTGGGAAAACCATGCGGCAGGGCATAGCCCTATCCACGGAAGAATGACATTATTTGCTGACTTTTAAGACAGCCAGACCATGCTGAATCTGGCCGATGACCATCAGGTTCAGCGCGGAAAAGCTTTCGTGATTGGTTAGCAGTACAGCCGTGGTAGTTGGGTGCCCGGCTGCTTGAATTTCGGAAAGGGAGAATGTGAGCAGGGGCTGACCCGCCTTGATTTTCTGTCCCTCGGTGGCCAGCACGTCAAAGCCCTTGCCGTTCATATCAACTGTATCAATGCCGACATGGATGAGCAGTTCCATTCCATCCGTGCTGGTGACGCCGATGGCGTGCTTTGTCTCTGCAATCTGGCTGATGACACCGTCGAACGGTGCGTAAACCGTTTCTTCTTCCGGCTCAATCCCAAAGCCAAGGCCGACAATCCCTTCGCTGAACACCGGATCGGGAATGTCGTGAACGGGGATCACCTTGCCGGAAAAGGGGGCGCAGACAGTGAGCGATGCGGCCTGCGTGTCAATGCCCTCTTTGGAGCACGTTTCTTTTTTGTGCAATAATTTATCGAATAAACCCATAACGACTGTCCTTTCTTAACGGATTGCAATACAGAATCTTGCATACTGCATGTAAATAGGGTATGATGAAATAAAATGAGAGAACAGGGAAAAGAAGGTGCCATGTATGCTGATTCAGGAAAAGCTGAAACATCGTGAGATGTTTTCCAATGTTGAGAACGTCATTGCCGATTATATTTTGGAGCGAGGTTCGGCTTTGAAGAATGAAAGCGCGCGGCACATTGCAGCTGCCGTCTTCGCTGCACCGTCTTCGATTGTGCGATTCTGCCAGAAGCTGGGATATTCCGGCTATGCGCAGTTTCAGAAAGATTGGTTGAAAGAACTGGACTACTTATCCAGCCACTTTCAAAATGTCGATGCCAACCGTCCGTTTGAACCGGAAGATCCGATCTGCGTGGTAGCGAATAAACTGAGCACATTGTATCAGGAGACCATCGCAGATACCCTTTCCTTGCAGCACGCCGAGCAGCTTGCGCAGGCGGTGCGATATTGCAATCAGGAGAATGTGATTTACTTCTGCTCGGCGGGTGCGCAAAGCGGGATTGCGGCCGCGTTCGAGGACAAGATGGCGAAAATCGGTAAGACTGTGCTGCTGGTCGGCCGAAACGATGTCCTGTTTCATCATGCCTGCAACTGTGGCCCCAATGACTGTTTTATTCTGTTTTCGTACAGCGGAGAAACGCCGAATATCCTGCGTGTGGCACAGAAACTCAAAAAGCGCAAAGTGCACACAGTAGTCATCACTTCGTTTGGAAATAATACTTTAGCAAACTGGTTTCCCTGCAGGTTGTTTGTGTCGACACGGGAACGGCTGGTCAGCAATCTTGGCAGCTTCAGCACCCATTTATCCGCCCTGTTCCTATTGGATCTGATCTATGCCGGGATCATGAATCAAGACTTTGAATATCTCTATCATGTCAAGCAAAAGAACTCTCAGGAATTTGAGCAGTTCCGACACTCGGAAAATCCCATTTTGCAGGATCTCCCCTGACCTACTCTTACATATTTGCCGTTAAAAGTTCCAGAAGGTGTACCGCATTGGCACCACCCAACAGAGCGCCTTTCAAACACGCGGTGCAGTAGGTTGCCACCCGCTCGGTGGTGTACTGACTGACCCAAGCCTCCATGCGCGCCTTCTGTTCTTCGGGCGGAATGAGTTCCAAACCGGTTTGAGCGATGTTCTGAAAATATTTGGGGGCGATATCTAGATTTTTCTGAAGCACCGGATTATAGCGCCATACGCCATCAAACTGCGTTTTCTCGCGGTTTTCGGCAATTTCTACCGGGCGCAGATTCATTTTCACCATGCAGGCACGTACGGCATCGAGCATAGCAGGCTTATTGCGTGCGCGCCAGCAGTCTTGAATGGTCATTTCTTCGCCGTGGAAGTCGGGCCAGGGAAAATCATGGTCTGTCAGCAGGTATTCCCATAGGCTCTTTTCCGGGGTATCCGGATTGACCTCGTTTGTGATGGCTGAGCAGGTCAGGCAGATGGACAGTACGGTGTCCTCAGGAGTCAGCTGCTTTTGCTGCGGGCGGCAGCATCCAACGACCTTGACATCGGGTTTGGAAGAAAGATACTGCTTGATCTTTTTGCTCGCTTCCGGACGAGCTGCGGTAAAATTACAGCTGGGCAGGTAGATATACATAACAATTCTCCTCTCGGGTGCAAAATAAAATCAGTCCAGATCCTCGCCGTTGCTGGAAACGACTTTTTTATACCAGTAAAAGCTGTCCTTACGGCGACGTTCCAGCGTACCGTTACCGTTTTCGTCCAGATCGACATAGATAAACCCATATCGTTTACTCATCTGACCGGTGCTCAGCGCGATTGAATCAATGGGCGCCCAAGAGGTATAGCCCATCACCGGCACGCCGTCCAGTTCGACGGCTTTTTTCATTTCCTGAATGTGTCGGCGCAGATAGTTGATGCGGTAGTCGTCATGGATGCTGCCATCCGGCTCGACCGTATCCACCGCGCCCAGTCCGTTTTCTACGATCATGACCGGGATTTGATAGCGGTCATATAGCAGGTTTAAGCTGTATCGCAGGCCCTGTGGATCAATCGCCCAGCCCTATGCGCTGCGCTCCAGATATGGATTTTTGTAGCCCGTATCCAAACCATTGAGGCCTTTGAGGATGCCCTGTGTTTTTTCTCCGGTCACATGGGTCATATAGTAGCTGTAAGAGATGAAATCGACCGTTCCGCGCTTCAATTCATCCAGATCGCCCGGATGAATCGGCAGTGTAATGCCCTGGCGCTCCAGTTCGCGCAGCTTATAGCGCGGATAATAGCCCCGACACTGCACATCGCTGTAAAACAACATCTGGTGCATAAAGTTCATGGTGCCGATCACATCGTTGGGATTGCAGGAATTGGGGTATGCGAAGTGACCGCAGTACATCATGCCGACCCTATTTTCTGGGTCTATGGTGTGAGCGGCTTGCACGGCTTGCGCGCTGGCTAGGAATTGATGATATGCAGCGGTCATGCGCACGGATTCATCCTCGGAATCAATGCCGCCTGCAACCCACGGCTGTGTAGACATGCAGTTGATTTCATTAAAGGTCAGCCACAGCTTTACGCGGCCCTTGAAGTGCGCAAATAAGGTCGTGGCATACCGCAGGTAAAACTCTACTAACTGACGGTTTTTCCAGAATCCATATTTTTGCAGTCCGAGCGGGGTCTCAAAATGCGAAATCGTGACAAGCGGCTGGATGCCGTGCGCGAGCAGTTCATCGATGACTGCGTCATAGAAGGCCAAGCCCTGTGCATTGGGCTGGGTTTCATCGCCGTTGGGAAAAATGCGCGGCCAGCTAATGGACATGCGGTAGCAGTTCCAGCCCATCTCGGCAAACAGCGCGATGTCCTCTTTGTAGCGATGGAAGTGATCGATCGCCACATGGCTGGGATAATAGGTGTCGGGTTCCAAGGTAGGTGTAATGCGGCGCTTGACCCCGTGGCCGCCGACTGTCATCACATCTGCTGTGGACAATCCTTTGCCGCCTTCTGTGACAGCACCCTCGATCTGATTGGCAGCAGTCGCGCCGCCCCAGAGGAAATTTTTTGAAAAAGGCATATGGTTTGCGCTCCTTTCGTTTAGCGGTCTTCATCTATACCCATGAGATAGGCTGCGATGAAGGAGATGACAAAGGCAATCACACAGCCGATGGCTGCAAAGATCATATTGCGCGGGCCGTCCGGGCCGATGAAGCTGGGCAGGGCAAAAATACTGGGAGCGACCTGTGCGAAGCGGCAGACCTGAAAGATACCCATGAAGAAACCGGCTACGCCGCCGCCGATCATGGCAGCATACAGCGGTGTCTTAAAACGCAGGCTGACACCGTACATGGCCGGTTCGGTGATGCCGCAGATGGCCGAGATGCCTCAGGATGCACCGAGAGACTTGATATCCTGACGCTTTGCGCGCAGGGCAACCGCAAGGGAAGCACCGCCCTGTGCAATATTGGAAACCATCATGCCCGGGCCAGCGACGATATCGGTACCAGTAGTCGCCAGCATATTGATGCCGATGGGAATAATGCCGTAGTGCATACCGCACATGACGAGCAGGGGCGTGAACGCGCCGATGATCGTCGGAACCAGCCAGCTCACTGTGCTGTTCAGGGTGTTGACGATCAGTCCTAAGCCATCGCCAAGCCAAGTGCCCAGTGGGCCGAGAACGATTAAACCGATCGGCGTGACGACCAGCAGTGTCAGCATGGGAGAGAAGATGAAACGGACGGATTTTGGGATGTATTTGTTAAAGAACGGCTCGACATAGTGCATCAGCCAGATGGTCAGCAGGATGGGAATGACCGAGTTGGTATAGGTTGCGGCTGTGACCGGGATGCCGAACAGTTTGACCGTCGTACCTGCTTCGGTTGCTGCACTGAAGAGCGATGCGAGGGTCGGACTGACAAAGATGCAGCCGACTGTACCGGCAAGATACTTGTTGACATTAAATTTCTCTGCTGCCGAGAACGCAAGCAGAATGGGCAGGAAATAATAGGGAGCATCGCCAAGCAGGTTGAGGATCTGGTATGTATCGGACGTGCTGTCTACGACCTTGAGAAAGGCGAGCAGACTGAGCAGGGCTTTGACCATACCGGCACCGGCGATGGCCGGGATGATGGGAAAGAAGCTGCCGGCGATCGTGTCCAATACTTTAGCCACAACGCCTTTCTTTTCTTCTGCGGTGTCATCCTCGCAGGTTTCGGTCTGGGGGACAGCAAGATCCAGCAGCTTTAAGCATTCCGCACATACTTCATTGACCTCATTGCCAATGATGACCTGATACTGTCCGCCGTGCTCCACTGCGCCGACAACACCCGGTGTTTTCTTGAGGACATCGGTCTGAGCCAAGGTGGTATCTTTCAAATTAAAGCGCAGGCGGGTTGCGCAGTGCCCGAGATTGGTGACATTATCCTTTCCGCCGACTTTCTCAATGATGTCGGCTGCCAGTTTCGCGTGATCCATGGGCTCCTCCTTTTTCTGTTGCATTACTTTTGGAACGTTTTACATGTGAGAACTGTATGTATACCATATGTATGCTGCAAATCGACTTGCTTTTTTATGGAATTATCATAGTTATTTGGAATAAAAAAGCAATAGAATATGAATTGATTTGAACAGCGTTCTATATCTTATCTATCTGTTGCTCGATAATTCGGAACACAGTTGCGGAAAAACAAAAAAATAGACAAGTTTTTTAGATAAAAAGATACAATATGCCCAAACAAAAAACGTGGTCTGCTTAGAACAAATGAAAGAAAGCCAACAGAGCAGGAAGTGTTCCTTTCTCTGTTGGCTTTTCTGCGGGCAGCAGCTACCTGTATGTCATCTGCGTTAGCAATCACACCATTTCCGTCGCTCTTCTGCATGTTGGTGACCCACTGCGGCCGTTTTCCGCAGAACATCCTCCATTGGGCTTACACAGTTGGCACAGTCTACTTCGATCTGATACGTCTTTTTCATTTTGAAAACTCCGCTCTCCATCGTCGTATTTTACATACCGATTAAACGATTGTTTAACTGTAGTGCCATCATATGTACAAAAACTGGTATCGTCAATGCATTTCCTTGATGATGTTCGGCTGTTTGGGCAAAAGGTACTTCCAAATGAGGAAAGTCGGATAAAAAAGATCGGAGTACTTTGGCTCCGACCTTTTTGCATCACGGCATTATGTCCGTTTGCGTTTTCCCGTGTTTCCCGACCCACGAATCTCTTCGTGGTAGAAATAATCCGCAATCACCGGATGAGCCGGTTCTGCTCTGCCGTATGGCAATTCGTTATCGACAAAGAGACAGCCGTTTTCTTTGGCCATTTGTTCTGCCTGCTTTTCCAGAGACTGAAAGTAACTGCGATCTCCCTTGTTGTAAATCGCATGATACAACGGGAGCAGCGGAGGATATTTATCTGCGATATAGTCCAGAATATCTTGATTGAAGCCGCCTCTGAGGTTCAGGTTTTCCAGCCATACTAGATCGCACTGGTCTTTGACCCGCTGAAAAATCGCCTCAAAGTCTGTGATACCGGGAAAAACGGGAGAAATAAAGCAAACCGTGCGGATACCCGCGTCATAGATCTGCTTCATGGCGGCCAGACGGCGTTCGATACTGACCGCTTTGTCCATGTCCGCCTGAAACACTTCATCCAGCGCATTGATCGACCAGGAGACGGTTACTTCCCCCATTTCCTTAAGCAAGTCAATATCCCGCACCACCAGATCAGACTTGGTGCAGATCAGAATTTCCGCATCGCTGTATTTGAGCTGTTCCAATAGCTTGCGTGTATTGCCAAATTCCGCCTCCTGCGGCAGATAGCCGTCGGTCACTGAGCCAATGACCACTCGCTGCCCCTCATACTTTGCAGGATTTCGAATGGTCGGCCAATGTTTTACATCCAGAAACGTGCCCCAAGGCTCAGTGTGACCGGTGAATCGCTTCATAAAGGAGGCATAGCAGTATTTGCACCCATGTGTACAGCCCACATAGGGATTGACCGAATACCCGCCCACCGGCAGGCTGGATTTGGTCATGATATTTTTAGTCTCCACAGTCTGTATCACAATGTCGTTCTTTGCTGCTTGTTCCATGCCTTCTGTTCCTCCAATACCCGGCAAAATGCCTCGGACAATTCCTGTATCATTTGCGCGTCTCCCATAATCGGAAGCAAGCATGCCTTCATAAAACCAGGAATCCTCCAAACATGCGCCTGTTCTGTCGGATTGCACACCAATTCCGGTTGCGATAGTGATTTTCCTTTGCGGCGTCCGGTTTCGGTTTCAATGACGATCCCCTTGATTCCGATCAAGAAAAATTCTGAGCCGTTTTTTGCCATAAGCTGCAGTTTGTTGGGGAAAGTAATTCAGCTTCTCGAAATCGTTAATCATACGAAGCTGCTGGACACAGTTCTGTGCGTAGTAGTAGATGCAGCCAATCACCTGATTTGCCAATTATCAGCCTGCTACAGCTGGAGCGACCTTACCGAAGCCGTTCCAGGCGTACAGCCCATTGTGGCTCTCGTCTCCTAGGAACTTGTCTACCTTGCAGATGTGCAGGACGTGATCGCCTACTTCTACCGATTGCTCGAGCGTTGCCACTATCGCCAGACGGGTGCCTGCCGGGATCTGGATGTCGCTGCCCTCAATGGACACCATTTCAATGTGGTTTTCCGCGACCTTGTTTGTATTTGCGCCCGTAGATCCGCCGCAGGCCATAACCGTCTGCGCCATGCCTTCACCCGGCACCGTTACGATCACTTTGCCGGTCTCCCGCACTCGTTTGCCGGTGTGAGACTGCTTGCCGCAGGCAAAACCGATCATAGACGGATTGAAAGACAGATAGGATACAAAGCTGATGGGTGCCAGATTGGTGGTTCCGTCCTCATTTTGAGAGCAAATCAAGGTGAGAGGGTTCGGAGAAGTCAGAACAGTCGCCTCGATAATGGTCATTTCTTTCATACGATTGCGTACCTCGCTTTCTTGGTTTGGATAATTGACACACGACTTTGTGGTCGATATAATTATTATACTTAGAATAAATATAGCTTCAAGTACGCAGATTATTTATACTCGGTACGAAAAAATGTACTATCAGAGTGGAGGTCAAACCAATGAATCCATCCATGACTTATGAAGAATTCCTGAAAAATGTAGGCAACATCATTCTGACTGAGCACGGAAACTGTCCGGTCACACCGGTTGTTCAAATGCTTCAGGGCAAGTGGAAACTCCAAATCATCTACGAACTATGTATCCGGTCGCCCATGCGCTTCGGAGAACTCAAGAAAATGCTCAAACCCATCACCAACACTATGCTCGCCAACGCCTTGAAAGAGCTCGAAGCAGACGGACTGGTGCATCGGAAGCAGTACAACGAGATCCCGCCCCGCGTAGAATACGCCCTGACCGAAAAAGGAACCGATTTGTTGCCTGTTTTTTACGCAATTTCCCAGTGGGGGATGAAATATATCCCGTAAATATCCGCTCTTTTGCCCGATATGGAACATAAGAAGCACCGGAATGCGTTGATTGTTATCAAGCATTCCGGTGCTTTTGTTAGATTGCTTCCTGTGCCTTGAGTGAATATTCTGCGATGGCGGAGCCAGCCAATCTCATAGGATAGAGCCACAGTATCCGTTATCGGGAGCCGGCCGT
>NZ_CALWJK010000049.1 GCF_944380975.1 uncultured Agathobaculum sp. | reverse complement strand
ATGGCACCTCGGTATGAGGTAGTCGTATATCACGATACGGAAAACGGTTTTGATGAATCACAGGATTATCAAACACTGGCAGAAGCCAAGGAAGCGGCGCAAAAGTGCGTAAATGGACTGGAACCGGACGGATTTGCGTATGATGGGGCTGGGATTTACGATCGGGCTGCTCAGAAATATGTGCGGTATTACGGTGATTTTCCGGATACGGCAGTCCCTGATCCTAATGCGTCTCAGCAACCCATTGCCGATCTAAAAGTTGAAGTGGAGACGTGGGATGCAGAACAGGCCGACCAAAAGCAAGCTGTGATAGATGGTCTGCCCGACCCGGAACAGGTGCAGGCCATTCCGCCCCTGGTACAGGAACAGCGCACGTTGACGAACGCAGAGTATGCGCAAGCCAACCTGATCCCCGGTGAGACGGAATTTGAGCAGGATGGCCGCAGATACCAGGTGCACAGTGTGGATACCGTTATGGACAAAGTGGAACTGACCGATTTGACCTTCGCGCAGTCGGCAGGGTATCCCATTCTACGGGTCGAGCACATCGGCACCATTCGTGCTTTTCTGGAAACCCCAGTTTTGCAGGAGCCTCCCAGAGTACAGAAAAAATCTAAAACAGCCGTCCTTTCCAATGTCCTTCACCCGGAACAGACAGACCGCCACGACCTTCGTATCACGGATGATGCTCTTGGCGTCGGCACTCCCGGTGAACGATATCAGAATAACATCGCTGCTATCCGGCTGCTCAAGCAGCTGGACAATGAGGAACGACTGGCTACACCAGAGGAGCAGGAGATTCTTTCACGGTATGTTGGCTGGGGTGGATTAGCAGACTGCTTTGAGCAAACCAACCGCAACTATCTGGAGCTGAAAAGTCTGCTGACCCCAGAGGAATACGAGGCAGCGAGAGAATCCACCCTAACTGCGTTTTATACACCGCCAGTTGTGATTCGTTCCATGTATCAGGCGCTGGAGCAGATGGGCTTTGAAACGGGCAACGTGCTGGAGCCATCTTGCGGTACGGGTAATTTTCTGGGTATGATGCCAGAAAGCATGGCTGGCAGCAAATTGTACGGCATCGAACTGGATGAAATCAGCGGACGGATTGCCCAGCAGCTGTATCAGACTGAATCAGTCACGATTCAGGGTTACGAAAAAACCGATCTGCCCGACAGCTTCTTTGACGTGGCCATCGGTAACATTCCTTTCGGCAACTTCAAGGTAGTTGACCGACGCTACGACAAGCACAATTTCCTCATTCACGACTATTTTTTCGGCAAAACACTGGATAAGGTGCGCCCCGGCGGTATCGTAGCGTTCATTACCAGCAAAGGCACTTTGGACAAAGAAAACCCAGCTGTGCGAAAGTATATCGCTCAGCGGGCTGACCTTCTTGGGGCAATCCGTTTGCCAAACGATACATTCAAGGGCGCTGCGGGCACTGAGGTCACCTCGGATATTCTATTTCTGCAAAAGCGCGATTCAATCACCGATATAGAACCGGATTGGGTGCACTTGGGCGTAGATAAAAACGACCTCAAGATGAACCAGTATTTTATTGACCACCCGGAAATGATTTTGGGTGAAATGCAGGAGATCAGCGGCCCCTATGGACCTGAAACAGCCTGCATTCCGTTCGGTGGTCAGGAATTTTCTGACCTGTTGACTTCCGCGATCGGCAACATTGGCGGCTCTATCCGGGAGTATGAGCGGGAGGACGGGGAAGAGCTGGAGGAGGATCGTTCTATACCGGCTGACCCCACCGTGCGCAATTTCTCTTATACCATTGTGGACGGACAGGTTTATTACCGGGAAAATAGTCGTATGAACCCAGTGGAGGTATCCACCACTGCGCTGGGTCGGATCAAGGGGTTAATCGGGCTGCGGGATTGTGTCCGGCAACTCATTGAGTACCAGACGGAGGATTATCCGGAACACCTGATCACTGCAGAACAGCAGCGGCTGAATAGCCTGTACGATACCTTTGTCAAAAAATATGGCCGCATTTCCCAACGAGCCAATAACTCGGCATTTCACGATGATAATGCCTATTTTCTGCTGAGTTCTTTGGAGGTCATGGACAGCGATGGCAACTTTGTCCGCAAGGCGGATATGTTCACCAAACGTACCATCAAGCAAAAAGTCAGTGTCAGCCGGGTGGATACCGCATCCGAGGCATTGGCGCTGTCTCTTGCGGAAAAGGCAAGGATCGATATCCCCTATATGACAGAACTGACCGGAAAAGATGAATCTACCTTGGTTGAGGAACTGCACGGCGTAATGTTCCAGATGCCTGAGATGGCGGATCACGAAGGTGCCCCCATCTATGTGACGGCGGATGAATACCTTTCCGGCAATGTGCGTCAAAAGCTACGGGAAGCGGAAAAGGCGGCAGAGTCAGACAGCCGGTTCCGCGTCAACGCAGAGGCGCTGAGAGCTGTACAGCCGGTCGATCTGACCGCCAGCGAAATTTCCGTGCGGCTGGGCGCTACTTGGCTGCCGCCCGAGGATGTCGAACAGTTCATGTTTGAGCTGTTCGACACTCCACGCTACAACCGCTTCAACATCAAGGTGCATTACTCCAAACTGACGGGCAATTGGGTTGTCGAGGGCAAGAGTTATGACCGCACTAGCGTCAAGGCCAACAGCACATACGGTACCAACCGTATCAATGGTTACAGGATCATCGAGGAAACGCTCAATCTGAAGGATGTGCGGATTTTCGATTATGTGGAAGATGCCGATGGCCGCAGAACTGCCGTACTGAACAAAACGGAAACTGCAATTGCTCAATCCAAGCAGCAACTGATCAAAACGGCGTTTGCAGATTGGATTTGGAAAGACCCGGAGCGACGGGAGCGGCTATGCAAACTTTATAATGAAGCCTTTAATTCCGTTCGACCCCGTGAGTATGACGGCAGCCATCTGAATTTTGTGGGTATTAACCCGGAAATCACACTCAGGAAGCATCAGGTCAACGCTATTGCCCATATTTTGTATGGTGGCAATACACTGTTGGCACATGTGGTAGGCGCTGGCAAAACTTTTGAGATCGTTGCTGCGGCACAGGAGAGCAAGCGGCTGGGGTTGTGCAGCAAGTCTCTGATTGCCGTTCCCAATCACCTAACCGAGCAGTGGGCCACCGAGTATCTCCAGCTTTACCCATCTGCCAATATTCTGGTGGCCACAAAGAAAGACTTTGAGCCCAAAAACCGCAAGAAATTCTGTGGTCGGATTGCCACCGGCGATTATGATGCCATCATTATCGGGCATTCCCAGCTGGAAAAAATCCCGATGTCTCTGGAACGGCAGCGAGCCATTCTGGAGGAACAATTGCGCGAGGTCTTGGACGGAATCAGTGATCTGAAGCAAAGTCGAGGGGATAACTTCTCGATCAAGCAGATGGAGCGCACCAGAAAAATGCTGAAGGCCAAGCTGGATAAACTCAACGACCAGAGTCGCAAAGACGATATTGTGACATTTGAGGAATTGGGTGTCGATCGGCTGTTTGTGGACGAGGCACATAATTATAAGAACTTGGCCGCATACACAAAAATGAGGAATGTGGGCGGTATCAGCCAGACTGAAGCACAGAAGTCCAGCGACCTTTATATGAAGTGCCGCTATCTGGACGAGCTGACCGGAGGCCGTGGCGTAATCTTTGCTACTGGTACCCCCATTTCCAACTCCATGGTGGAGATGTATACCATGCAGAAATATCTCCAGCACGATACGCTGCAAGGAAATGATCTGCTGCACTTTGATGCATGGGCCTCCACCTTTGGCGAGACAGTGACCGCCATTGAGCTGGCCCCGGAAGGCACTGGCTACCGGGCAAAAACCCGGTTCGCCAAGTTCTATAATCTTCCGGAACTTATGAGTATGTTCAAAGAGATTGCGGACATTCAGACAGCGGATATGCTGAATCTTCCTGTTCCCAAGGCCAATTATCACCATGTGGTGCTGAAACCATCCGAACACCAGAAAGAAATGGTGGCCGATCTCAGTGAGCGCGCTGAGCGCGTCCGCAATAAGATGGTGGACAGCAGTCAGGACAACATGCTCCTGATTACCAACGATGGACGCAAATTGGCATTGGATCAGCGGCTGGTTAATCCGATGCTGCCAGATAGCGAAACTGGCAAGGTCAGTGCCTGCGCCGACAATATCTACGATATCTGGCAGCGCACCGCTGAGCAGAAATCCACGCAGCTGGCATTCTGTGATTTATCCACCCCTAAAAGCGATGGCTCATTTAATGTGTATGATGACCTGCGGGATAAGCTGATCGCTAAAGGCATCCCCGCCGAACAAATCGCTTTTATTCATAATGCCAATACGGAGCAGCAGAAAAAAGAGCTATTCGGCAAGGTTTGTAACGGCGAAGTGCGGGTTTTGCTTGGGAGTACCGCCAAAATGGGCGCAGGTACAAATGTTCAGCGAAAATTGGTGGCGCTGCACCATCTGGATTGCCCATGGCGTCCGGCTGATTTGCAACAGAGGGAGGGGCGTATCATTCGTCAGGGCAACGAGAACAAGGAGGTTGAGATTTACACCTATGTGACAGAAAACACCTTTGACAGTTACCTCTATCAGTTGGTGGAGAGTAAGCAAAAGTTTATTGGCCAGATTATGACCAGTAAATCTCCTGTTCGGTCGGCTGAGGATATCGACGAGACGGCGCTCAGCTATGCTGAAATTAAGGCCCTGTGTACCGGTAACCCCTATATCAAAGAAAAAATGGATCTGGATATTGATGTGGGACGGCTGAAACTGCTGAAAGCAAACCATCTCAGCCAGAAATACAGTCTGGAAGATCAGATTCTCAAAGTATTCCCCCAGACGATTGCCGGTATGAAGCAGCGAATCACAGGGTATCAGACCGACATGGCGTATCTGATCGAACAAACAAAACCCAATCCGGACGGTTTTTCGCCCATGGTGGTTCACGGAGCAGAATATACCGAGAAGAAGGATGCCGGTGCGGCGATTCTGGAGGCGTGTAAAGCCATGACAAGCCCAGATGCCGTGGTCATCGGTACATATCGTGGATTTTCCATGGAACTGTCTTTTGACACCTTCCGGCGGGAATATCAAATCGTCCTGTGTCATCAGCTGCGTCACAAGGTCAATTTGGGTACGGATATCTATGGCAATATTCAGCGCATGGATAACGCCCTGGACGGTTTTGAGAGTCGTCTCAGAGATTGCGAGCAGGTGCTTTCTGATACCAAAGCGCAGATGGAAACCGCCAAGATAGAGGTGGAGAAGCCGTTTGCACACGAGGATGAGTTAGCAATCAAGTTGGCCCGGCTGGAGGAACTGAATGCGCTGCTGAATATGGATAAACGGGACAACGAATTGACAGATGCTTCGGCAGATGAGGTGGAAGAACAAAATAGTCGGCGCATTGCCCGTAACCGGGTGATGGAACGATAAACACGAGCGGCATCCAAGCAATTGGGCGTCGCTTATTTTATTGGAGGAAAAATTATAAAAATTTGTATTGATCAGATCATTGCATTTGCCCAAGCCAAGTGAGAGGGGGAGCGTTAAATTCTCTCAAAGCGGCCCCTAAAAATAATTCTGAAACGTGAGGTGAGCAAAATGCCTTACTATTCCAAAGAGCAGATCGAGCAAGCGCGGCAACTGGATTTACTGTCCTACTTGCAGCGCTATGACCCCGGTGAACTGGTTCATATCAGTGGCGGTACATATTGCACGCGCAGTCACGATTCCCTGAAAATCTCCAATGGGAAATGGTGCTGGTGGAGCCGGAACATCGGAGGGGCCACCGCATTGGATTATCTGGTGAAGGTATGCGGTTACAAACTTCCGGAAGCAGTTGGAAAAATACTGGCGGCACAGCCGCATCTTTCCACCAGACAGATTTTTGACCCGCCGCCCGCGGTACACCATCATGATTTCCAGCTGCCGCCGCATCACACGGATAACAACAGAGTATTCGCTTATCTGATAGCGCGAGGAATCGATGCCGAAGTTATCAATCACTGCATTAAGTCTGGTCAGCTGTATGAGGATGCAAAACGGCACAATTGCGTGTTTGTCGGATTTGAAAACGGCACCGCAAAATACGCCTCTCTGCGTGGTACATTGTCACAATCCACTTTTGTTGGCGAAGTGTCCGGAAGCGACAAACGCTATTCGTTTTGTGTGCCGCTTAAGGCAACCAAGAGAGAAAGCTTGTGCGTATTTGAAAGCGCCATTGATGCGCTTTCCTATCTTAGCATTCTCAAGCGAAAAGGGCGGGACTGGCGAAGTGTCAACTGCCTTTCTCTATCTGGGATTTATCGTCCCAAATTAGAGGCGGAACTCAAACTGCCGCTGGCGTTGCAGACCTATTTACAGCGTAACCCAGCCATACGAAAAATCATCCTGTGTCTGGATAATGATGCGCGTGGGCGTGAGGCCGCGCACGCGCTTCAAAAGAGCCTACACGGGTATGAGGTGCTTGACAATCCACCGCCCAGAGGCAAGGACTACAACGACTATTTGCAGATTCAAAAGAAGATTATAAACCGGGTGAAAACGCGCGGCGGGCCGGAACGGTAGTTTTTTTTCGGAAAGGTCATAGGGGAAGACGCGGCTTTGCCGCTCTTTCCGCAAGCATAGGATTTGTGGTACCCACAAATACCGCTTGTTAGGGGGATGCCCCCTAAAACCCCCAAAACGAACATGAGAGTAGGTGTGGATGATGAGAAACCGTATTCACCAGATAAAGTTTCGTCTGAATGATGAAGAACTCGAGGTGTTGAGGAAAAAGGTAGAGGACAGCGGTATGAGCATGACGGATTTTTTGCGTGCGTTGGTGAACAACGGAAATGTTGTTGTTTTGCCACCAGATCTGTTGCGTGACATTCAGCGGCAGGTGCGCGGCGCGGGCCGGAATATCAATCAGATCACAAAGATGGCACATATTTATGGAACGGTTTCCGCAGGTGATTTGCGGCGGGTTTCGGCAGAGCAGGAAAAGTTGGAGCAGGCGCTTCGTCAGCTGGAATAATGGCTATTCTGAAAATCAACGTGATTCGCCGCGCCTTAAATGCGAGCATTGGGTATGTACAGAATCCTCAAAAAACGGAGAGTATCGGTTTTCAGAGTACATACGGTATTCGGGATACACTGACCTCTGGCTTTCATTGTTCGTGTGATGAAGCATATGCTCAGATGCAGGCCACAAAGCAGTATTTTCATAAGCCGGACGGAATATTGGGCTACCATTTCATCCAGTCTTTTGCACCGGGAGAGATTACACCTGAGCGCGCGCATCAGGTAGGGTGCGAATTTATCGCGCAGTGCTTTGGTGATTATGAAGTGGTAATCAGTACCCATACTGATCATGATCACATTCATAATCACATAGTAGTCAATTCAGTGTCATTTGTGGACGGACGGAAATACCTATCGACTCCTGCTTCTTTCTACAAACTGCGCGGCATATCGGATGAAATTTGCCGGAAAAATGGGTTGTCTGTAATTCAGCATCCCCCAAAAAAATCCACAAGGCAATACGCTGAGTGGCGTGCAGAGCAAAAAAAATGTCCGACCATACGCAGCCTGATCCGCGAGGACATCGATGTGATTCTGTCACAGGCACGCACGTTGGACGAATTTTGGAGCCTGCTGCGCACACGCGGATATGAAATCCGTCTCAACGAAAAGCGAAAATATGTAATAATCCGGCATCCAAACGGCAAGCGGTTCATTCGTCTGAAATCTCTAGGTGAGGACTACACGCCCAGACAGCTCGCAGTGCGGATTGCAGCGCAGCGCGGTAGCATTGTGGACAATCTGGAGCGGGTCAAACAACAGCGGCAGCAGTTGCACCAACGGAAAAAGTATCAGGTTCGTCCGCATACACGAGCACCCAAACAGAGAAAAAAGCTGAAAGGCTTCCGGGCTGTGTATTTTCGGTATTTGTACCTGCTCGGTAAGGTGCGCAGGCGCAAAGCACCGCGTGTGGTACGTGGCCAGCTGTTGGAAGAACTGAAAAAGCTGGAGCGGTATACCAGACAATACGATTTTCTGTGTGATCATCTGCTGTATACCAGGCAGGATGTGGACATGTATGCCGACGCGCTCGCAAACGAAATCTACATTCTGACAGAACGCCGGGCACGGCTGCACGCGGATAAGCGCAAATCCGGGAGTGATCAGACGGCTTTGAAAAGCGAAACGCAGCAGTTGACTGCTGCACTGCGCAAATTGCGCGGACAGCTACATCTTTGCGCGGACATTCAAAAAAATGCACCAGAGATAAAAGTACGATTGGATAATGCTATAACAGCACAAAAACGGATTGAAATTGAGAGAGGACGTGAACAACATGAATCCAGAGAGTGGAGCAGTAGATCAGGTCATGCGGGCGGAATTGATGCTGACAGAGACAGCGATCCGCTTAGCCGCAAGCGGCGCGGTACAACTGGCGGGGATGCTTGTGGCCATTTTGCGGAACGAGAAACAGATTTCGGGAAAAACTGACATCATAAAAATGATTCAGGAGGGAAAGACGATCACGGCATTTCCTCTGGAAGCGGCAAAGATGAAAGATTTTTCCGATCTTGCAAAGCAGTATGGCATGATGTTTTCCATTGTTCGGGACAGAAATCACCCAGAAAGCGTTGATGTGATTGTCAAGGAAGAAGATGCCGGAATTGTCAATCGGATACGCGCGAAAATCGGTGCGGAAGCCCAAGTGGCAGATGAAAAAAACGTAGACGCCGGTCTGTCCGGGATCGAATCAGCAAATCCAAATGCTATCACACAGCACAGACCGGCATCGATGGCAGTTACGACTAAACTGTCCCGTGAACAGGCAGATAGCATGCTATCCCAGCTGGACACCATCCGCGCAGCTTTGGAGGATGGAGCTGAACCGGAGCAGTGTAGGCATCAGCTGCGAGCGTTACAGGATGAGCTTGGTAGGGCACTGGGTATGCCGGAGCACTCACAATCTCAATTCATCACGCGGGCTGCAAAGAAAACCACGCCTCTGCGGGAGCAAGAGGTAAATCCGGGTGCGCTCGGCAAGCAGTCTATCCGTGACAAAATAGACGGGATCAAAGGGCGGTTTACGTATGAAGGGCAGCATGTGAAGCCAAAGATGCCGTTGGGGGTGGAAAAAGCCCCTATGGTGAGATAAGTTTTCGAGGAGGAATCATACAATGAAAATCAGATTATTTTGCACGTCCGCCGCCTTGCTGCTGGCCTGTTTGTCTCCAATGCAGGCAGCTGCACTGGCACAGGAAGATACCGCTTCAGCTGCTTCATCCGTACAGGCAGAATCTGCAAACGCCGACGCCACCTCGACACAAGGGGATAGCACTTACTTACCAGTCGATGTTCAGATGAGTGCAGACGGCCTTACCTGTAAAAAGATCTATGATGTGCCAACCGGGACATCGCCCGATCAGATCCCGCAAGATGATTTTGATCGCGGTGATATGCACTATACGTTTCAGGATATGCTGCGCATCGAAATGCCGGATATCGACCGTAAGATGCACTCAGAGACCGTGACAGTATCCTCTACATCGGATAATTCAAACGACGTAATGGCACTGCTGCCGAAAAGCAAGCCGGTCACAACAGATGACGGCTACAGTGGCACGGCCTATCTGGATGTCTCCAGCATATCCACAAAGGTTGCAGGTACGGAAAGCGTATCGGAAGCACTCTCAGTGACACGCGAATTCCCGAATATGCCGGAAATGGATATGACGGGTATCCCAAAAACCATTGAGGATAACGGTCACATACTGACATTCAGTGATATCGAATGGTCACCTGAAATCGAGGAAACGGACAATCTCGGTACCATGGAAACCACCTATACGGCAGTTGTGACCTACACAGGCACAGCAACCTCCAGCCGCACGACCGGATATACTGTGACTGCGACCTATGCGGGCGAGGTTTCACACCGAAACAACGACTGCATACGCTATATCGCAGTTTACGGCGGAGAACCCATTATCATCGAACCGGAGGATAATACCGAACCACCGGATTTAACAGGAATCCTTCCTTCGGAATTGCTTATCGAGCCGGTTGAGCAGGAAAATAGCGGAGTACCGATCAGCTGGGTGTTGTGTGCAGTATTTGGTGTGCTGATGATGATTTTTGCATTGCGTCCACCAGCATGCAAGCGGATGATGATACAGATGCAGGCTATGGCAGCACAGGCAGGTGGTAAAATGCAACGGACAATCAAAGAAACGGAGATGAAATTACGTGAGAAACAGAAACAAAAGCAGGCTGATGATGAACGGTTGCGTCAGGAGCAACACATTTTCGGCCCCTTGGAAAAAATCAAAGCCGCCATCCGCACCAGAAGGCAACGGAAGGTACAGCAGTGCATGGCATTGTTGGCCGCCCCGCAAGCGGATGATTTCGCAGATGCAGAAGCTGATGAACAGAACCCCCCAGACGGCTCTGCGGGCGGCTCTGTGCAGTGCGATAGCATTGACGACGATGTTGAGTACCCCGGCCTTAGCGGCTAATCTTTCGTATACATACGATGCGCCATCCAGCGGCAACTTCGGAAAACCAACGTCAACGGAGCCGGTCACGGTGATCGGTGATGATGAGGTCAATGTTAACATCAGTAAAGACAGCGCCTTTGTACCGCCCGAATTTGGATCGGCATCGGCTGATGTGCTGGGAACGGGAGAACTGTTGACGCCGGATATCTCTGGTGTGGAACCGATGTTCCCGCACAGCACACAGGCCGGGTTTGCGCCGGGTGTGACAGAAAACGGCACAGTGACAGGTGGTAGTGAGATCGTCATGCCGCCCGATGTTGAGGGCACTACAATCAGCAATGAGCCAATCTATGGTGATGCGGGGAATACAACAGGTGGCTATACTGGGAGTGGAGCCGATGCAGCGGTTGGCTCCGGCTACACCCCGGTAGGCGGTATGGCCTATGCAGACGGCAGTATTGGTACACTGTCCATTCCGGCGCTCGGTGTGACAAAGAAAGTGTACGACGGTGAAACAGTCAGCAATCTGCGGCTGGGCGTGGCGCACTTTGAGGGCACCAGCGCATGGGATGGCAATGTTGGTTTTTGCGGCCACAACAGAGGTAGCTACGGTTATTTCGCTGGAATCTGGAATCTATCTGCCGGTTCCAAAATTACTTATACTACCGTATATGGCACTCGCACCTACGAGGTTTACAGCGTGCGCAAGATTTCCAAGTATGAGGTCGATGTTCTCAACCCCACGAACGAAAACATCTTGACGCTTGTCACCTGCGTACCCGATCAGGCTCAGACCTACCGCTGGTGTGTGCAGGCCGCTGCGGTTTAACTGCCTGGTCGAAAGTCTCAGTTAAGGCATAGATCTTTCTCCACGAAAATTGGCTCGGTTCTGGTGAATTTTGAAAGTTATCCACAAGCTGTGATTTGTTCGGAATATCTGATAAATTAAATAGAATCGCAATCTTAAAGCAGAAATATGTTTTATTTTTGTTATTTTTCGTTGACTGCTCTGGTAAAATCTGCTATAATAAAGATACAGAAAGAGAGATAAAAACCAGACCAGAACGGAGGTTTTCAGATATGAAAAAGAACATTATTGCAGCGACGCTCAGCGCGGCTATGGTAGTCGGCTCAGTACCGTTTGCTGGTGCTGCCAGTGCGGTAGCAGCTGTTCCCACCCGTGACAAAGGTCAGGCGGTATACGTTAATGACGCCCGCGTCTATCCTACGGGCTACAATATAGCGGACAACAATTATTTCAAACTGCGCGATATTGGTACGCTTGTGGGATTCGGCGTGGAGTGGAACGGTGAGACGCAAACCGTTGAGATCAGCACGGAGCGCACCAGCCCCAGCACCGAGGGTATCTCGGACACGGCGGCAAGCGGCGCAGTGGCTAAGATCAGTGACCAGCGCATCACGGTGGATGGCGTACAGGTTAACATGACGGCCTATCAGATCGACGGCAACAACTATGTGAAGCTGCGCGATATCGGCAAGCAGGTGGACTTTGGCGTGGGCTATGACAATGCGACGGCAAGCGTCCGCATCGACACAGATGCGCCGTATACTGAAAGCACAACGTCTGCCAGCGGTAGCGCTATCACGAAGTGGAATAACACCATGGCAGAGTTTAATCAGGCAATGATTGATTGTGACTGGGATAAGAGCAAATACCTCACGACCGCCAAACAGTATGCGCCGGTCATCACGGGCAAAGCGAATGGCACGGTAGAGGACGTTATCGCTGCACTGGATGCCATGAAAGGCGCGCCGGTAGATGCGGTTTCGTTCGATGATAACCCTGTAAACATGTTCTGGGCGAATCAGCTGCGCAAGGCGCTGGGTCAGGAAGTCACAAGCGGCGGCAATAATAACGATACTCCGGTAGTGACCGATGAAATGCTCCGGGCGTGGGAACTGGAAATGATAGATGCCATCAATGAGGAACGCGCAAAAGTAGGCGTTTCGCCACTGGTTCAAGACGAAATGTGTATGGAGTTTGCACAGTTTTGGGCAAAGCACTTAGCTACTGTTAAGTTTGAACACAGCACAATAGCCGATATGTACGCATGGGTCAAAGGCGTAGATGTTGAAGATGTTCTGGAGCCAGACGGTAGTTTCTTTATGACTGAAGAAATGGGCAAGGAAATTGAGCGCTTTGCAGGCGGTGAAAATATTGCTGGTGCAGTTGCACCCAAAGACGATCCTGTTGCTAAAGATATGCAGAAATTCATGGCTTCAGAGGGGCATCGAAACGCGATATTGAATAGCGATTGGACACATGTAGGCGTTGGATTTGCACTCGCAGAAAATGGGCAAGTATTTTGCTGCCAAACGTTTTCCTACAATTAGTTTGAGAAAAGAGCGATTAGATCAACCTAATCGCTCTTTTCTTTTACCCAGAGGATAAAAAAGTGAATTATGATCAACGTGCGCCGCCTTCTTCCTTGAAGGCGGCTTTTTTATTCCAACATTGAGGAGGAGCAAAATGATAAAGGACATTTTGAAACGGTCAACCGCAGGCTTGTTGTCCGCTCTCACCCTGCTTACAACCGTGCCGCTTTCCGGTGCGGCAGACGGCGGGATTATACCGTTGGCAGAGGAGGACAACGAAGCGTCCAGCATCGTAATCAACGTGGGCGAGGTATACAACATTGCGGATAAGGGAGTGCAAAAGGCTTGGTTCCAGCAAAACGGCGCGCCGCGTAACGTCTGGCCGATGTTTACCGAAGCATCAGACGGCACGGAAATCCGCGCCTATTGCGCGGATCACAGCAAGGGCAACCCCGGCACATCGGGAATGCCGTACACGGTGACCAGCCGTGTATCGGATATGCATGTGTATGGCGTCGCGGTACGCAGTGACTCTCGCATGACGCTCAACCAGTTTATTTCCTTCGCCGGTTCGCCTATCACAGCGGAAAACTTCACGGCGGATATGTATTTCAGTGCATCGCAGGCCGCAATCTGGTGTGCGCTGGGCGATGCGCAGATTGCCGCAAACAGCAGCTATGGCGTAAGCTATGGCAGCTCTACGTCGCTCGGTTACCGTGCCGCAGGCAAGACGCTTAGCGCCAGTTCCACGTCGGAAGCGTTGACATTGTTTGCCGCTATTAAAATGCTGGAGTATGGTAATGAGTTCTACAACACTTGGGGACCAAACGGCAAAGGGCATGCACCATGGGTTGGCGCTACCATCAATTACACGCCCGGCAATGCGGAATATACCCCTGCTGCACAAAAGACAGGATCAGTGGATTTGCCGCAGGGTATTGTAAACTCTGGTGTATTTGCAGAAAAGGAAATAGACGGCCAGCAGTACATGGTGCTTCCCATGGCAGCTGCGTCTGCCACCTTTGTGCGCGGCAACCAGATTTTCGTCCGTGCGGATAATGTACCGTCCGGCGCATTCCTCATGGACACCGAGGGCAACAAGAGTACGGACGAGGATGGCTCGCAGCGGCTGACGCTAAAGAATGTGCAGAAAAACAACGATCTGTATAAGAACGGCAACGATATGGCCTATGGCGAAACATTCCTGTTCTGCATCCCCAAGGCCACAGCGGAGCAGATGGATGCAGGCAGCGAAGCGTTACAGACTTCTTTCACTGTGAGTATGAATGCAGACCGTTATAATGTGTATTCAGCCAGTACAACCAGCTCTGGCGTACAGCCGGTTATCATGGTGGAGCCTGCCGTTCAGAAATTAGCTGCTAATATGGCATTTAGTGCTGAGACGCCTGTAGAGGATAAGGTCGCATTGAAAATCTTAAAAACTGATGAAAATGGCGCACCACTGGCGGGCTGTACTTTTCAAATCACCTATGAGAACAATGGGCAGAAAACAGCTGAGAAAACCACAGACAGCAATGGTGAAGTAATATTTGAACAGCTTCCGCTTAACACCGATGTCACCATCAAAGAAACCGCAGCACCGGAGGGCTACACCCTGCTGCCAGATAAGGTTGTGAACACCGGCTCCACAGGCGGCAAAACCGTTGAAGTGAAATTGGCCAACAGCGATGACCACGTTTTCAAGGTGCATAAGGTCAGCTCGGCAGATAACCGCAACCTGATGGGCGCAAAATTCGAGGTCAAGGGCATTGACAACGATTTTGTCAACACTTACACCACGGACGCGCTGGGCGAGTTCACGATCCAAGGCCGCGACCTGCCCACCGGCTCTTTTGAAGTGTATGAAATCGCAGCACCGGAAGGCTACGCCACGGATGGTGCCGACATTCAGACCTTCAGCTGGGATAATACCCGTGATGTGACGCTTACTTTCAAGAATGCACCGCTGCCCGGTATCCAGATCTACAAGTACGACAAGGACAGCAAAGAGCCGCTGGCGGGCGCTACCTTTGAGATCCGCCGCGACGGTCAGGTGCTGCAGACGGTCAAGACCGACGTTAACGGCTATGCCAAGGTCTACAATCTTCCCAAGGGCTTCTATCAGGTGGTTGAGGTAGAACCGCCGCAGGGCTACTTAAAGGACGAAGTA
>NZ_CALWJK010000048.1 GCF_944380975.1 uncultured Agathobaculum sp. | reverse complement strand
ATACCCAAAACCACCCCAACGGGGACCGCTGTTTTACACCAGAAGAGCGCCTCCAGCCGGACGATGTGCATGATCTGTGCTCGGCTTGCGCCGATACAGCGGAGCATCCCAAAAAAACTGGGTTCGCTCCGCGGTGCGGCTATTCAGACTTCCGGCGATCATAAAGACGCCTGCAGCCAAAACCAGCACGAACAGAATGGCGGCTACCAGATAGAGTCCCATCACATACGGATCGCTGCTGAATCCGGTCAGCCCCAGAAGGGCGGTATTTTCGGATAGATTTTCTGCCGTAAAGCCGTAGGTTTGCTGCAGCTCTGTGATCACTTTGCGGGGATTGGCGTTTTCGGAGAATCGCACAAAACAGACCGGCATGGATTCATACCCCTCCGCTTGGGCAAGGTCTTGAAAGGCGTCCCAACTGACAAACGCCCCCACCACATCGGCATCGGTGCTGATGGTGACATCTCCGCCAAAACCTGAAATGGTGTAGGGATATTCTTCCGAAGGGGTGTGCAGGGGGATTTGATCGCCTACCTTTACATGGAGCAGTTCCTTTGACCGGTTGGAGAGCAAAATTTCCCCTTCGTTTGAGGGGCAACTGCCTTCGGTCAGATCGTCATAGATCTTCGTCAGAATTTGATCATCCGCACCGACAATGACACAGGTTTTTCCCTGAATGGAATAGTCTTGAGATAGATCAAAGTTCAAGCCGTCGTATCGTTGGGCAGCGACCACATCCGGTCGCTGGGCAATTTCCTCCACCTGCTGGTCAGATGGCTCCTTCAGCATTACATGCCAATTCCCGTGACTTTCGATCACTCGTGTTTTTTCCATACGGATGGCCATATCCGCCATACTGAAAATGGTTGTGACCAACAGAACGGAGATGATGATGCACAGCAATGTCATCCGATTCTGTCGTTTCCGCACCTTAGCGGAGATGGGGATCAGGCTGAGATAGTGTTTCACTCCCGGCACCTCCCGAAGTCGGTCAGCACGCCGTCGGACACCTGCAGGATGCGGTCTGCGGTCTGGGAGATCGCGCGGCTGTGAGTGATCATCAAAATAGTCTGTTCGTACCTGCGGGACGCCTCTTTGAGCAGGGCGATCACCTCGCTTGTGTTCTGCGTATCCAGATTGCCGGTCGGCTCGTCGGCCAGAATGAGCGCCGGGCGGGTGATGAGGGCGCGCCCGATGGCGACGCGCTGCTGCTGGCCGCCGGACAGCTGGCTCGGCAGATGGTGGCGGCGCTCGCGCAGGCCGAGCACCGTGAGCAGTTCCTCCAAATAGGCTTCGTCTGGTTTCTGGTAATCGAGCAGCACCGGAAAGACGATATTTTGCTCAACGGTTAGTTCGGGGATGAGGTTAAAACTCTGGAAGATAAAGCCGATGTTGCGGCGGCGGAACACGGTCAGATTGCGTTCCTTCATCGAAAAAATGTCCTTGCCGTCGATTCGTACCCGACCGCTGGTCGGCGTGTCGAGCGCGCCGATCAGGTTGAGCAGCGTTGATTTACCCGAGCCAGATTCCCCGACCACGGACACAAATTCGCCTTTGGGGACGGAAAACGTTGCGTGCCGCAAGGCGTGCACGGCGGTCTCGCCGCTGCCGTAGGTTTTGCAAAGGTCTTGGACTTCCAGTAAATCCATGTTGTGATGGCACCTTCTTTCTGTTGCAATACCAAAAGGATACCATGGGAACCCTACTGTTAGATGACTTGCAGCCTACAATGTTGTAGGAATGAGGAGGTTGATTGTAAAAATCGTGCCGCGGCCCAAGGCGTTGTCCACCTCGATGGTGCCACTATGAGCTTCGATGATCGTTTTGGCAAGTGGCAACCCCAACCCGACGCCCTGTGTATCCTTGGAGAAGCGGCTGCGGTAAAACCGCTTGAAGATGTGCGGCAAATCTTCCGGATGGATGCCGCTGCCACTGTCCTGCACCGTGATTTGAACGATCGACGCAAAAGCGCGCCATGTGACCGTGACCGTGTCGTCTGCTTTGGTGTGGTCGAGCGCGTTTTTGACCAAATTACCGATGGCTTCGCCCAGCCAGTGCGCATCGCAGGACAGGGAGATCGTGTCGTCGCCGGAACAGGACAGCATTGTACCTTGCTGCTGTGCCTGCATCGCAAAGCGCCGCTCGACATCTGCCATCAGGTCGGACAGGTTGTGTTCGGATTTATCCAGCACGATCGTACCTGCGTCCAGCTTGGTGATGGTCAACAGATTGTGTACCAACGTTTGGATGCGGTCAAGCTCGTGCTCGGACAGGGCGGTGAATTCCCGAATGGTGTCCGGGTCGGCCTGTTGCTGCAAAATGCCGTTGTAGATATTGAGTGCCGCCAGCGGGGTCTTGAGCTGGTGCGAGATGTCGGACAGGGTATCTTTCATAAAACGTTTGGCGCGGCCTTCATTTTCGGCGTGGGCATTCAGGATCGCAGCAAGCGAGTTGACCTCGTGGAATAGGCGGTTCAGTTCGCCCTCGTCGTCGCATTCGATGCGCGCGGTGGGGTCGCCCGCGAGAAACGCATGGAGCTGCTCAATCGCATGCGCCATGGTCTGGTGCTGCCTGCGAAAATAGCAGTACATAGCGGTCAGCACCAGAAGTCCCATGCAGGCGAACGCCGCCGGAAGATATCGTGCGATGTGCTGACCACCTGCGGTGAGCAGTACGGCGGATAAAAGGGAAAAGCCAACTGTTAGGGTGAGGACAAGGCAAAACAGGCGTTTGATATGCCGGTCAGTCAGCATTTTCATGGGGTACCTCATTTTGCAGCATTCCATTTATAGCCCATGCGGCGCACTGTAATAATGCGCTTGGGATTGCTGGGGTCATCCTCGATTTTGGCGCGCAGACGGCGGATATAGACGGTCAGCGTGCTGCTGTCGATATAGTTTTGCTCGCAATCCCATAGTTTGCCCAGAATCTGCTCAGGTGACAGTACAAGGTTCGGGTGCTCCAGAAATAAGCACAGCAATTTGTATTCGCTGGCGGTCAGTTCGACCGGCGTACCGTTCTTGGTGACTTCGCGTGTCAGCTGATGCACAGTGATACCGCCTGATTGGAGCGTGTTGTCCGGCTGACGGAAATCTCCACTGCGGCGCAGAAGAGCGTTAACGCGCGACAGGAAGATCGCCAGCTTGAACGGCTTGGTGATATAATCGTCGCCGCCGATGTCCAGCCCCATGATAATGTCGGTTTCCTCGTCCGCAGCGGTTAGGAACAGAATGGGCACTTTGGAGTTTTGGCGGAGCCTGCGGCACAGATCGAAGCCCGAGCCGTCGGGCAGGGTCACATCCAAAATGACCAGATCAAAGCTGCCATCCTGCCAAAGGGTTTCAGCCTCCAGACAGGTGCGGGCGTTGACGACTTCATAGCCCTGCTGGCGCAGGGCAAAAGACAGACCGTGAATCAGGCTCAGGTCGTCCTCGACAAAAAAGATACGCTTCATGGGCGTTCACCGTCCTTGCAGTGGGATAGCATTTATAGTTTCATATTATAGAGCTTTATGCGCAGATTATAAGTGACGCAGCGGGATAAAGAAGACCAGCCGCCGGGATGAGTCCGGCGGCTGGTGGGGGAGTGCAGCATAGTTGTATGTGCGGAAACGCATTAGATGCCGAGTCTGCGGCTGATGGGCATGAAGAAGAGGTAAAGTTATTTCATCTTGTTTTTTCAGTATTCATGCTTGTCCGGCAGGTTGTCGCTTCAAGATGAACTCTTGGACAGGGTGGCCGAATTCCTCGGTTAGCCGTCCCTCGGAAAAGCCCAAATGCTTATAGAAAGCCCGCGCTGCCTGTCCGTTGGGGTCGTCCTCCCGATAGGTGGTTACGGTGATGTCTTGGTCCGCATCCATCTGTGCCAGCACGAAGGACACCAGCTTGTGCGCAATGTGCTGTCTCCGGCAGGCCGGATCGACCGCCAGAAAGCACAGTTCGCGCTGTTCCTTGGAGAACAGCAAAACGCCTATGATTCGATCCGCGCCAACCGC
This sequence comes from uncultured Agathobaculum sp., assembly GCF_944380975.1. GTDB lineage: Bacteria > Bacillota > Clostridia > Oscillospirales > Butyricicoccaceae > Agathobaculum. Next base: position 11,277 of record NZ_CALWJK010000048.1, on the reverse strand, counting down.
GCAGACGGCTGAGGAATGTTTGATAAAGGGCAGCACTGTTGCCCGGTGTTCGGTGATGGCTTCGGCGGTTTCTAAGCCGGGAAAGATATCTCGCACTTGTTCCACCAGCGCCATCCAAGCGTCAATGTCCTGTGCTTGTGCTAGTCTGATTTTCATAGTCAAATTCCTTTTCCTTTGAGGCTTGCTTCTCAGCGCCTCGCAAGTGATGCGCGTAAGTCTTGTCATCAGTTCCTGATTCTCGACATCTTCCACCAGAAAGGAGTCATTGGCCCCCTCATAGGGTGGAGCCTTGGGCAGGTCGGGAAAAGCCGCTTCGCCCTGCGGGGTGATCTTGACAAAAAACTGGTCGTCACAGATGACGGCGAAGAACACCTCGTCGCAGTAAAGACCGTATTCGCCGAACATCTTCCGGCTGCGGATGGTGCCGGCCTCCCGCAGCTGCTCGGCTACAAAGTTTACAAAATCCGGATGTGATGCCATATCAATTCCTCCTGTAACGGTCGGCCAAAGTTTCGGTCAAATCCCCAAGCCGTTCTCGCAGCTCTTTCGGTTCGAGCAGTTCCGCCTTGTCACCGAAGGTCAGGACCCAGCTGAGCACACCCTCCGTGTCTGGAAAGCCGCCGGTGAACCGCAGCCGGCCGTCCGGCTCGGCGGTCAAGCGGTCTGCGCCGTACTCCTCGACCAGACGCCAGCGGCAGGACGGATCAAACAGTACTGTGACCCGGTATTTTTCCGGGAACACGTGCTGCGGTTCCAGATCGGGCAGAGGCGCGGGACGGGGAGAAAAAGCATCGTCTGTCGCAAGGCTGGTCATGCGGTTCAATTTGAACAGTCGGAAATCCTGCCGCAGTCCGCACCAGCCCCATACATACCATGCCGACCAGTGGAATACCAGATAGTAGGGCTCGACTGCTCGTTCTGATTCTCCTTTTGGTGAGTAATAGGTAAAGCGAATGGTGCGGTGCTGCTCGATGGCCTCTTGGATTTGTTCGATTTTGGGCGGCAGGCTGGTCTTATACCACGAGGACAGGTCGATCAGCAGGTGCGCCCCGCCGGGTATTAGTCCGCCCGTTCCGGCAGATAGCTTTTCCATCAGCTGGGCGTAGCGTCGTGTTCCGCTGACACTATCCAGACTGCGCAGCCCGGCAAGAATGGCCTGCATCTCCGGTGCGGTCAGCACGGTGCGATCGACGCGGTAGCCCTCTAGGATGGAGATGCCACCACCCGCGCCCTGCGTGGTGGCGATGGGGATACCTGCCCGACACAGGGATTCGATATCTCGCTGGATTGCACGGCGGGACACCTCGAATTGCGCCGCCAGCTCCGGGGCGGTGATTCTGTCCCGTTGGAGCAGGATGGACAGAATGCCGATCAGCCGATCCATTTTCATACTCCCACCGCCTTTCCTCATTCTATCTGCATTATAGCACAGGAACGCGACAGCTGTCTGTCATGTTTGCGATCGCAGCAGCATTGAAAATGCGTCGGATTGCTTCAAGGTCGAGTCGTGCCCGCTTTCTGCCTGATAGGTTAGAGATTCTCGATTTTACGTTCCAGGTATTGCTGTAATTTACCGCGCTGTGTATCGTTCAGCGTGATTTTGCCGCGGCAGAGCGTAATGAGCTGCTTGTCGGCCAGATGCTGCACCAGCCGGTGACAGGTGCGCAGCGAGCAGCCGATCTTACCGGCCAGCTCTTCGCGGGTCAGCAGCAGACGGTTGCCGTCATTCGATTGGGAAGCAGGCTGCGTTTGCAGCAGCACCGAGATGCAGCGCGCCTCATAATCCATATAGAAATACTGCCGGTCGGACATGGTCTGGTCGCCAAGCTGGCGCACCAGCGCCTGCAAGCGGCACAGCAGAGCTGATGTGCTGTGAGAGATCCACGCTAGATAAATGTCTGCCGGGATGCGCACACACACGCTTTTTTGCAGTGATAGGATGGTTGCATAGCTTTCCTCGGTCTGTGCGAACAGTTCATAGTCGCCGATGATCGCGCCCGGATACAGCTTAGCGAAAACAAACGGCAAATTTTGCACCCGGCTTTCCATGGCGCACAGCGTCCCGCTGAGCAGGATATAGACATCACTGGAAACAGCAGCTGCGGAGATCAGTACTTCGTGCGGCGCAACGCTGTGCAGGCCCCAATAGGGGTGGTATTCATCTGGGAAGTCGGACAGAAAACGGGTCAGAAAATCCCGTGCCTGCGCGGTTTCGCAGGCATCCAGAAAAATTTGTGGCAGCATGCGCAACCCTCCCTTAAAAGTGCCAACTGGCATTTTTCTTTCTGTTTTTTTATTTTACGATAGGAGAAACAAAAAGACAAGGGGAGAACAATCGTGAAAAACTGGAGCAGAAAAGCGTTTTGGGTGTTGGTCGCCATGCAGCTTGTTGGCATTGCGGTCGCGCTGTTTTTGGAAACAGGCATGGGTAGCGACTCGATTGGCCTGCTGTGCGACGGCATCCATCAGGCAACGGGCATGCTGTTTGGCAACGCGTCGCTGTTGTACAATCTGGCAGTGATTGTGCTGGCGCTGGTCGTTGCTCGAAAAAACATGGGATTGGGTACGGTTGTGTACGCGCTGACATCGGGATATTTTATCGACCTGTACTGCTGGCTGCTCGCTCCACTCCCGCTGGCGTCACTGGGGTTTACAGCACGGTTTGCGCTGTTCGCGGTCGGTCAGTGCTGCCTAAGTTTGGCGCTTGCGTTGCTCATCCAACTCGAGTTGGGCATGAATGCGCTGGACGCATTGCTTTACTGGCTGCAGGCCGCTACCGGGTTGTCCTATGCTGGGCTGCGCACGGCGGTGGATGTGAGCTATGTGGCGGTTGGCACGCTGCTGGGCGGCACGTTTGGCATCGGTACGGTTTGTTCGGTGCTGTTGACCGGTGCGATGGTCAGTTGGCTGACACACCGAATATCTGTCGGAGCAGCAGTTTCTACCGAAAAACAGAGTTGACTTCCAGCCGGAAATTGCGGTACAGTGTGGAATATGGTATGATGGTGTAACAAAAGCAGGATTTTACGGAAAGGCGACGGAGGATATGACCAAGCTGACCGAAGCGTGGCAGCAATACCACGCGGAAACCTCGTTCAACTGGTCGGTGCTGCCAGAGGCGCTGCAGCGGCAGGCAGAGACCGTCCGGTTCCCGGCACGCAGTCTGATCGTTACGCGTGGCGAGATGCCGAGCTACATCTATTTTATCCAGAGCGGTATTGTCGCGGGTGTACGCGAGTATGAAAATGGCAACGAATACAACTACTTTCGGCTGGACAACGCCAACGGCTGCATTGGTCTGCTCGAACTGCTGGCGCAGGAAACCAGCTATGTAGCATCCATTATCTGCATGACCGAGGTGACCGCGGCGCGCATCGACGCGGCAGCGGTCTACTGTGCGATTATGGAGGACATCAACCTATTGCGCCGCTGCACTGCGCTGCTGGCGAGCGACCTGTACCAGCGCTCGGGCAGCGACGGTGCGCTTTATTACTTCCGTGGCATCGACCGCGTGCGTTATTATCTGATCGCCTATTTTGAGGAGAACAGTAAGCACGGTGACAGCGTGACTGTGCAGGAGGAATATCAGAATATTGCCAGCCATATCGGTATGAGCGTGCGCACGGTCGGGCGCAACATCCAGAAGCTGCGGCAGTCGGGCGAAATATTGTCGAAAAATCGGCACATCCTGATAACACGGGAACAGTATCTAAAAATGGTTCAGGCAATTTATGAAGAATGACGAAAAACGGCATCAGTTCTGTCAAAAACCATGCCGTTTTTTGTCCTTCCTGCTGAAAAATGTATGAAAGGACACCTGTCCTTTGGGGAAAAAGGGAAAAAGCATATAATGGGGACAAATCAGAGAGAAAGGGGCAAGAAAATGTGCAGAAACACAGAAAAAAGCGACGCTTTGATGCGTGAACGAGCAGCTTTGCCGAGGGCGCTGGTGTACGGCTCGCTCAATCTGGACAACGTCTACACGGTCGACCATATCGTGGCGCCGGGTGAAACGTTGGCGTCCACCGGGTTTCGGCAGGGCTGCGGCGGCAAGGGGCTCAATCAGGCGATCGCGTTGGCCAAGGCTGGCGCGCCGACGGCGCTGGCCGGGCGCATCGGGGCGGATGGCGGGATGCTGCGGGACGACTGTGCGCGGTACGGCGTGGATGAAGCACAGGTGCTGACGGTCGACGGGCCGACCGGCAACACGATCATCCAGGTTGACAGCAGCGGCCAGAACTGCATCCTGCTGTTCGGTGGTGCAAATCGGACGCAGACCGAGGAACAGATCGACAGCACACTGGCGCAGTATCAGGCGGGCGACTACCTGTTCTTGCAAAACGAAGTCAATCTGCTGCCATATCTGATCGAGCAGGCGCACGCGCGCGGCATGCAGATCGTGCTCAACCCGTCTCCGTTTGAGACGGCGCTGCTGGAATATGGGCTGGATAAGCTATCGTGGCTGATCTGCAACGAGGTCGAGGGCTGGCAGATGACCGGTGCGCGCGAGCCGGAGGACATCCTCGACCGGCTGGGTGAACGGTATCCGGGTGTCAATCTGGTGCTGACGCTGGGGGAGCGCGGGTCAATGTGTCTGGAGAATGGCACAGTATACCGTCAGTCCTGCTGCCGGGCTGAGACGGTGGACACCACCGCGGCGGGCGATACCTTTACCGGCTACTTCTTCGCCCAGCGCATGGCAGGGCAGGGAGCAGCGCAGGCGCTCGCGGTCGCGTCACGCGCAGCGGCAATCACAGTGTCGCGGCCGGGCGCCGCGGATTCTATCCCGGATATGGACGAGGTCACCAATGCGATGAAGGGGGAGCCATAACATGAAACGAGGCATAAAATATGATTTTTCGCTGCTGGCGCTGCTGCTGGTGCCGGTCGGCGTTTCGCTGAGCGTGGTCGGCTATCAGATGTCCACCATTCTCAAGCTGCCGATCTTTGTCGACCAGATCGGCACGCTGCTGGTGTCAATGATCGCAGGGCCGTGGGTCGGCATGGTCACCGGCCTGCTGAGCAACTGCGTCAACGGCATGCTTAACCCGGTCGCGTTCGGGTTTGCGCCGGTTTCCATGCTGCTCGGTCTGGTGTCCGGCTTCCTGTCCCGGTGGAAGTGGTATACCAACATTTTCGGCATTGTCATCGGCTGCGCGATTCTGAATATTGTGTCGGCCATGTCGTCTGCCGTGGTCACGGTCTTCATGTTCGGCGGCGTGACGGGTGCGGGCAGTGACCTTGTGACGGCTGCATTCCTTGCGACCGGACAGGCGCTGCTGTCCTCGGTGCTGTCGACCAATCTGCTGACCGGCACGATCAACACGATCGTCAACTTCGTGGCCAGCTGGATCATCGTCCGCCGCATTCCGGACCGTTTTCTGGTCAAGCTCAACTATGGCATGCCTTACATCAAGAAGAAAGCGAGGGAAGCGAAATGAACAGTGCGATCGGCAAACTGTACCCGACGACCAAGTTTTTCGTGCTGCTGGCGCTGGTGATCGTCTGCATTTTCCAGCCGGGCTGGCAACTGCAATATCTGATGCTGCCGGTGGTGCTGGTCATCAGTCTACTGGCCGGTACCGCCAAACAGTTCCTTGGCACGTTTTTCAAGTCCATTTTCATTATCATTCTGTTCATTTTTGCCATTCAGGTGTTTATCGTCGCCAACGAAGATGCACAGCCGATCTGGACGTTTATCCACTTTTCACAGACCGGTCTGGATGAAAGCCTGACGATGACTTCCAAGATCGCGGCAATCAGCTCCCTGGTCATCTGCTACTTTCAAGTGACAAGCGTGCAGGACATCATCTTCGCGATGGAAAAGGGCGGCCTGCCCAAAAAGGTGACCTTCGTCATTTCGTCGAACATCCAGCTCATCCCGCAGATGTCGGCGCTGTCCAAGACGATTACAGACGCGCAGCGCTCGCGCGGTATCGAAACTGAGGGCAGCCTCATTGTGCGCGCCAAGGCGTTCGTGCCCATGCTGGGGCCACTGGTGCTCTCTTCGATTCAGCAGATTGAGGAGCGCGTGCTCGCACTGGAGTCGCGCGCCTTCTCGTCCAAGGCTAAAAAAACCTCGATCTATGAGATCGAGAAAACTGCGGCTGACCATGCGCTCAGCTGGCTGAGCCTGCTCGCGGTTATCGCTTACATTGTTGGGAGGGTGGTATAACATGGATATGGTAACTCTGAACCACGTCAGCTATCAGTACCCGCTGGAGAGCGGCGAGGTCATCCGTGACCTGTCGCTGACGCTGGAAGCGGGCCGGGTGTACGGCCTGATCGGTGCGAACGAATCCGGCAAGACCACGCTCTGCAACATCATCCGCGGCTTTATCCCCGCCTTGTACAAGGGCAAGCTGACCGGCGAGGTGCGTGTCAAGGGGCGTCCGGTCGAGGAATACGCCGATGGTGAGCTGGCGACGATCATCGGCTACTCGTTCCAGAACCCGTTTACGCAGATATCTGGCGTTAAGGATACGGTGTACGAGGAACTGGCGTATGGCATGGAGAATATCGGTGTGCCGCGAGAGAAGATGGTGGAGCGTGTGGACGAGCTGGTGCGTATCTTCCATTTAGAGGAGCTAGTGCGTAAGAACCCGTTTGAGCTGTCGGGCGGTCAAAAGCAGCGTGTGGCACTCGCGTCCATGCTGGCGCTCGATCCTGAACTGGTCATTCTGGACGAGCCGACCTCGCAGCTCGACCCGCAGAGCACGGACGATATTTTTGAGATCATCCAGCTGCTCAAGCAGCAGGGCAAGACCATTCTGCTGGTCGAGCATAAGATCGACCTTGTCGCCGCCTACTGCGACGATATCCTGCTGCTGCATCAGGGCAAGCTGGTCATGCAGGGCAGCGCCCAGCAGGTGCTGACCGACCCCAAGGTGCTGGATTACGGCGGACAGCTGCCGCAGGCCGCGCTGTATTTCCTCGCGCGCCGCGCACAGGGGCAGCCTGCCGACCGCATTCCGCTGACCGTACAGCAGGCCTATGAGATACTGAAAAAGTGAGGGATTGAGCATGGCATATCTGGAGTTGAAGAATGTCGGGTTTGCCTACCCGAATGGATTTCAGGCGGTCGAGAACGTCAGTATGTCGTTTGAACTGGGCGAAACGGTCGCGATCATCGGCCAGAACGGCGCGGGCAAGACGACGACCGTCAAGCTGATGAACGGCCTGCTCCGACCGACGCAAGGCGAGGTGTTGGTCGAAGGACAGTCGACCAAGGGCTTTACCACGGCGCAGATTGCGCGCAAGGTGGGTTATGTGTTCCAGAACCCGGACGATCAGATCTTTCAGGAGTCGATCTATCGAGAGATCGCGTATGGCCTCATCAAGCAGAAGCGCAGCGCGGACGAAGTCAAGCGGCGCGTGGAATACGCGGCAGGACTGTGCGGCCTGTCTGATGCGCTGCAGGAACACCCCTATAACTTGCCCTATTCCAAGCGCAAATTCGTCACGATTGCGGCGATCATTGCGATGGATCCGCAGGTTATCATCCTCGACGAGCCAACGGCCGGACAAGACCGCATCTCGACCGAGCTGCTCGGCCATATCATCGACGAGCTGGGCGCACAGAACAAAGTGGTCATCACGATCACGCATGACATGGAATTCGTCGCGCGGCAGTTTAAACGCGTGATTGTCATGGCGAAAAAACAGAAAAGACGTGACGGCACGCCGATGGAGATTTTCTGGGACGAGCCTCTGTTGCAGATGAGCGGTCTGAAGCAGTCTTATTTGTGCCAGTTGGCCAATTTGCTGGGGCGGCGCAATGTGCTGACGATCGATGACCTGATGGAGGCGAAGCTGTGAAACATATCTGGATTGACTGCGATCCCGGGCACGACGATGCAATGGCCATTCTGACGGCCTACGCCCACCCGGAAAAACTGCATATTTTGGGCGTATCGACGATTGGCGGCAACCAGACGCTGCAAAAAGTGACGCAGAACGCTAAGAACGTGCTGTCCTTCATTGGCGCGGAGATTCCGTTGGCAATGGGCCAGTCGGGGCCTCTGGTCAAGCCGCTGAACACCGCGCCCGAGGCGCACGGTGAAAGCGGCATGGACGGTCCGTATTTCAGCGGTGAGGACTATCCGGTTGTGTCGGAAAACGCGGTGGCGTTCATGCATGAGCAGATTTTGGCGTGTCCAGAACCGGTCACGATCGTCGCGCTCGCACCGCTGACCAACATCGCACTGCTGCTGCGAACCTTCCCCGAGGTGTGCAGCCACATCGAGTGCATCAGCATGATGGGCGGTGGCATCGACCACGGCAACTGCACGCCGCTGGCTGAGTTCAACATCTATGTCGACCCGGAGGCGGCACATATCGTGTTCCACAGCGGCATTCCAATCGTTATGTCCGGTCTGGATGTGACCGAACAGGCGACCGTCACGGTCGCGCAGATCGACAGCCTGCAAAACCGCGGCCGCGTCAGTCATTTGGCCTATGAGCTGCTGCACTTTTACAACGAGAGCGGCCACCAGTTTGGCTTTATCGACAGTCCGGTGCACGATTTGTGCGCGGTCGCATGGCTGCTTGCACCCGAGATTTTTCGAGGGACGAAACGCTATGTTGATGTGGTAACGGACGAGGGCGCGTCGCGCGGGCAGACGTTCGCCGATGGCCGTCCCATTCCGGCACACCCGGCGAACACGCTGGTGCTCGAGCAGGTGGACAGGGAAAAGTTTTCGGCGCTGCTGCTTGACGCGCTGGCGCGGCTCGATCACGTGGGCAAGGCGGAATGACACAAGGAGGAACGACATGAAACAATTTCGTCGGATTTTTCTGATTGTTTTGGATTCGCTGGGCATCGGCGCGATGCCGGATTCTCCATCGTTTGGCGACGTTGGGGTGGACACCTTCGGCCACATCTGTCAGACGGCTGGACCGCTGGAAATTCCGCACCTGACCCGGCTTGGGCTGCTCAACCTGCACCCGGCGGCGGGTATGCAGGCGGCGAATGCACCGTGCGGCCGGTTCGCCCGCCTGAACGAAGCCAGCCGAGGCAAGGATACAATGACTGGCCACTGGGAGATGATGGGGCTCAAGGTGGAAACGCCGTTCCGTACCTTCACCGATACCGGTTTTCCACCCGAGCTGATTGCTGCGTTGGAGGAGCGATGCGGCAAGCGGGTTATCGGCAACAAAAGCGCGAGCGGCACGGCGATTCTGGACGAGCTGGGCGAGGAGGAGCTGCGTACCGGCGCGATGATCGTCTACACCTCGGCTGATTCCGTATTGCAGATTTGCGGGCACGAGCAGTCGTTCGACCTACAAAACCTCTATCGTTGCTGCGAGATCGCCCGTGAGCTGACCATGCGTGACGAGTGGAAGGTTGGCCGCGTGATCGCGCGCCCGTATGTGGGTGAGCGCAAGGGTGAATTTGTGCGCACGAGCAACCGGCGCGACTATGCGCTGAAACCGTTCGGCAAGACTGCGCTGGACGCACTCAAGCAACACGGTCTGGACGTACTGGCCGTCGGCAAGATTCATGACATTTTCTGCGGCGAGGGCATCACGGAAAGCTGGCATTCGGATAGCTCGGTGCATGGCATGCAGCAGACAAATGAACTGTGCCGCCGGGACTTTCATGGTCTGTGCTTTGTCAATCTGGTTGATTTTGACGCCAAATGGGGTCACCGCCGTAATCCGGACGGCTATGCGCGCGAGATTGAGGCGTTCGACTGCGGTCTGGGCGAGCTGCTTGCCCAGCTGCGTGAGGACGATCTGCTGCTGCTGACCGCTGACCACGGTAATGATCCGACCTACACCGGTACCGACCACACGCGCGAAGCGGTGCCGCTTCTGGCGTGGACGCTGGGTATGCAGGGTGGCAGACTGCCCAATCAGGACAGCTTTGCGGTGATCGGCGCGACGATCACGGAGAATTTTGGTGTCGCCATGCCGGACGGCACAATCGGCACTTCCATTTTGTCGGCACTGGTAGAATAAAAAACGGATGCGGCAGGCAAACGCCTGCCGCATCGCTGGATAACAGGCAGGAGGAAAATGATGTATCAAAAATTGCAGCAATGCGTGCAAGCCATCCGCGCACGGACGGACTTTGTGCCGTCTGTCGCGCTGGTGCTTGGCTCTGGGTTGGGGAAGTACGCACAGGAGATGGATTTGGTATGTGAGATCCCGTATGCGGACATTCCGGGTTTTCCGTGCTCGACCGTAGCTGGGCATGACGGGCGCTACTTGTTCGGTTATGTGGCCGGCGTGCCGGTCGTGGCGATGAAGGGGCGTGTGCATTATTATGAGGGCTATGACATCGCCGACGTCGTGCTGCCCATCCGAACAATGGGACTGCTGGGGGCGAAAACCCTGCTGCTAACCAATGCGGCGGGCGGCATCGATCCGACATTTGTGCCGGGCGATTTGATGCTGATTACCGACCAGATTGCGTCCGCAGTGCCCAGCCCGCTGCGCGGGCCCAATCTGGCTGAGCTGGGCGACCGCTTCCCGGACATGAGCGAAATCTATGACCGCTCATTGCGGGAGCAGGTACGGCAGGTCGCGGGCGAATGCGGCATTCCGCTGCGCGAGGGTGTCTACTACCAGACGGCAGGCCCCAATTATGAAACACCTGCCGAGATTCGGTGCTACCGGCAGGCCGGTGCGTCGGCGGTCGGCATGAGCACGGGCTGCGAGGCGATTGTAGCAAAACACATGGGTATGAAGATCTGCGGCATTTCGTGCATCACCAATATGGCAGCAGGTATCCTGGACCAGCCGCTTGCTCACGAAGAGGTGCAGCAGGTAGCAGATCGGGTGCAGAAGCAGTTCAGCCATCTGGTGACTGCGGTGATGAAACGGTTGAAATGATAGCCGATATGGTTTGATTGGTTTGCAAGTTCATTGGATACGGCTAAAGCTTGCGGAAGATGAGGCATGCATGATGATTGGCACGTCCGGCTTGTATGGATTTTCACGAAAATCTGCATGGACAGACCCTATGTAAATGCATAGATGGTGAACAATCAAGCCGAAACGCATGGGAACACTGTGTCAGCTGCTGGATTGCACGTCGAATGATTTGTTTTTATCGACTGGGAGGAGCATGATGTAAGTAAATAAAATATAAGCAGCGAGGCCAAAACGGTCTCGCTGCTTTTCTATAATGCTATATCTGTTGCAGTTTCCATGATTGAAATATCGTTGCGTATAACGGGATCCTAAGATGGGACTAGGCCTTGTTTGAAAAAACGGGAGATATGTTCTAAAACAACAAAATAGCAATGGCAGCAAGGTAAACAAAAGCCA
>NZ_CALWJK010000047.1 GCF_944380975.1 uncultured Agathobaculum sp. | reverse complement strand
AAGGCAGGCAAGGCAACCCTTTTCGGGCTGCTCTGCCTGTCTTTTTTTCTTTGGCCTATTTTGCAACAGGCTCTTTTGTATTTTTCGGAAAAAACGCCGATTTTACCGCGCTTTGCTTGCATACGCCATGCAGTTGGGGTATCATAATAGAGTATTGAAATTCATACCGGAAAGGAAGTATTTCCATGGAAACCATGCAGATTCCCGCCCGCGCGGAGGTTGCCGCGCAGGACAAATGGGCCATCCATGATCTGTTCGCCACCGATGACGATTGGCGCGCAGCGTTGGCTGCGGCCAAGGAGTATGTGCCGCGGGTGCAGGCGTTTCGCGGCCGTCTGGGCGAGAGCGCCCAGACGCTGCTGGACTATCTGCGGCTGGATGATGAAATCAGCCTTGTGTTTGACGCGCTGGTGCACTATGCGCAGCGCAAAAGCGACGAGGATACCCGCGTTGCGGCCTATCAGGAAATGGTCAGTCAGGTGACGCGGTTGGCAGTCGAATTGCAGTCCGCGGCGGCGTTCCAAACGCCTGAGCTGCTTGCCATCCCGGAGGAGACGCTCGAAGGCTTCTATCAAACCGCGCCTGACCTTGAGCTGTACCGCCGGAACATCGACCGTGTGCGCCGCCGTAAGGAGCATGTGCTGTCGGATAAGGAAGAGGCGCTGCTCGCCGCGGCCGGTGAAATGGCTGCCGCACCCGATGACGTGTTTTCCATGCTCAACGACGCTGACCTCCAGTTCCCGGACGCGGTCGACAAGGACGGAAATAAGCACCCCGTGACCCATGGCACGTATATTCCGCTCATGCAGTCCTACGACCGCACGCTGCGCAAGTCCGCATTCGATTCGCTCTATTCGGTCTATGGCCAGTTCCGCAATACCGCCGCGGCGATTTTGTCCGCGCAGATGAAGCAGCTGCTGTTCTTCTCGAACGCCCGCAAATATCCCTCGACACTCGCCGCTGCACTGGACGGTACGGAGGTCGACCCTGCGATTTACCACAACCTGATCGACGCAGTGCACCGCTCGTTTGCGCCGATGCATCGTTATGTATCGTTGCGCCGCCGTGCACTCGGTGTGGATGAACTGCACATGTACGATTTGTATGTGCCGGTGGTCGAGGGCGTGGAAATGAAATTCACCTTTGACGAAGCCAAGGAAATCGCACTGAAAGCGCTCGCGCCCCTCGGCGGGGACTACCTGAACCTGCTGCGCGAGGGTTTCAACAATGGCTGGATCGACGTATACGAAAATCAGGGCAAGCGCTCGGGCGCGTACTCGGCGGGCGCGCGCGTGCATCCTTTTGTGCTACTGAACTTTAAGGGTACGCTCGACGATGTGTTTACGCTCGTGCACGAAATGGGCCACGCGATCCACTCTTACCTGTCCAATAAGAACCAGCCGACCGCCTATCAGGACTATGTGATTTTCGTAGCTGAGGTCGCTTCGACCTGCAACGAAGCGCTGCTGATGGAATATCTGCTGTCCGTCACCGAGGACAAAAAGCAGCGCGCGTATCTCATCAATCATTTCCTCGAGCAGTTCCGTGGCACGCTGTACCGCCAGACCATGTTCGCGGAGTTTGAGCTGCGCGTCAACGAAATGACCCAGCGCGGCGAGGGCACGACTGCCGAGGCGCTTTGCGCGCTGTACAAGGAACTGAACGTGCAGTATTTCGGGTCGGATATGATCGTCGATGATGAAATTGCACTCGAGTGGGCGCGCATCCCGCACTTCTATTATGATTACTACGTTTATCAGTACGCCACCGGCTACGCTGCGGCGATCGCGTTGTCGCGCCGTATTCTGCGCGAGGGTCAAAGCGCTGTGCGCGACTATCTGGGCTTCCTGTCCGGCGGCTGCTCGGCCGACCCGGTGACGCTGCTGCGCGGCGCGGGTGTGGACATGGCAAGCCCTGCTCCAGTCGAGGATGCGACAAAATTGTTCGATGAGCTGATTGGGGAAATGGAAGCGCTTCTGGCGTGACAAACACAGGGAAATCCTGTATAATGAATAGAAATACCGGAGAGGAGAGATCGAATGCCGAAAATCGGATTGATCTCGCTCGGCTGCGCCAAAAATCTGGTGGACAGCGAGCACATGCTGGCTCTGCTGCGTGCAGCGGGCTGGGAAATTACCGAGGACATGGCCGAGGCTGACGTGGGCGTGGTCAACACCTGCGGCTTTATTGAAGCGGCCAAGAGTGAGGCCATCGAGACCATTTTGGAAACCGCGCAGTATAAGCAGACCGGCAAGATGAAGGGTCTGGTTGTCACGGGTTGTCTCGTGCAGCGTTACGCGGAGGAAATGCAAAAGGAGCTGCCGGAAATTGACGCGATCTGCGGCACGGGCAGCTATGAAAACATCGTGGACGCGGCAAATGCTGCGCTCGGTGGCCAAAAGGCCGCGTACATGGCGGATATGGCGGCGGCAGCGCTGGACGGCGACCGCAATCGCCTGACCCCGTCCTACACCGCTTACTTCAAGATCGCAGAGGGCTGCTCCAATCGCTGCGGCTACTGCATCATCCCCAAGCTGCGTGGGCCGTACCGTTCGCGCGAAATGGACGCGCTGCTCGAAGAAGCGCGGGAATTGTCGGATGCTGGGGTCAAGGAACTGATCGTTATTGCCCAGGACATCACCAAGTACGGTATGGACCTGCCCGAGCACAAGCGTTTGCTGCCCGAATTGCTGCGGCAGCTGTGTCAGCTGAACTTCACATGGGTGCGCCTGCACTATCTGTACCCCGACCAGATCACAGAAGAGCTGATTGACGTGATCGCGTCCGAGCCGAAGATCGTGAAATACTTGGACATCCCGCTTCAGCATGTATCACGCCGCATCCTGCGTGCGATGCACCGTCCGGGCGACGGCGAGGAGTTTGCAGCGCTCATCGAAAAGCTGCGCACGCGCATCCCCGGCCTTGTGCTGCGCACCAGCCTGATCGTCGGCCTGCCGGGCGAGACCGAGGAGGAATTTGCAGAGCTTTGCACGTTCCTCCAGGAGACCCAGATCGAACGCGTTGGTGTGTTCGAGTTTTCGCCCGAGGAAGGAACGGAGGCCGCTGAGCTGCCCGACCAGATCGACGCGGAGACCAAAGCCAACCGCCGTCTGATCGTCGAGGAATTGCAGTCGGGCGTGCTGGATGATTATAATACCTCGCGTCACGGTGAGACGATGGACGTACTCTGCGAAGGCTTCGACGACGAGCAGCAGCTTTGGTTTGGCCGCACCTATGCCGATTCGGTCGAGGTCGACGGGCATGTGTATTTTGAAAGCGACGGCGAGCCGCAGGAGGGCGAGTTTGTCTCCGTGCGCATCACGGAAAGCCTTGGGCCTGACCTGCTCGGTGTTCAGCAAAAGGGGGAATAAGAAATGACAACAGCCAATAAAATCACGCTGACCCGCATTGCGATGATCCCGTTTTTTCTGTATTTCGCGTCGCAGTCGATGCTGCTTTTCGATCAGGACGCCACGGCGCACAGTATTGTGCCGACCTATCAGTTCCCGACCGCGACGGTCGTCGCGCTCGTATTGTTCTGTGTGGCAAGCTTTACCGATTTTCTCGACGGCTATGTTGCCCGCAAGTACAATCAGGTGACCGACTTCGGCAAGTTTGTCGATCCGCTGGCGGATAAGCTGCTCGTATCTTCGGCACTTATCCTGTTTGCCGAGCAGGGTGCGATCGCGGGCTGGATGGTATGCGTCATCCTCGCGCGTGAGCTGATTATCACCTCGCTGCGCGTGGTCGCGGCCAACAAGGGCCGCGTGCTTGCTGCGACGTGGACGGGCAAGGTCAAAACCTGCGTCCAGATCGGCGGCATCATCGTCATCTACCTGTATTACATCCTGCTTCCGAACATGGACTTTGGCAACGGCCCGCTGTGGCTCATGCCGCCGCAGTATGTGCAGCAGCTGTCCGGTGATATTTCCTCGATCACGCTGGTTGCCATCGTCGGCTGGGTGGTAACGTTGGTGACGATCTACTCCGGCTGGGATTATCTGCGCAAGAACTGGGACATCATCAAGGACGGTGCAGTCAAGCAAAAGTAAAATAGCAAAAAGGACAGGCTTTCCTGTCCTTTTTGTGTTCCCTTTTGCGCAAAATTCCTGTACAATAGAAGCAGCAATGACTGAAAGGGGAAAGAGGTATGTCGATTCAGGAAATCTGCCGGGTCGCGGAATGTGCGCGGCTGGGCGAAGGCTTATATTCCATTACCATGCACGCACCTGCGATCTGTGCACACACGCAGGTCGGCCAGTTTGTTCACATCGCGTGCGGCGAGGGCAATCTGCTGCGCCGCCCGATCTCGATCTGCGACTGGCAGGACGGCAAGCTGCGCATCGTGTTTCAGGTCAAGGGTGAGGGCACCAAGTGGCTTGCCGAACGCAAGGCAGGGGACGAGCTGGATGTGCTCGGGCCGCTCGGCCACGGGTTTGACATCGCTGCCCTCGGCGCAAAGCCGGTCTTTATCGGCGGCGGCATCGGCGTGCCGCCCATGCTCGCGTGCGTGAAGAAGGCAGCGGGCGAGGGTGCGCAGCTGCGTGCTATCCTCGGCTTCCGCAACAAAGATGCAGTGATTCTCGAGGACGATTTCAAGGCCGTCTGTGAAGCGTTCGTCACGACTGACGACGGCTCGTATGCGCGGCACGGCTTTGTCACCGATGTGCTGAAAGAGCTCGTCGCGGACGCGACCGGCGTTGCGGCTTGCGGCCCGAAGCCGATGCTCAAAGCCATCGCCGCGATTGCGGAAGAAGCGGGTCTGCCCTGTCAGGTCTCGATGGAGGAGCGTATGGGCTGCGGCATCGGCGCATGTCTGGTGTGCGCATGTGCGCTCAAGAGCGAAAACGGCGAAACCCGTTACGGTCACGTCTGCAAGGACGGGCCGGTGTTTGACGCAAAGGAGGTCGAGTGGTAATGGCGGATCTGAGAGTGAATTTTTGCGGCGTGGAGCTGAAAAACCCCATCACGACCGCATCCGGTACGTTTGGCTTCGGCCATGAGTACGGCGAGTTCTTTGACTTGTCCCTGCTCGGCGGCATCGGCGTCAAGGGCCTGACCCCGACCGAGCGTCTTGGCAACCCCGCACCCCGCATCGCGGAGACCCCGGCGGGCATTCTCAACTGCGTCGGTCTGCAAAACCCGGGTATCGACCGCTTTATCGAGGAGCAGATCCCGTTCTTGCGGCAGTATGACACCGCGATCATCGCGAACGTGTCGGGCAACACGGTCGAGGAATACGAGGGTATGGTCGAGAAAATCTCGGATGCGGACGTAGACCTCATTGAAATGAACATCTCCTGCCCGAACGTCAAATGCGGTGGCATGGCGTTCGGTACGCGGCCGGACATGGTCGAGGAAGTTGTGTCGGCGGCGAAGAAAAAGGCGAAAAAGCCGCTGATCGTCAAATTAAGCCCCAACGTCACCGATATCACCGAGATCGCGCGCGCCGCCGAAGCTGCGGGTGCAGACGCGCTTTCGCTCATCAATACGCTGCTCGGCATGCGCATCAATATCGAGACGAGAAAGCCCATCCTGTCCAACATCATGGGCGGCTTGTCCGGCCCGGCGGTGTTCCCGGTCGCGGTGCGCATGGTTTATCAGGTGCGTAAAGCGGTTTCCGTGCCGATTCTGGGCATGGGCGGCATCCGCACGGGCAAGGATATTGTGGAAATGCTGCTCGCAGGTGCGGATGCAATCGCAATGGGTACGGTCATGTTTGCCGACCCGATGGCTCCCGTCAAGGCACTGCGCGAGCTGGAGGAATGGATGGACGCGCACGGCGTGAAGTCGGTTTCCGAGCTGTCCGGTGCGGTGGAGGTCTAAAGCATGACCACGGTTTACCTCATCCGCCATGCGGAAGCCGAGGGCAACGTCTATCGCCGCTGCCACGGACAGTATGACAGCCTGCTCACGCCCCGTGCATATGAGCAGCTGCCCTATCTGGCGAAACGGTTTGAGAACGTGACGCTCGACGCGGTCTATGCGTCTGATTTGTTCCGCGCGCGCATGACTGCAAAGGCCGTCGCCGCGCCGCATGGGCTGAACGTGGAAATCCGTCCGGTGCTGCGCGAGATCGATATGGGCGATTGGGAGGATATCCCGTGGGCTGAATTGCCGCGCATCTGGCCGGAGGAATACGCCGTCTGGCGCGCGCGCCCGTGGGATGCGGTGCCGCCGCACGGTGAAAGCGTCATGCAGGCCGGTCGGCGCATGCTGGACGGTGTGCGTCGGTTGGTGGCCGAGCACGAGGGGCAGACCTTCGCCGTCGTGACACATGGCTCGGCGATTCGCGGCGCGCTGACCATTGCGCACGGCTTTGCGCCTGAGCAGATGGGAGAAATCGGCTGGGGCGATAACACCTGCGTTGCCAAATTTGAGTTTAATGGTCCGGATCAGATCGAGGTCGTGTACGAAAACGATGCTTCCCATCTGCCGCAGGAACTTTCCACCTTTGCCTCCATCGGCTGGACGGATAATAAGGGCGTACCGACCACGCCGCAAATCTGGTTCCGCCGCGCCGACCCGATGGACGAGGACGACGCTGCTAAAATCGTCGCATTCATGCGTGAACTGCATCAGAACGCCTACGGCACGGACGCGGGGCTGGACGCTGCCGCGCTGCTGGCCGATGTTGAGCGCGCGCAGCGTGTGTCGCCGCGCTCGTGCTGCTTTGGCTGTCTGGAGGACGGCACGCCGGTGGCGCTTGTCTACCTAAAAACGTGGTATGATGACGAGCCGGGTGTCGGTCTGGTCGGCGGCTTCTGCATCGACAAAGCGTATCGCGGCCACGGCCTGAGTGGGCAGATATTGGGGCAGGCGATCAGCGTGTACCGCACGCTTGGTAAGGATTACTTATGCGCGCATGTCGCATCCGAAAACGCGCGCGCGCAGGGCTTCTATCACAAATTTACGTTTGAGCAGCGCGGTGAATATCGGGACGAAAACGGCTTGCATTATCGCATGTTCAAGCGTATCTGCGTGGATTAACGCACTTTGGAAGGGCATTCTACCGCTGGTAGAGCGCCCTTCTTCCATTTGTCGGTTGCCCATGGGGCTGCTTTCTGCTATGCTGAAAGCAGGAAAAGGGAGGTGGAGCAGATGGATGCAAGGAATACAGGCGCATTGATTGCGCAAAGGCGCAAAGCACTTGGGATGACGCAGAAGCAGCTGGCTGAACGGCTGCTAATTTCGGATAAAGCGGTCAGCAAATGGGAAAACGGCGCAAGCTACCCGGAGGTGACGCTGCTGCCGCCGCTGGCGCAAATCCTCGGCATCACGGTCGATGAACTGCTGGCGGGGGCTGTGCGGGAAGACGGGCAGTCACAGGAGGCGGAGCAGACAGATGCCGCCGACACACCGAACGAACAGGCGGCTGCGCCGCCACTTGATGGACATCTCGCACCGCAGGACTATTTGGCTGATCGGCTGGGCAGCGTGGACGACAAAATGCTGCTTGCGGCGGTTGTGCTCATCCTTACGGCGGCGTATTGCGGCAGCCTGTTCGGGCAGGCGGCGGTGCTGCGTAATCTGGTGGTCATTCTGGTGGTGTATGTCGCATTCCGCGTATGGCATAACAAGCAATGCGACCGCTTTTCTGTGCTTGGCGTGGATACAACGGTCAGCCGCCGACGTGTGTGCATGGCTGACCGGCTGTTCGGCATCGTGTGGGTGTTTGAATTGCTGGTGTGGTGGCTGGTCAAACGGTTAAGCTGGTTACTGCTCGACTATGAAGCTGCCAAAATTGGCCGTTATTATGTCATGTATAGCGCGGGGGATGTGAACATCAACAGCCATCAGCCTTGGTTGTTGCTCTATGCAGTGGCAGCAGTGCCGTTGTTCCTCGTGATGGTGGCGATGTTTTCACTGGCTTACCGCCGTATGGACACAGAAACCCGATTCCGGCCGCTCGCAGTCGTGCTGCCCGTGCTACCCTGCCTGATGGGTACGGGTGCGATTGGATATCTGCGCGCGCAGGCTGCGCTGGCGAACATGCCGGACTACGGCGTGTCGCTGGCGACAGTAAACGAGCGAAATGCATTTGAACAGTCGCTTCTGCACGCGGGACAAGATGCGCTGAACGGCGCAGCCATCGTCATAGCGGTGTTGGTTGTGGTGTTGCTGGTGCTGTGGCGCGTGACGCACGGCCGGGTGCCATTTGCCAGTACGGTTATGCTGGGGGTGTATGCTGTGATCTGGCTGCCGTCTAGCGCGCTATGGTTGGATATTGGGTATGAGCAGTTCATTGAGGCGGGCGGAACGGAGAATATGACCATCCAGCTTGGCGGGCTGGTCACGCTGATAATGGCGACCGCGCTTTGTGCAGGTATTGCGCTGTTTGCGGACAGCCTGCGGCGGAAAAAAGGATGAACAGACAGAAAAAAGGCTTGGAACCGAAGTTCCAAGCCTTTTTATCATGCATTAGTAAATAGCGACCGTCGTGCCGACCGGGATATTGTTGTAGATCCACTTGATGTCGTTTTTGTACATGCGAACACAGCCGTGCGAGACGGGATAGCCCGCGCTGAAGTCATATTCGGTATCCGTGCCCGGGTAGCACAGGCGCGAGTGGAACGCATAGCCCGTGCCGGGGTAGAAGCCGACGACCGGGCGCACGGTGTAGGTGCTGGTCGTCCAGCCGCCCGCGGACTTGTAGGAGACCGTCGTCAGGCCGGTGGGCGTTGGCGTGGAGGCTGCGCCCGTGCCGACAAGGAAGGATTTGATCAGCTTCCAATTGCCCTTGGAACCTTGGAACACGTTGACGTGCTGGTAGGCGCGATTGATCCAGACAAGGTACTGGGTCTTGCTCGAATAGCCTTTGGCATTGACCCAGACTTCCTTTTCATAGGTCTGATAATCGTTGTTGATCGCATAAGACGAGGTGTAATTGCCGCGATAGGTCGAGGAGACCAGATTCAGGATGCGGTTTACATCGCGCTGATAGTACCACTCGTCCGAGTAATTCTCGATCGGCACCGCTTTTTCCACATACTTCTCTTCGATTTCACCGGTCGAGGGGTTTTCATAGGTCAGCTTAAAGCCCATGGTCACGCTGGTATCCATGTCCTTGGTGAAGGTGAAATAGGTTGTGATGCGGGAAGCAGCGTCCGCAGTCAGCTCAAAGCTGTCGTTGGAATAGCCGCTCATCGGCTTGCCGTTTTTATACCACTGTGCGGAACAGATCTTGGGTTCGGTTACGCCCTGGAAGGTGACCTGGGTCACCAGCGAACCACCCGCCTTGACCTTGTCCGGCACGCCCATCGAGAGTGTTACGCCGGTAAGACCGGGGTCGATGTTTTCGATCATGGAATCCGCCGGGATGGATACGGTGCAGTTGACCGCACGGATATCGACCGTGGTGGCCTTGCCCTTGCCGTCTACTGTTGTGCCGACGCCTGCCACCAGCAGGTTATCCACCGTTCCATTCAGCGTCAGCTTGTTGTTTTTCGCACCGCCATTGATGGCAACCGAACCGATCGAGCCGTCAGCCACGATCGTATTGTTGCTGCCGATGATCGTCACGGTATCCGCCTGCAACTCATACAGGTTGATCGTGCGGCCGGAAGCGGTGATCTCGATATTGTCAGCCGTACCGGTATAGTTTACCGTGTTGCCCTTGCCTGCGATGACCAGTGTGCCGGTAGAGGAATCGTCCGACAGGGTCACATCCGCCGTGCCTGCAGGATCGACCGCAAGGGTGGAGAGGTAAGAGCTGTTCTGCACGTTGAGCTTGGTGTTTTCCGCGCCCTTGAGCACCACGCGGTCGTGTGCAGTGACCGCGTCAAGCGTGGTATTCTGCGCGGCAGTGGCGAAAATCAGGTCGCCGTTCAGTTCCGTATCGGATACCGTGTATTCCGGGAAAGCGAGAATGGCATTGCCGGTCAGCGACGCCGCCGGTTCAGCACCCGTCTCGGCATCCGTGTCGGTTTCGGTGCTTGCTTCGGTCTCCGTGTCTGCATTTTCATCGGTCTCCGCAGTTGCATCTGCGGTTTCCTCCTGCGGGGCAAGGATCTGATCCGCAACGCGGGTAATCATGGTGACAAACTGCGCACGGGTGAGCGTAGCCTGCGGGGCAAGGGTGGTATAGGTCACGCCGTTGACCACACCGGCAGATACCAGCGCGGCTGCTGCCTGCTGCTGCGCTGCGGTCATCGAGCCGATGTCGGTGAAAGCGCTCAGTTCATCTGCACCGGCTTCCGCGCGGTCAAAGACGAATGCGCGGGCGAGCAGCTCAAATGCTTCCGCGCGGGTGGCGGCGGTGTCGAAGTTGCGGCTGTCGTTCGCGTCGATCAGGCCGAGGTGAATGGCTTTGCCGAGGTCGGCTGCGTACCACGCGTTGGAAGGCGTGCCGCTCAGGCCACTTGTGTCATCCGCGATGGTCGCGCCGAGCGCGCGGTTGAGCATAACAATGGCTTCCGAACGCTTGACCGGGTCATCCGGCAGCATTTTGCCGTCCGTACCCTTGAGCAGACCCATATCGACTGCTGTGTTCAGCGCATTTTCCGCCCAGTGGCCTACAATATCGGGGAAAGCAGGCTCGGCAGGCTGTTCCGGTTCTTCGGGCTGCGTTTCTCCGGTCAGCGTCAGCGTGACGGGCAGCGTGCCCGCCATGATGCGCGCAACATACAGCTTGGCAGCATTGAGGTCAAAGCCGCCGGTGATGTTCAGCACCGCATTATCTGCGTCATAGGACACTGTCTCGCCAACGGCTTCACCGTCCAGCGTGACGGACAGTGCGTCATCCTCGCCCAGCGCGGCAAGCGCCGTTTGCGCGTCGTCCGTCAGGGTGAGCTGTATGTAAACCGAACCGCCGTCGCCCTCCGCGGGCTGGCCGGCTTCCGCAGCGGTCACGTCCGTGCGGGTCAGGCTGACCGTGCCGTTTGCGTCCGTAATGGACAGGGCATTGGTCTGCGACAGAAAGGCCGCAACGTCGGCCGGGGCGGTGTCCGTGCCGTCCGGCAGGGTGACAATGACGGTCTTGCGGTCATCCGGGAAGGTGATCTGCGCGTCCGACAGCGCCAGCTGTTCCAGACGGTCTTGGAGCACGGTGTGCACCTGCGTGACCATGCTGTCCTCCATCTGGTCGGTGTCCATCTGATCCGGCAGGGTGACCGCAAAGGTCAGCACTGTTCCGGTGTTGTTTTCCTGTTCGGCAGCTGCGTCGCCACCCGCGGCAAATGCGGTGGTCAGCAGCATGACAGCAGCCAAAAGGCCGCTGAAAAGACGTTTTTTCAAGGCATAATCCCCCTTGTTCCATAATAAGTATATTGTACGGTCGTGGGACATGGCTTGTCAAGCCAAAGCGCGGTTTCAGTTTCGATACAAAGTCCGCTTTCCCATGATTTCCCGCTGAGATACCAGACGTAAAATTGGGTTGTTCGGTTCCCGTTACAAAGGTTTACAAGCGCTTTTCTGCATGTTATACTAATATAGGATTGTTATATTTGTATATGATAGAGGAGGAACCATCCATGCTTTGCAAGAACTGCGGCAGGGAGCTGCCCATCGCGGGCAAATTCTGCCCATTCTGCGGCGCGGTCGTTGAGCAGGAGGGCGTCAACGATGAAACCGCCGTCTTTACTTCGCTGCCCGACGAACTGAAAGGGCCGATCGACCTTTCGGCATTTGACGCGGCGATGAAGGAAGATCATCGCGGTAACAGCATGTCAGGGGACGGCGTTACTACGGGCGATCCGTTTGCCGCGACCGATCCGCATATCCCGACGGCGGAGGAGCTGTCGTCGATGCGCCGCCCTTCGGATACGCCGCGCGCATCGCGCGTATCGGGTACGTCGCGTTCGTCCGGCACACCGCGCACGACCTATTTTTCCGAGCCTGACCCGGATGACCAGCCGTATCGCAAGCCTTCCAAGGGGAAAAAGGGCGCGGTGATCGCAGTGGTCGTTGTGTTGATTATCGCGCTGATCGGCGGCGGTATTTGGTTTATCATGAGCCGTCAGCCGGACGAAAACCTGACGCTGGCGGAGAAGTACCTAAATCGCGGCGATTTTGACAAGGCGCTCCAGTATTATACCGCTGCGCAGGCGGAAGCAAAGGACCCCTCCTCTCTGGATGCGACCATTCAGCTGTTGGAGGACTTCCAGACCGCACAGGCTTATGTGGATAATGGTCAGTACACCGAGGCGATCGCGTTGCTCAAGCAGCTGCAAAACCGGGTGACCGATCCGGATTCCGCGCTGTACGAGGCCATTGAGGATTTGATCGACCAGTCCGAAACCGCGCAGTCGGATAGCGAGTTCGCTTCGGATATTGAGGAAGTGAAGAGCTATCTGGCGGATAAGAAGTATGACGCGGCTGCCGGCAAGCTGGATTCGCTCGATGCGGATGATACGCTGACCAGCGATCAGAAAAAGCAGGTTTCCGAGCTGCGCGACGAGCTGACCAAGGCGCAGGAGGCCGAGCAGAAGCAGCAGGAAACCGAGCAGAAGCAGAACGAGCAGAAGCAGGATTTCAGCAGCCAGATGGATGCGCTCGAGCAGAACGATCTTCAGATCGCCTCCGCCGCTACGCAGGAGGATGAGCTGGCGCTGACGGCAAGCTCGTTTGAGGCGTGGGATAATCTGCTGGTGCAGATGTATGATTATTTGGCAACCGTTTTGAATGCGGATCAGTATGCCGCCGAAGAGGAAAGCTATAAGCAGTGGGTCGAGGAGCGCGACTCCGGCGCGGCGAACGCGGCGAAGGAAAGCTCGGATGAGACGGCAGGCCAGCTTGCCTCTTACAGCTTCAAGCAGAGCTACACCAAGGCGCGCTGCTACAAGCTGCTCGATCTGATGTGATAAAAACAGCCTAAATAAAGGAAGAGAAAAAATCACGGCTTTTTGCCGTGATTTTTTTGTTGCTGCATGCTCTGCTGCTTTTGCAGGGCAAATCGAGAAAACATTTGCACAATAAGAGGAAATAACTTGCGTACAGGCAGAGTGAACAACGCAGAAAAGTGTAGAAAAATAGTTTTTGTAGGCTTACACAAGCAACAGAATTTGACATGTATGCAGGATAGGAGTAAAATATATTCATAAAGATAAGGTAAGCACGGAAAGGGGAAAGCCGGATGACGATTCAGCCGAATTATGTGAGTGAGGAACTCCTGCACGAATTGAGCGAGAGTTTTCGCTTGAACAGCCAGATCCCGTCGGAGTTGTATTCCCGTTACCGCATCAAGCGGGGTTTGCGCAATGCGGATGGAACGGGTGTGCTGGTTGGCGCAAGCCGGTTGGGCAACGTACATGGTTACATCATCAACGAAGGCGAGCGAGAGCCGATCGAAGGCCGGCTGACCTATCGAGGTTATAATGTATACGATTTAATCCATGGTCTGGAAAGCGAGAACCGCTTTGGCTTTGAAGAGGTCGGCTATCTGCTGATGTGCGGCAAGCTGCCCACCCGCAGCCAGCTTGCGGAGTTCCAGCACACGATCGGGCTGGAGCGTGCGCTGCCGGACAATTTCACCGAAGACATGATTATGCGCGCGCCCAGTCGCGATATCATGAACAAGCTGGCGGGTGCAACGCTGGCGCTTTATTCCTATGACGAAAATCCGGATGAGACCACGGTAGAGAACATCATGCGGCAGGGCATTAGTCTGATGGCGAAGTTCCCGGTTATCATCTCGCATGCGTATCAGGCCAAGCGGCGTTACTTTGACGGCGATTCTATGTTCCTGCATGTGCCCGATCCGGAACGCTCGACCGCGGAGAACATTCTGCATCTGGTGCGTCCGAACGGCAAGTATACGGATGACGAAGCCAAGCTGCTCGATCGCTGTCTGATCCTGCACGCCGAGCACGGCGGCGGTAACAATTCCTCGTTTACCGTGCGCGTCACCTCCTCGTCCGGCACGGATACGTATTCTGCGATTGCTGCAGCGGTTTCCGCGCTTAAGGGGCCGCGGCACGGCGGTGCGAACCTGCGCGTTGTCAAGCAGTTTGAAGAGATGAAAGCCAACCTGCACGACTGGACGGACGAGGATGAGGTCGCGGATTACCTGCGCCGCATTCTGGACGGCGAGGCGGGCGATGGCTCCGGCCTGATTTACGGTATGGGCCACGCCATCTATACCAAGAGCGACCCGCGTGCTGTGGCGCTCAAGCGGGCGGCGCGTCCGCTGGCCGAAAAGACCGGCTTTTCCAAGGAAATGGATCTCATTGAGCTGGTCGAAAAGCTCACGCCTGCGATTTTTGCCGAAAAGAAGGGCAGCGACAAGCCGATGTGCGCCAACGTGGATATGTATTCCGGGCTGGTGTATAAGATGCTCGGTCTGCCCAAGTCGCTGTACACCCCGCTGTTTGCGACTGCGCGTATTGTCGGCTGGATGGCACACCGGCTGGAGGAGGTCACGACCGGCGGCAAGATCATCCGCCCGGCTTACAAGCCGCTGGCCAAGACGGTCGATTACATCAATCTGGACGAACGGAACTGAGAAGAATGAAAAAAGCGTGTTTCCATTTTGGAAACACGCTTTTCTTGTTTAAGAACGATGCCAAAGGCGGCTTTTGTGCAGCCGTTGCAGTGCGGGCAAGGGTATTGGCGTATCCTCCGAATCCGCGTTTGCTGCTGTACGGAAGGGGAGATGGATGAGCAAGCTGGCGCCTGACAGCAGGACAAAGGTGCAGCCCAGATAAATACCGCGGCCAAAGGTGTTGAAAATCCATACCAGCGGCGTGCCGGCCGGAGGAGCGTAGAGGAACATATAATTTTCTCCGAACAGCTGGTCCACCATGCCGACGGCCAGAGCGGCAAGCAGGAAAATGCACAGCACCCGGGGAAAACGCTGGATGGATGGACGGTGCAGGCCGCACAGGATCATCGCAAGCGGGACAAAAACCAGCAAGCCATGTAGCGCAAAGGTTTGCAGCGTCTGGAAAGACAGCAGCGGGTAATAATCCGCCACACCGGCGGGCATGACTGTGCCGAAAATACCGCCAAGCAGCGACGTGGCATACACGAAATCGCGGAAACAGGTGAACTTCGTGAATACGGCCAGCGGAATGAACAGGCTTTGCAGGCCGCACAGGTGAAGCGGAAGCAGCTTGACCAGCGAGGTCGTGCCCGTCAAATACAGCCAGATCGAGTGGCTCAGTTCGAGCGTGGGAACGAGGATCGCCGCGCCGTACAGCACATGCTGCGCTTGCTGCGGCTGTAATTGCCGGATCCAGAGCAGTCCTGCGATGATGCAGCCCGCGAGCGCCAGCAGAAGCAGGATGTGCCGCAGGCCGAGCAGCGGGAACGCGTCCGGATGCGGTGCGTCGCAGCGCGCAAAAAAAGTCGTCATGTTTGGATGTCCTTTCTTCCATCTCGTGGAATGGATCAAAAGATATAAAAGGCAGGATACGACTCTTTTGTGTAGAATTTGTGAACAAATGATAAAAACATTGAAAAAAGAGAGGAGAAACGGCAAAAGAAACAAAAACAGGCTGCTTTCCCCGCCTCCTAATAAGAAAACATGAGATAGTCCAGTAAAATCAATGTTTTCAGAGGCAAGGAACACGATGTGAAGT
>NZ_CALWJK010000046.1 GCF_944380975.1 uncultured Agathobaculum sp. | reverse complement strand
GCTGCGTCTGTCTCCCCGATTGCTGCGGTTACCGGAAACAGTAATCAAGGAAAATCTGTGTCCCGTCCGGTGCGAAAGGGCTTTTTTCACATCGAGACGGCTCTTGGCATACACCACGCGGTCTCCTCACCGAAAAATCTGCTGCTGATGACCGGCTCCTTTGCACTCAGCATCATCCTGATCCTGAGTTTTTCCGTTCTGGTGCAATGGGTTCAGCTTGCCCTCAATCCGCTGCAGCCATGGGCGCCGGACGTCTTTTACAGCAGCCCAGGAAATCAGTGTAAGATCGATCCATCTTTTGCCGCCGAAGTGGCGCAGCAGCCCTATGTCAAGCGCGCCTTTGGCCGGATGTATCAAAGTCTCCCCGCAGTGTATGAGGGAAAATCGGGAACGATCGATCTCATCTCTTATGATGCGCAGCAATTCCAGTGGGCAGAGGAGGATTTGGTGTCCGGGGATATGGACGCGGTCCGGGATGGCCGCGGTGTCCTAACGGTTTTTGACAAAAGCAACACTCTGCAAGTGGGCGACATCATCCAACTGGACAGCACTTCCCTCACGGTAGCCGGTGTTCTGGAAGATAGCCCCTTTGATACGTCGGATCAACCCACGGTAATCTGCTCGGAAGCGCTGTTTACCTCCATCACCGGCAAGAATGCCTATGCCATCCTAGATGTGCAGCTGACCAAAGACGCCACACAGCAAGATATCAATCAACTGCAGGCTTTGGCCAATGGGCAGTATGATTTTTATGACCGTCTATCCCTAAACAAGGACACCAAAAGCACCTATTTTATGTTCTGCCTGTTTGTGTACGGTTTTCTGGTGGTTATCACCCTGATCACCATGATCCATACCGCGAACAGCATTGCCATGAGTGTGTCGGCCAGAACAAGGCAATACGGCGCCATGCGTGCCGTGGGCATGGACGAGCACCAAATCCAGAAGATGATCACCACAGAGTCTGCCACCTATACCTTGCTGGGGCTAATTGCCGGCTTCGGGCTTGGTCTGCCGCTGCACTACTTTCTCTATGGGCAGATGATTACCAACTATTGGGGCACCGCCTGGCGGCTTCCCCTTTCCTCTGTGGGTGGGATTCTGGTGCTGCTGGTCTGTACCGCGCTCATCGTTCCGTTGGCCCCGGGAAGACGAATCTGCAAAATGGCAGTGTCCGCAACGATCAACGAACTATAACCTTTTTAGGCTTACCACTGACTTTTCGGCAAAATCAAAAGGCCATGCAGGGCATATCGCCCCGCATGGCCTTTTGCACGAAATGCAATTTTTCTTGCCACTGTCTTTCCGATGACGCTTATGCGCTCGCCAGCCGCTGCAAAATAAGCACTACCTGCTGGTGAGTGATCGGCGCCTCTGGGCGGAAAGTCCCGTCTCCATACCCTTTCAAAATCCCTTGCGCTGCCATGCCAGCAATCACATCATGCGCCCAGTGGCTATCCGATACATCCCGGAATGACTGCCCGCCTGCTTTCGAGTTGTCTTTTACCAATGCAGACGCAATGACACAAAACTCTGCACGGGTGATCTTTTCCTGTGGGCGGTAGCTGCCGTCCGCATAGCCATTGAACAGACCGCGATCGTGCAGCTTGGCCAGCGCATTTGCCTGCGTACTGCCAGGCGTTATGTCGGTAAACCGCGACAGATCCGGTTGCTCCGCCGCGCTCTGGTCTACCAAGCTGTCCGCCAGCAATACCGCGACTTCGCCGCGGGTGATCGGCGTTTTATCACTCGACACCGGAATATCGTCTCGCAGCTGCGGCGTCACCTTGCCCGTATCTGCGTCTACATACGCAGAAAACGGATACTGCACGTCAGCTGCCGCCGACTTGGTTGTCTGCGCAAACACGGTTGCCTGCTGAATCATACGCTCCAATTCGTCCGCACACGCTTTGAGGTCATCCTCAGTGACAGCGAGAATGGCGGCGCGTTCCGCTGCGTAATCCGCCTGCGTTCGTCCTGCGCGCGCCAGCCCTAAGCCGCTCGCGCGCTCCCATTCCGCGTTGCTGTCAAACTCACTGACCGCGCTGACCTTGAATCCCGTCAATTCGCTCGGCGCCAGTTGCAGTGTACGCAGAAATGCCGCTGCACCTCGAAATACCGCGACTGCTTCATCCACGCTCACGCCGCCGGAAGACACCATAGTCACGCCGTTCGGTTCAAAGCGCAGCCCCGCACCGTACGCACCGCGCCGGTCGCGCAGTTCGGGCAGCATATACTTCGCTGTCAAAGCCGCGCTCAGCACATCGTATACCGCCATATTGTCTGGCTTGTTTTCAAATGCCCCGACCAACATCACATGGTTGGAAGCCTGCGTATTGGAGGATATCACCAGCGCGCTCGGCCAGCCCTGCGGCAGCCATTGGCACGAAGATGCTCCCGTCCCTGCGGACAGCGCAGCGAGGTAAGCCGCAGCGGCTTGCCGGAAATCACTGTAATCCGCACGACTGCCGGTGAACTCAGTTGCAACACCGGTACGCTGCAGCGCGCCATCCAGCAAAGTACGCATGCTCGTGAGCAGCGCCGCATCGCTGTCCGGATTGGCCGCCGCCGTATCAATGAAAGCCTTATATGACATGGATGCACCGACGAAGCCCGCAGGAATGCTGTCCATGAACCGGTTGGGCTGGGTGCTGGCCTGCAACATCATGCTGTATTCATAGTAGTAGGGGTCACTGTACAGCGCACGCAGCGCGCTCTTCCGATCGCTCAGAAAATCACGCAACGCAGCCGTATCTGTAAGCGGCGGGCTTTGCAGCCATGCGGTAAGTGCCTGCACAGTCTCCCCCATCTTGCCCGCTTCCCCAGATCCACCGAGGATCAGCGCTGGATGCAGCGTGTCCGGATCGTCATACCGCTCGCCCGAAGACATCCCCAGATAGCCGGACAGACCCGCCGCCTGCATGCGGTCGTTCAGGAATTCACACAGCAGGCACCACAGCGCGGCATCCTTGTTTTTGACCTCGACCGGAAAGTATAACGAAAAGGACGGAGCTTCGCTCTGTTCCTCTTCGTTAAAATAATACGTTACTCCCTCTGTGGTCTCGCTTGTCTGGTTCATCGAGAACGAGTCGTCCGCAAAATCTTTCAGATCCAACATCGGCAGGCGGGCAAGCACAGCCGGATCGTCCGGCTGGTCCAGCCACGCGTTAAAATCCTCGGTGTCCCGCTTGACCTGTTCCAGTTCCGACGCGGTCAGCTGCGGCTCGCAGGTTTCCGATTGCGTCGCGCCGTTGCCAGAAACCACAAGGGTCTGGTATGGGCTATCCATCCATTCAGCAGCCAGTGTCTTGAAGTAGTCTGGATCGTTCCGCAGGCCGGTGATCACATCCGCACGGCCAACACAGGCCAGCGGGTCCTCCGCATAGGCAAAGCCCATAAACACTTCCTCGCGTCCGAACTGCTGCGCCTCTTTCTGTTGGTCGAGCGCGTCGTTCAGCATATCAGACGAGATGCCATTCTGCGCGATATCGGCAAGCACCTGCTGCATTGCCGCGACTGCCGCATCTTTCTGCGCGATCGGCACCTGCGACAGAATGACACCGACATTGTAGACCCCGCCTGCATTGCCGCCTACGGTATAGGCCAATGCGTCCGGAAATTGCGTGCGAAGCATTTGTTGCATACAGGTTACCAGCGCGCCCCATGCCTCGGACTTTTTGCTGTCCAGCAGACTTGGGCCATGCGCCATAAAACCAATATCGACCGTCTGCGTTGCTTCGGTGACATGATACTCCTGCACCAGCTGAGACGGCGCGATTGGCGCCACATCAATTTGAATCTCTGGGCGGTTCCGCTCACCCGCTTGGTCAAGATACTTGTCCAGCATGGCGAGCGTTTTATCAATGTCCTGCTCGCCCGCTGTATAGACCAGCATATTGGAAGGCGTGTAATAAGTATCGTAAACCCGCATGACATCCTCATAGGTCAAATCGAAGATGTCTGGGATCGCTCCACCCGCATCAAACGTCGGCGAGGTATCCCCGTACAGGTTTTCGTACAACTGGCTGGACACAAAGTTCAGCGAGTTCTGCGCAGTGTCCAGATTGCGCAACCGCAGCTCGCTGTACACAATGCCATTATACTGCGCTTTGCCATTTACCCATTCGGTACGGATGCCCTGCTGCTTGAAGATATTCGGCTCAGTGCGCAGGCGTGGAAACAGCACGCAAGTGGTGTAGATATCTGCAAGATTGTAGAAATCCTGCTCATCCGTAGTGGAGAACACATAAGTCGTATAATCCTCACTTGTATAGGCGTTGATTTCCTGTGCAACCGAGCTATTCTGCAAAATATGCATTAGGTCGTTTAAGGGATACTGTTCGCTGCCGCACAGCAGCGAATGTTCAAGGACATGGTTCGCACCTTTGCTGTCCTCAGGCGGCGTGCGGAAGCCGACGGCAAACTCGCGCGTTTCGCTGCCGTTGTCCAGCCACACTACCTGAGCACCCGTATCTGTGTGCTCGAGCAAATGATAGATACCACCATCCGCTTGCTGCGTCCGAAGTTCTGTAAAACCATTGTCTGGCCCCCTACTAGCTGCAAACGCCCGCGCCGGCCATACCGGCACAAGCAATGCTGCCACGAGTACCCATGCTGTCATCTTTTTGAACATGCAATCCACCCCATCCTCCAACTGTATTATTTGTAATAGTACAGTTAGTATATTATCATAAGAGCGTATGCCTGTCAACTGCGATAGCCATCGTCATCCCGTTTACGGGCCATACTCCATACCGCATACATGCAACGCCTCTGTTTATAAGAGCCGCTGTATCAAAAATGGTTCATTGGATCGCTTCCAGAAAGTATCCTATCATAAGTTCTGTTTGCCCATAAAACCAGAATCAACAAAAAGAAGGAGCCATCAGGCTCCCTCCTCATCACTGTTTCGTTTCCGGAATCCCACGATCTCTAACATTCCCTTTCTTCACGTCCTATCTGTTCTTAATTTAAACCTTCGAAATGTCTGACTGCAAAAGACCATCATATCTCTCTGCAACTCCCAGTAACTGCCCAATCAGTTGAGTATGCTGCATCCCCCAATACTCTGCATCGCACACAAGAATCAAACGCCGTTTTGCGCGACTGACAGCGGTATTGATGACACGTTTTCCATTGCTCTCCAACCTGTCGGAATCAGTAAACCATTTATCCAGAGTATCTACAACGCTGAATAATACTGTATCCCATTCTCTTCCCTGCGAGCCATGTACCGTTAAAACCTTATCTTCCCAACCTGACGAACGCGGTAACAAATTCCGTATCGCATCCCGCTGATTTTTGTATGGCGTAATCACCCCGATCTGTTCATTGGGATGCGATTGGATGTAAGAAGCGATTGCACGGCATTCCGCCGGACTGGTACGCTTTTTCACTTTTTCCTGCGAAGCTGCAGCGTGCAAAACGAAAATATCCGTCTTATGCGCCGGGTTGCCATAAAACGAACTGGAATATACCGTTTTGGCCAGAACCTTAGCCAGCGCTTCCCCAAAACGGTAAGTATGTGTCAAATCAAAACGCTTCAGTTTTTCAAAACGCGCAGGCAGGTGCATTAAATATGTATTCGCAATCTGTAAAATTGATTGTGTGAAAATATCCTCTGCAAACAACGCAGATTGTGCCCACAAGCAAACATTTGGCTCCCGGCCTTCCTGCATATCCGCATCAGGCATTTCACAAACCGGCGGTAGCTGCATATGGTCTCCCAAAAATGTCACCGGACAAGCGTAAGCAAGCAGCGCAGCACCTTTGATCAGCGAACAGTATCCTGCCTCGTCCAAAAAAATATGGGCAGGAGCCAATTCTCCATTCGGCGGCATCCGATATAGACAAGTATCCACAGTTCCCGCCAGCACCAAGCATTCGCGCCAGCGTATGCCATTACCCTGCTCTTCCAAATTTTCTTTTTGTTTTAGGAAACTGGCTTTTTGCTGCTCTAAGTCTTTTTTGCTCTCCAACAGCGCGGTTTCAGACCACTCACTGCACTCTTCATATTGCGGCCGTTTGTCCTCCAAAATATTGCGTGCTCGTTCAAGTTGGGTACAAAAAGCCGCCAAATCTGCTGCAAACCATGTTTCCCGCAATTTCTTGGCGGACTGCAGCAATGGTTTCCAATACGATGCCCACATCTGCAGTTCTGTTTTGCTATGCGCAATCTCGTTCAGAACCTGCTTCTGTTGCTGCCGGGCATCGGCTTCTTTCTGGATATACTCCTTGCGTTCTGCAATCAACTGATGGCTCTGCGCACGCACTTCATCCAACTCGTGCATTTCTGTTTGAAGCGACTGCATCAATTTTTCCCTACGCCCAGCGAATAGCCATTTTCGCCAACCGTTGTTGTATAGTCGTACCTGTCTTGTGAAATCTACCACATTTACTGTATGCTTTTTCTCTTTTGTCTGACAGGTTTCCAGTTCTGCAAGCGCCAGATAT
Source organism: uncultured Agathobaculum sp. (assembly GCF_944380975.1). Classification (GTDB taxonomy): domain Bacteria; phylum Bacillota; class Clostridia; order Oscillospirales; family Butyricicoccaceae; genus Agathobaculum. Next base: position 9,759 of record NZ_CALWJK010000046.1, on the reverse strand, counting down.
CCTCTTCCCTGCCATTCGATACATTCCTGTTCTAATCTATCGAGTTCCGATATTTGCTGCTGCATTCGTTTCTGCCAATCCGGCAATGTACGTTCTAGAAAGTCCTGTGCCTTTTCAAAGGATAAAAAATTGCGATATGCTTCTAATTTGTCCAGTTGTTCTTGATTTGCAGCAATTGCAGCTTCTATCTGCAATAACTGCGCCTGTATTTCCCCATGCAATTTCGCTTTATCCGTTTGTTCACACACTTCACTGTATTGACTTTTAAACGCCCGAGAAGGCACTCCTAAGCGAAGCACCTTTCGCAATGAAATCCCGGCTTCCTGTAAAACCGGCAACACGCCGTACAGCATCTGCTCAACTGCATTATTGGTCGGTGCCGTAATCCAAATTCGCTTTTGAGCCTGAACATACGCCAGAATACACCGTGCTAAAACAAACTGTGTTTTCCCCGTGCCCGGCGCACCCCAAATGTAGGAAAATGGCTGCGATAACGCTGCTGCAACAGCATTTTTCTGTTCCTCGGAAGCCTGAGATGACAAAGCTACATCCTTCGGCATTGAAACCGAACAGGATTGTGTAGGCAGCGCAATTCGCAGTCCATAACTGCGATACCAGTCTTCCACCCGTTTCACCAAGAACCGTAAATCCGAGATTACGGTTATCTTATGTATCGGAGTATCTGCCAACACTTGCCGCAACTCATCCAATGGACGCACGGTTAACTCATTGGTTTGCTCACAATATTCTGTTGGCTTGATTTGTTCTTGTGTGTATATCTTATTCTCGATCCGCACCTGCACCGTATCCGCATATGAAAGCAAAGATCGCAAAGTTAGCACAAAATGCGATCCTTCCTGTCTTGTTTTCAAAACTCGATACTCAATCAATCCGCGCTGATGTTCCGTCAGGTATTGATAATAACTTTTAGAGCCTTGTATTGCAGCTTGCGCGTAAGATTTCAAGTATTCCTGCACACAAAATTCCTCCACACCCCGATCGTTTTAGCAACTTTCTCAGCAAAAATCCAATTGTTGTCGCTATCGACGCATCGCATAATTTACACGCATCAGCATTCCTGATATAATCACGGTTTTAAAAATATGCCCCTTCTCCCAGACAGAGAATTTGTTTTAATCTAGCATAGCATAAACTAGTTGATTTTTCCAGACAAAGGCAAAGCGGCCTGAACAATTCTGTTCAAGCCGCTTTGTTCTTTCAGATAAATAATTCGTCGTAGGAAACTGTCAGAATATCCTTCAATGCTTTCAATTCATCCGGATAGATATGCCGTTGCCCGACTTCGATTTTTGCAAAGGCACTTCGCGTCACATCGCAGCCATGTACTTGCAGCTGTGCAGCTACCTGTTCCTGTGAAAGATTGCGTTGCATACGCAGTTTGCGAATATTTTGTCCCAACATTTTTTCGTATTCCGCATTCATCGCCAACACCTCTCGCACTTATATTGGTGCAATATGTATTGATTTTATTCGATGAATGCGTTAGAATTGCACTTATATAAGTGCAATTCTAAAATATAGGGAGACGCAGAAATGAATAGATTACACGCCTGCTGCTTTACCGGTCATCGCAACATCCCACCGGAAATCCTACCGGCACTCGCCGCAAAGTTGGAAGCTGTGATTCTTGAACTGATTGCAGACGACATTCGATACTTTTACGCTGGCGGGGCACTGGGTTTCGACACACTGGCCGCCGAAACCGTACTGCGACTGCGCGACCAGTTTCCGCAAATCCAGCTTATTTTGGCGCTGCCCTGCCGCGAGCAAACCCGCGGATGGTCTGCCGCGTCAGTCAGCCGATATGAACACATCTTGCACCGCGTGAACGAAGTGATTTACACCTCCGAACATTACACCCGCGGCTGCATGCAGCGCCGCAACCGATTTATAGTTGACCACAGTGCTGTTTGCGTAGCATACTGCACCCGTGCGACCGGCGGCAGCGCGTATACGCTGCAATACGCCCGCAAATCCGGTCTGCGCATCCTGCTGCTCAACATGTAAAAAAGCAGTCTCCCAACACCGGTTGAGAGACTGCTTTCCATTCTATTTCACTTGTTTTCGCTTTTTCCGTCTGTCGCCCTGCCGCAGACTCTGCGCGACTGCCTCGATCGTCTGCTCGTGCGTCGTATCCAGCAGATGCGTGTAGATCATGGACGTGGTCGCGACCGTACTGTGCCCCAGCGAGCGGCTGATGTTGTAGATCGTCGCACCGGAGTAGTTCGCAAGTGTCGCAAAGGTATGCCGCAGCCCATGCAGCGTCAGCTTGGGCAGATGGTTCCGACGAATAAACGTGCTGAATGTCTCGGTCAGATAATTCGGCAGATACGGCTCACCGTTCGGCCATGTCAGCACATAGCCCGTGTCCTGATACTCCTTACCGAACAGCAGCCGGTTCTCGCGCTGCCGACGCCGTTCGGCCTGCAGTACGCGCACGACTTCCTCCGGCATGTGCAGCAGCCGGGTCGAGGAACGGTTTTTGGTGTCCTTTTCGATCACCTGCGAACCGGCCATCGTGCGGGCGCGATGCACACACAAGGTTTTGCCCTGAAAATCCACGTCCTTCCACCGCAGGCCGCACATTTCCTCGCGGCGCAGACCGAGATACCCGGCCAGATACACGACCGGCTCGAGTTTGTCGCCTTCGACTGCGTCCAACAAGCGGCGCAGCGAGCCAACATCGTAAAACTGCGGTTCGGGCCGCTTGAACTTGGGCGGCTCGACGCGGTCGGTCGGATTGCGGGCAAGCACATCCTGCATGACCGCGATGCGCAGCGCATTGCGCAGCAGGTCATGATGCTTGCGCGCGGTGTTGGGTGACAAGCCGCAGTCATGGCACAGGTGGGCGTAATACTGCTGGATACGCTGCGGTGACAGCGATTGCAGCCGAATCGCGCCCAGCTGCGGAATGATGTGGTTGACGATCATCTGGCTATACCCATGCACGGTAGTCGCGGCGCGGTTGGGCCGCACGACCGCGTCCATCCAGTAGGTCAGCCACTCGGCAACGGTCGTGTCGTTCGGTTTGGTCAGCGCGCCGAAGTCACGCTGCACCTCGTGCAGCCGCAGTGCCTTGCGGGCGTCGGTCAGCCGCGCGAACGTGCGGGTCTTTTTGATCTGGTGTCCGTGCGCGTCGCGCCCGAAATCCAGATTGACGTAGTACTTTTTCTTCTCCTCATCATACGAAATATTGCGCTCAACGCGCGTACGGGACATATTGTTTCACCGTCCTTCCCTTGTCAGATTGGGAGCCCGGTGCAGCGGTGCACAGCCGCGCCGGAAAGACGGATACCGGTATCGTCAGGCGCCGGAGTGGAGCTTTTTTGCCCCGCTCCCCTTGCCTGCTTATAGTGTAGCATAAGTTCAAAAAGTAAATCTACCGGAATATCTACCGAAATTTCAAAACCCCGTTTTCTGTTGCAAAAACATGTAAAAAACAAAAGATACCGCCCGTTATCAGGCGGTATCAGTTGGTAATTTGGTGGAGCCGAGGGGAGTTGAACCCCTGTCCGAAAGCACATTCACCGTGACTTCTCCGGGCGCAGTTTGTCTTTTGGAATTCCCGCCGCGGCGCGCCGGCAAACAGGCTCGCCGTTTTGGTAGAGTCATGTTACATGACGGGGGCAACTCTTACCCCGTACACGTTCACCACTGAATCGACGCCGGGTCTCAGAGCCGTGGTCCTCTCTGAGCCGACGGGCTAAGCCTTAATTAGGCAGCCTGAAGAGTATAATCGTTGTTGTTTAATTTATAAACAGTTGGAGCTTTTTACGCAGATCCCCGCTGCGGCCCGCTATCCCGGCTTCAACACCCCCGTCGAACCCGTTACGGCCCCATTTCGGGTGCATCCATCGGATGCGAAAAATCAACGATTTCTCTCCTTCATCACGCGGTCCATCTCCCGCTTTGCGTCCCGCGCCGCAATACTGTCGCGCTTGTCGTGCAGCTTTTTACCTTTACACAAACCAAGCTCGATTTTGACACGCGAGTTTTTGAAATAGACCGAAAGCGGAATCAGAGAATACCCGTCCTGCTTGGTTTTGCCAAACAGATTTGCGATCTCCTTTTTGTGCATCAGCAGACGCCGCACGCGTAACGGATCTTTATTGAAGATATTTCCCTTTTCATAGGGGGAAATATGCATCCCGCGCACAAAAAGCTCGCCATCCTTGAAAGTGCAGTAGGAATCCTTCAGATTGATCTGCCCCTGTCGGATCGACTTGACCTCAGTGCCTGCTAGCTCGATGCCCGCTTCGTATTTTTCCTCGACAAAGTAGTCATGCCATGCTTTTTTGTTGGCCGTGACCTGTTTGGTGCCTTGCTTGGACGCTGCGCCCATGGCAATCCCTCCTTTTCGTGGCTTTGTTTATCATATCATGCAATACCGCGTTTGTAAAGGCACAAGAATGTTACAAATTGCGACCGAAACCGCACTGCTACTCAAAAGAGCGGCAGTGCGCCGGTGATCGGGTCAACTTTTTCGGGCAGCGCAGGCTCAAACGCAAGGCAGGTATAGGTCGGCTTGCCGTGAAACTCTGTGATACCATTGTCGCAGATGAGCGCGGACAAAATGCCTGCTTCCTTTGCCTTGCGGTCAATTGCAAGCAATTCTTCCTCCGAATCTACATACACGCACACCTTCGCCACGCCGCGCGAAAACCATTCGCTGAGCGGTGTAGCAGACTGTGCACTCTCTGCCAGTGTCACGCCTGCTTCATCTGCTCGAATCTGTCCGAGCCGCTGCTCTCGATCCAGCGCAGCCAGTACCGCCGTGACGCAGGCATGCCCTGCCTGCGCCGCAATCTTCCCCTTGCGCATTTTCAAATCCCGCCGCATCACAATCATCTGCTTGGGCTTATCCATGCCTGCGCCTCCCCTGTTTATTCTACCGTATTGGTCAGCTTGCCAACGCCCTCGATCTCGCAGGTGACTACGTCGCCCTTCTTGAGGAACTTCGGCGGCGTGAAGCCCATGCCAACGCCCGCAGGTGTGCCGGTTGCAATGATGGTGCCTGCTTTGAGCGTCATGCCCTGAGACAACTCTGCGATGATCTCCGCGACCGAATGCAGCAGATGATCCGTGTTGCTGTTCTGGCGCGGTTCGTCATTGACCGTGGACGAAATGGCAAGCGCGGGCGGATAGGCAATTTCATCCGCCGTCACGATGCACGGCCCCATCGGAGTGAAACCGTCGAGCGACTTGCCGAAATACCACTGATTGTGCGCGGTCTGCAAATTGCGCGCGGATACATCATTGACGATCGTATAGCCAAAAATATGGCCGGGCGCTTCGGACACGCTGACATTCTTGCAGTCCTTGCCGATCACCACGCCAAGCTCCGCTTCATAGTCCAGACTGTCCACCAGACCTTCATACGCCGGAATGGGATCACCGCAACCGCTTGCTTCACACACGCGCTTGCTGAAATAGACCGCCTTTTTGCGGTTGACAAGAAACGCATCCTCATGAAAGCGCGCAGACTCGACTGCATGATCTGCGTAGTTGATACCAAGGCAGATTACATCCTGCGCCGGGTGTGGAATGGGTGCGCGCAAGCGCACACTATTCAACCGCAGCGCTGCGCCTTCGGTTGCCTGCTCTGCATCCGCCAGCCTTGCCAGCTGCGCCGGAGAAATGCGGCGGATCAGCTCGGTCATATCCGGAAACGACAGTCCGAACGCTTCAATCGGCCAGATAAGTCCCGGCCAACCATCACAGCCCACACCGATGCGGTCGACACCGTCATTATTTTGATACGTATATAGCTTCATACATTGGTCACGCTCCTCTTGATATTGCCAGTTTTATCATAGCACAAACTGCACAAAAATCAAAGCATCTATTTGAATGTTTGCACAAACTATGGTATGCTCTTATCAGAACGAATGGGCAAAAGCGCCCCGCTTTTCCTTTTTGTGTCATGCCTGAATGAACGGAGGAAGCATGTCAATGACCGGAACCTGCGAAGATTGCGCGTATAATGTATATGATGACATTCTGGACGAGTATGTCTGCGAAGCCTATCTGGATGAAGACGAGTTTTACCGTCTATCTCAAAGCAACGGCCCTTGTCCCTATTACCGCTCTGGAGATGACTATGAGCTGGTGCGCCATCAAAACTGAGGAGAGGATATCATGACTGAACGAGAAAAAGCAGCCGCCGGGCTGCTGTATGACGCCAATTATGACCCCGAACTGCTGCAAGCCCGCGGGGTAGCGAAAGACCTTTGCATGGACTACAATAGCTTGCGCAGCACACAGCAAACGGAACGTCTCGCGCTGCTGCGCACACTGCTGGCCGCTTGTGGCGAGGATACCTACATCGAACCGCCCTTTTTCGTCGATTACGGCAGCAATATCCGCGTAGGCAAGGCATTCTACGCCAATCACAATCTGGTTATACTCGACGGCGCACCCGTCACCTTTGGCGACCATGTGTTCATTGGCCCAAACTGCTGCTTTTCCACGGCCGGACACCCGCTTGATACCGCGCAGCGGAACGCCGGCTTGGAATACGCCAAACCTATCACAGTCGGCAACAATGTGTGGATCGGTATGGGCGTGCAGATATTGCCCGGCGTGACCATCGGAGACAATACCGTCATCGGCGCGGGCAGCGTTGTCACCAAGGACATTCCTGCCGGGATGCTGGCGGTCGGCGTACCCTGCCGTCCGGTGCGCGAAATCGCACAAAAGCCGCGCCGCGTCATCCTGTAATTCATACAAAGAACCCTCTGCCTGCAGGCAGAGGGTTCTTTGTATGCTCTTATGATACGGCCTCGACGGTTTCTACGCCGTTCTCTCGATAGGTGTACACCGTAAATCCGCTGTACGTCCAAACGCCGTCCTCGCCTTCACCCATGCAGCTGGGCGAATAGCTCTTGGAGCTGGGCGAACCGAGCGCACCTTCCAACGCAGAGGCCGAAGAACCGATGTAACCGGACGCCTGTGCAGCGGTCGGCTGAGCGGGTTCCGGCTCCGGTTCGGGCTGCGGCGCAGGAGCCGGTGTGGATTCCGGCTTGCTGGTCGAAGTGCTGCCGGACGAGGTATTGCTGGAAGAGCTACCAGACGACGGCTTGCTGGTCGCGCTGCTGCCCGAAGAAGTCGAACCAGACGACGTGCTGCCGCCGGATTGCGGCTTGCTGGTGGAGCTGCTGCCCGTGCTCGTACCGGACGCAGTGCTGCCAGATTGCGGCTTGGACTGCGAAGCGCTGTCCGAAGTCTCACTGCCGGCAGCGGTATCCTTGTCCGCTTCGGTCTTGTCCTTGTCGCTGGTTTCATCCTCAGCCTTGTCCTTGTTTTCCTCATCCTTTACCGTATCAACGGCCTCATTATCCTTTTTGTCCTCGGCTGCGGTATTCTGCCCGCCGCCGCAAGCTGCCAGACTGCCGCACAGAATCAGCGCCAGCAGCAGGGCTGTCATTCTCTTTTTCATATCTTATTCCTCCTGGTTGTTTCTGCTTTATTCGACGGATTCTGTCCCTTGGGAGTTCCCTAAATCAGGCGGATATTTGAGTAAATTTTCAATGTTCCGTTCAACGATTTCAACGATCACCGTATCGCCTGCCTGCACCTGCGTCAACGGATACGGCATCTGCCGCGTGATAACGGCCTCGCGGAAGTCTGCCGCCAGAAAAGGATGCAGCGCATTGCCGAACGAATCGCGGCACAGGATCAATCGTCCGTTTTGCGCGTGCTCGCTTGTAGTCTGTATCAAAATATCCTCGGCTGTACGCGGCGGCGTAACATAAGAAAAGTCAATTTCATACTGCTGCTGCGCCTCCAATTCCGTTCCTTTCGGATAAAGCATCTCGTACAGATCGCCGCGATGGGTATTTTCCGTTGTATAGGATGCCTCCCCAAACGGCGTATACGGCAAACCGAGCGTTTGCATCAAAAAATCGTGCGCAAGCGCCGCGCCGCGGTTGGTCCAGTGCGAATCCGTCTGGAGGTAAAGCACCTCATCCTGCTCGGAGAAAAACGTGAACAAATCGGCATAGTGTACACCATATTCCTGCAAATATTTTGCAACCAGCTCATAATTGCCCGGGGAATCGCTTTGCAGGTAGCGTGACGGCATATGTTCGGGATAGAGGGAGTTCTTATTGGGCGCGATGGTGAACACAAACCGTGCGCCGCGCGCTTCGCAATACGCCTGCATATCCGCGACCGTCTGTGCGACTTGTCGCGCCTGCTCCTCAGTCAGCGTCGCGTGATTTTGGTAGTCGTCCAGCGTTTCCGCATAGTACAGCCAGCCATCTGAGCCATAGATCACATCCTCAGCCGGGGACGTGGCCAGCAGCGTAGTCTGCAAAGCGGCGTTTGCCGTGACCATCTCCTGCCGCAGCGCAAAGTGATCCGCGATATAGTCGGTCACCTGGTCGAGCACGGCGGTGTTCCAACTCCCGTCCTCGTTTTTCAAGGTCGGCTTAGGCGACAGCCGCTCATTTGCAGCCGCCTGCGTCGGCGGCAGAAACAACATGCCTGCTGAAGGGATCAAGCAAAGCAGCACAAAGGCTGCGGTAAAAATTTTGTATTTCATGGCAGCCTCCTCAGAACTGAAAATAAATGAACGGGTTAAATGTACCCGCAGACAGGTTGAGCATACACAGCACGAGCAGCACCATAGCCCCTACAAGCGTGATCGACTCATTTTTCGGCTGCAACCGTTTCGCGGTCGGCAAGCTGAGCAAAAGCGCCAGCATCAGTGTCAACAGGAATACCGGTGTCAATAAGGAACATACGGTCACAGTTCCTGTCCAGCCCAGCCCCACGCCGGCAAACATAGCCGCGAACATCGCGCCTGCCTGAGAGAGAGATTCCGCACGGAACAGCGTAAAGCCGAGCACGACCACCAGCATGGTATACACATGCCCGAGCGCTCTGCCCTTGAGCCGACGCGCGGGCACGATCCCGCTGTCCTCGAGCACCGAGAACAGACCGTGCCACAACCCCCACAGCACGAACGTCCAGTTCGCGCCGTGCCACAGACCAGTCGTGAAGAACACAATCACACGGTTGACCCAGGTGCGTACCTTTCCCTTGCGGTTACCACCCAACGGGATATACAGATAATCGCGGAACCAAGTCGACAACGAAATATGCCAGCGCCGCCAGAATTCCTGAATCGTGGTTGCCGTATAGGGGTAATCGAAATTCTCGAGGAAATGGAAGCCGAACATGCGACCCATGCCAATCGCCATGTCGCTGTAACCGGAAAAGTCGAAGTAGATTTGCAGCGTGTAGCAGATCGCGCCCGTCCACGCGGCAAACATACCGATTTCTCCTGCGGGCAGCGCGAATACCGCGTCCGCCATCTGTCCCATCGCATTGGAAATCAGCAGTTTTTTGGAAAGTCCGCAGATGAACCGACGGATACCCAGCGCAGTCTCACGCGGTGTGGTCTGCCGCTGGTCAATCTCCTTTTCAATGTCGTGGTACTTGACGATCGGCCCTGCGATCAACTGCGGGAAATACGAAATATAGAGCAATATCTTCACAAAAGAGCGGGAAACGATCGACTTATCGCGGTATACGTCGATCACATACGACAATCCCTGAAAGGTGAAGAACGAAATGCCGATCGGCAGAGCAATGCCGGTCAGAGGCAGCGATAAACCAAACAGACCGTTTATGGTACCGATCATAAAGTCCGCGTATTTGAACACCGCGAGCAGACCGATACCGCCGGCGGCGGCGTGGATCAGCACGCGGTGATGCGGCTCGACCTTGAAG
>NZ_CALWJK010000045.1 GCF_944380975.1 uncultured Agathobaculum sp. | reverse complement strand
CCAGAAGCGAATTTTGGAAAAGTATTGCCGGGATCACGGCTATACAGCTATCCGCCATTACGACGAGGACGACGGATATTCGGGAACCAACTTCAACCGGCCCGGATTCCAGCGGATGCTTGCCGACATCAAGGCGGGCAAGATCAAGCGCGTTGTCGTTAAGGATATGAGCCGGTTCGGGCGTAACTATCTGCAAGTCGGGATGTATACGGAAATGTTGTTTCCAGAGTACGGCGTCCACTTTATTGCCGTCAATGACGGTGTGGACAGTGTGCGCGGGGACAGCGAGTTTACCGCCATCCGCAACGTATTCAATGAAATGTACGCCAAGGACACCAGCAAGAAAATCCGGGCAACGTGGCAATCCAAAGGACGCTCCGGCGAACACCTCACCACCATTCCGCCCTATGGGTATATGAAAGACCCGGAGGACAAGAAGCGGTGGATCGTGGATGAAGAAGCTGCCGCCGTTGTCCAGAAGATATTTGCGCTGTGCATGGATGGTATGGGGCCGACGCAGATTGCAAAATGGATGCAAAAAAACAAGGTGTTGAACCCTACCGCCTATGCCTACGAAAGAGGGTTGCCGGTAGCGAACAAACCAACGGCCAATCCCTACAAGTGGACAAATGAAACGGTATCACGGATTTTGGAGCGCCTTGACTATTTAGGCCATACGGTGAATTTCAAAACCACCAAGCAATCATTCAAGAGTAAGAAAAAGTTGTGGAACGACCCGTCGGAATGGGTGATCTTTGAGAACACGCAGGAACCCATCATTGAGGAAAGCGTGTTTCTGATCGTTCAGAAAATCCGGCAGGGCCGCCGCCGTCCTACCAAGATGGGCGACATGGGAATGTTTTCCGGCTTGCTGTATTGTGCGGATTGCGGCGAAAAGATGTATCTGTGCCGGGCCAATCATTTCAAGCCTGAATAGGAATATTACATCTGTTCTACCTATCGTAAAGACCGCACCTTATGTTCGACGCACTCTATCCGTCGCGTTGTTCTTGAAGAAATCGTGCTGCGGAACCTGAGGGAAGCTATTCAGTATGTGACGCAGTATGAGGACGACTTTGTGCAGCGTGCGGCGGATCAAAGCCTGCGGGAACGGGATAAGGAACTGGCGCAAAAAAAAGATACCTTGACGCAATCGCAAAAGCGGATTGCAGAGCTGGATGTTATCATCAAGCGACTGTATGAGGATAACATTTCCGGCAAGCTCTCCGACGAGCGTTTCATTAAATTGTCTCGTGACTATGAACTGGAACAAACCAACCTAACAAACCTTGTCGAACATCTGCGGCAGGAAGTCAAGGAACAGGAAAAGCAGAAAGTCAATGTCAGACAGTTTATTGCAGCGGTCAGGAAGTACACCGATATGCAGCAGCTTGACGCTTCTGTTCTCCGGGAGTTTGTGGAGAAAATTTACATCTCCGAGGTTTACACGCCGGACGAGAACGAGCCGCGCATCAAGGTTAGAGAAATTGAGATTGTCTATAATTTCATTAGTGCATTTGATTTTGAGGAAGCAAGGGAGCAATCCCAAGCAGCCCAAAAAGATAAGAAAACCGGCGTAGCCTAAACTACGCCGATTCTCTCACATAAATGTTTTCTTACGTCACCGCCGCATAAAGCGGAAGGCTTTTTTATTATTCTGTCAGTCGTAAATAGATTCGACATCCCAGCCAGTCACATTGCCGGTGTTCGCATCAATGGAAAATTCGTATTCCATGCTGTTATAGATGATCTTGCCCTCGTATTCCCAGCGACCGTCATCAAAATCCAGTTTAAACTCATAGATATTAGCCGTGCTTGCGCCGGGTACCTTGTTCAGCGCGATTTCCTTGGCGCGCGCCTCGGTAACGGTCACCGTCTGACTGCCGCTATTGCCGCCGGTCGAAGGTGCATAGCCCTCCGCGTCATAGTCATAGCTCAGAATCTTGCCGGTGGAAGCGTCGATCTCATAATCGTATTCCAGATAGCTTGTGCCGGAACGGTAGATGAATTCGATCTCGTAAACCGTTCTGCCGTTCTCCCAATCCGACTTTGCCTTGACGAAGGTCACCTGACTGGCCGTCTTGCCCGCGTGATCGAGCGCGGTCTGCTTCGCCTGCTCGAGCGTGACCGAACCGGTGGTCGTACCGGTGTTGCCGGTGTTACCAGTGTTGCCCGTATTGCCGCCGGTGTTGCCGGAGGGGTTGTTCGTGTCAAAATCGGTCACTTCGCCGCCCGTTGTGCTGCCGGAAATCAACACGGTCTGGGTCGCGCCGTCCCACGAGACGGTTTTGCCCATGATCTCGCCAATCGCGCGGATCGGCAGATAGATCGAGCCGTTATACAGCGCGGGATCGACCTTCTGGCCATTTACGTTATAGAATGTGCGTGCCGTGCCGTCGATCACGATGGTGTAATCCGGCTCGATGCGCAGGGTGATATCCTGCGTCACCGCGTTTTTGTCCGGGGTGCCGGTTGCATCCGGCGTGACGCGCGCGCCACCGATGGTGGCGGTGTTGGTCGTGCCGTCCCAGTTGACATTCTTATCCATCAGCTCACCGATCGAGCGGATCGGCACATAGGTCGTGCCTGCGTAGCTGATCGGGTGCACTTCCTGCCCCTGTACGTTGTAGAAAACACGCTCTACGCCGTCGATCTTGACCGTGATGTCTGGGCTCAGCTCCGCCGTTACCGTGTAGGAGCTGTTCGCCGCTCCCGCCGCGCCGCACAGCAGTGCAGCCAGTGCCATCGTACAAACCAGTTTTTTCATTTTGTTGTCCTCCTTTTATTGTTGTCAATCAAATACGGATTCCGCGTCCCACTCTTGAATGGCGCCGCTATATGCGTCGATCTCGAAATCGTATTCCATTCCCTCGTAAATGATCTTGCCCTCGTATCTCAGCTTGCCGTCGTCGCGATCCAGATTCATGCGGATATCGTTTTCGGTCGCGCCCGGCACTTTAGCCAGCGCAATGGCGCGAACCTCCGCTTCGCTCATGGTCTCACTGGAAGCCGAACCCGTGTTCTGCTGCGACGGATTATAGTTTTCCGCGTCGTAATCGTAGCTGCGGATCTCGCCGGTCGCGGCGTCGATCTCATAATCGTATTCCGAAGCGGTTGCGGCAACATAAAATTCCACATCGTATACCTGAACGCCATCGTCATAATCCAGCTTTGCCATCAGGAAGCTGGTGTCGCTCTCGCTCACGCCCGCGTGGTCGAGTGCGATCTGCTTGGCCTTGGCTTCATCGACTGCACCCGTCTGGGTCGTCGCGTTCGCGGTATTCGTGGTATTCGTGCCGTCCGTCTGCGCCGCGCCGCTGTTCGATTCGATCACCGCGCCGGTCATCGCGTCGATCGCGTAGCGGTAATCCGTTCCGTCCGCGGTGAAATCCACCTCATAATACGCGATGCCGTCCTTTTCATCGAGCGAAGCCGTCGTAAAGGTTGCGTTTGCGGCATCGACCTGTGCGGCGGTGACGGCCATGTTCTTGGCAGCGTCCTCACCGATATATCCCATCTGCGCGCTGCTTTTCTGGGTGGGCTGACTGCATCCTGCCAACGCAGCGGCCAGCATTGCCGCAGCGGTAAACATCAAAAACTGTTTTTTCATGTTGCTCACACCTTTCGTTTGAGTTCATATACAGGATACCAGCCCATTATTAAAAAACCATTAAAAAAGTAAATTTTCAAAAAATAATTTTTACACAGGGATTTGCGGCTCATCCGGCTGCTGCCCGACGGGGAAGCGGAAAGTAAAGCAGCTGCCCACACCGATGGCGCTGTCCAGCGTGACCGTACCGCCGTGCAGCGCGGCGATCTGGCGCACCATGGCCAGGCCCAATCCGGTACCGGCCTGTCCGCTGCGCGACGGCTCCACCTGATAGAACCGCTGCCAAATCTTTTCCTGCTGCTCCTTTGCAATGCCGATGCCGTCATCCCGCACGGCAAGTACAGCATCTGCCTGCTCCCGCCGCAGGGAAACCCAGATATGTCCATCCTGCCGACCGTACCGCACAGCGTTGCCGATCAGGTTTTGCAGCAGACGGCTCATCAGCGTGACGTCGAAACGGGCTTCCACCTCGAGCTGAATATCGGTTTGCAGCGTGATATTCTTGGGAAATGCGGGCTGCTCGGCGCAGATGACCTCCACCAGCCCACTCAGGTCGGCCCACTCAAAGGACGCGCGCTGCGTGCCCTGCTCCAGACGGGTCATTTGCAGCAGCTGCGCAATCAGGTCGGACATTTTGCCCGCCTGCCGTTCAATTACCTCGATTGCTTGCGCATACTGTTCTGGAGTTTCGGCATGCCGCCGCGCGTCCTCGCACTGGGCGAGAATGACCGCGGTCGGCGTGCGCAGCTCATGCGAGGCATCCGAGGTGAACTGCTTTTCCGACTCGAAGGACGCTTCCAGCCGCATGAACATATTATCAAACGCCTGTCCCAGACGGCTGATCTCGTCCCGTCCCGGAGGCAGGCCAATGCGGCGGGACAAATCGCGCCCCTCTCCGATATTCTCGGCTGCGCGGATGATGCGGTCGATGGGACGGAAGGTCGATCGCGCCAGCAGATACGCGCCCAGACCGCTGAACACCACCATCAGGGGCAAAATCAGTAGCGCCAGTCCCACCATATCGTCCAGCACATCGGCAACATCGGGTGCGGAAATGATGCCGCGCACCCATACGCCGTCCTCCCAGCTAAACGGCAGCCAGAAATCCAGCACATAATAGTTGCCGTTCACTCCCTCTTCCATGCGGATCGCGCCGTTTTCAAACGCCAGCGTATCCGGAAAGGACAGCGGCAGCTGTCCGGCAAGCAGCGCGCCGCTGCTGCTGTAAACCACGGTATACACGCCGTTGTTCGTGAACGAAAAATCCTCGCTGAATGTGAGATTACCGTTTTCCTTGGAAATACCGCTCAGGTTGGTGCGCACGGTGTTGGTCAGCTGCTCATAGGCATTTTCGGAAACGACCGAGCTGCTCACCGCAACCATAAATACCAGCACCGACGTGGTGAGCAGCAGCATAAGCAGGGTAATCCACAGGGTCAGCTTCAGCTTGACGGAAAATCGCTTCACGGCTCCTCCTTTAAAATCCAGCCCGCGCCGCGAACCGTATGCAGCAGCTTTTTGTCAAAGCCGCTGTCGATCTTTTTGCGCAGATAGGTGATATAGACGTCGACCACATTTGAGCCGCCCGCATAATCATAATTCCAGATGTGATCCTCCAGCCGGGCGCGGGAAATGACCGTGCCCTTGTGCTGCATCATATATTGCAGGATGGCGTATTCCTTAGCGGACAGGCGGATCTCCTTGTCGCCGCGCGTCACCGCATGGCTGCCGGTATCCACAGTCAGGTCGGCCAGCGTCAGTACGCTGGTCTTTTGCGTGCCGTATTTGCGCGTCGCCGCGCGGATGCGGGCGAGCAGCTCATCAAAATCAAAGGGCTTAACCAGATAATCGTCCGCGCCAAGGTCCAGCCCCTCGATGCGGTCCTGCACACTGTCGCGCGCGGTCAGGAAAATCACCGGCACGGCGCTGCCCTGTGCGCGCACCGCGCGCAGCACATCGCGCCCATCCTTTTTGGGCATCATGATATCCAACAGCAGGCAGTCATATTCCGCCCCCAACAGATAATCGAGCGCGGCTTCTCCGTCAAAACAGGCGTCCACGCTGTATCCCGCGCGCTCGAGCGTCCGGCAGATCAGCCGATTGAGATCGCGCTCATCCTCTGCCACCAATATCCGCATAGAAACCAACTCCTTTCTTTTATTATAAATCAATGCCACACAGTTCAGCAAGGGAAGGATTACGGGCGATGCTTGCGTTTATTCTGCCGGTCAGCTATAATAAAAGCAACATAACCGGTTGGCGGCAGACCGCCGGTACGGAAATCAGGAGGAACAACCCCATGAAAAAAATCATCACCATCAGCCGGCAGTTTGGCGCAGGCGGCGGCGAGCTGGGCCGGCGCACGGCTGACGCACTGGGTATCCCGTTATACAATAAGGATCTAATCCTGTTCACCGCCAAAGCATCCGCGGGGCTGACGCCCGCGCAGGTGCGCAAGTGGGATGAGCGCGTGCCGACCAGCTTCGGCCTGACGCAGAGCCTGTTCGATTTTTACAACCGCCCCTTGAGCGACAAGCTGTGGGAAGCGCAGGTCAAGGCCATCCGTGAGATCGCAGACCGCGAAAGCTGCGTTATCGTTGGCCGCAACGCGGATTTCATCCTGCGGGAGTTCGACCACTGTCTGCGTGTGTTCGTCCATGCGGATTTTGAATGGCGCTATGAACGCATGCGCGGCATGATGGAGGACACTGAACCGGAAAAGCTGCGCGCCAACATCAAAGCAGTAGACAAGGCGCGCAATGCCTATTGCACGCATTACACGGGCCGCCACTATGCCGACGCGACCAATTATGACCTGACGCTGTGCACCAGCCGGCTCGGCATCGACTTTGCCCTTGAGGAGATTTTACAGGCAGCAGAGCGGATTTGACTGGCTTTTTTGCCAAAAACAGGCGGTACGCTTGACGAAATATTGATTTTACGTTATAATGGGTTGGGCATGATAGGCGATGGTAGTTGTCTGGATACTTCCATCGCCTGTTATATATCTATGGCTGATGCACTGCACACGCGTGAAAAAACGCAATGCGGATGCGGAGGGTAAGAAAAAAGTAAAGGAGAATCACAAGTGAAAAAAGTACTTTCTCTGCTGATGGCGGCCAGCCTCGCGCTGGGTCTGGCAGCATGCGGCGGCAATTCGTCCAACGAGGCGAACAGCGATGCAGCAAACGGTTCCGCTTCGGGCGACGGCAAGACTTGGGTTATCGCGTCCGACACCGTCTTCAAGCCCTTTGAGTACACCGACGCTTCCGGTAACTTCGTCGGCATCGACGTAGACATCGTTGCGGCGATTGCGGAAGATCAGGGCTTCCAGTATGAAATGAAGAGCCTTGGCTGGGATGCTGCCATCGCGGCTTGCCAGTCCGGTCAGGCTGACGGCATGATCGCTGGCGCGTCCATCACCGACGAACGCAAGGAGAGCGGCTGGATCTTCTCGGACGGCTACTATCAGACCACCCAGACCATGACGGTTGCAGAGGATTCCGACATCACCGGCTTTGAAGACCTGTCCGGCAAGACGGTTGCCGTCAAGACCGGCACGCAGGGCGCAACTTACGCAGAGAGCCTGAAGGATCAGTATGGCTTCACCATCACCTACTTTGAGGATTCGCCCACGATGTATCAGGCGGTTCTCGGCGGTCAGGCAGTTGCATGCTTCGAGGATACCCCGGTTATGGCGGCTTCCATCAAGGACGGCGGTCTGGCGCTTAAGATTCTGGAAGATACCGCAAACGAAGGCCAGCCCTATGGCTTTGCGATCTTCAACGAGGACAATCAGGAGCTGATCGACATGTTCAACGCCGGCCTTGCCAACATCAAGGAGAACGGCAAGTACGACGAGATCATCGCCAAATATCTGGGCTGATCGCAGCGGATCGACCTGCATTTTCAGGGGGCACTGGTTTGATCCGGCGCCCCCTAATTTTTGAAAGGAGTTCTGATCTGTGATCCAAATCCTCACCGTTTATGGGCCCCTGCTGCTGCAGGCGATGGGGCAGACGCTGCTGCTGGCACTGTGCGGCCTGTTTTTTGCATGTATCCTCGGCCTGCTTTTCGGCCTGCTGAGCGTGGTGAAAAACCGCGCGTGCAATATCATTTCGACGATCTTTGTCGATGTGATCCGCGGCGTACCGATGATCGTTCTGGCTTTTTATGTATTCTTCGGCGTACCGTACCTGTTTCAGAACATCATCGGCGTCAAAGGCGTTACGCTGACCGCGCTGCAGGCCGGTACGATCTGTCTGGCGCTGAACTGTGGCGCATACATGGCGGAAATCATCCGCGCCGGTATCCAGAGCGTGGACAAGGGCCAGATGGAAGCGGCCCGCAGCCTTGGTCTGCCGTACTGGAAGGCCATGCGCAAGGTCGTGCTGCCGCAGGCTATCCGCACGATGATCCCGTCAATCATCAACCAGTTCATCATCACGCTCAAGGATACCTCGATCCTGTCGGTCATTGGTTTCCCGGAGCTGGTCAACACCTCGAAAAACGTCGTGGCGATCACCTTCAACTCGTTTGCAGTCTGGAGCATCGTCGCGGTGATGTATTTGATCGTAATTACGGTCCTGTCCCGTTTTGCAAAGGTTATGGAGAGGAGGCTGAACCGTGGCAGAGAATAATAAGCAGGTAAAGATCCATGTCTCCCACCTGAAAAAGAGCTTCGGCGAGCTGGAAGTGCTCAAGGATGTCTCCATCGACATCCACGAGGGCGAGGTCGTCGTTATTCTCGGGCCGTCCGGCAGCGGTAAGTCCACCTTTCTGCGCTGCCTGAACCGTCTGGAAGAGATCACCGACGGCACGGTTATCGTCGATGGCTACGATATCACCGACAAAAAGACCGACATCAACAAGGTGCGCGAGAATGTCGGCATGGTGTTCCAGCTGTTCAACCTGTTCAACAATCTGGACGTAATGGGCAACATGATGCTTGCCCCCACCGAGCTGAAAAAGGCCACCAAGGAAGAGGCACGCGAAACCGCCATGCGGCTACTCAAGCGCGTCGGTCTGGCGGATAAGGCGGAAGCCTATCCCGCGCAGCTGTCCGGCGGCCAAAAGCAGCGCGTCGCCATCGCCCGCGCACTGGCGATGAATCCGGATATCATGCTGTTTGACGAGCCGACCTCCGCGCTCGACCCCGAAATGGTCGGCGAGGTATTGCAGGTCATGCAGAATCTGGCGAAGGAAGGCATGACGATGGTCGTCGTCACGCACGAGATCGGCTTTGCCCGCGAGGTCGCCAGCCGCGTCATCTTCATGGAGGGCGGCTACATCGTCGAGGAAGGCACGCCGGATGAGGTCATCAACCATCCGAAGGAGCCACGCACGATCGACTTCTTGAGCAAGGTTTTATAATCACGCATTCTTTTTGCTCAAATCACCTAATTACAGAAACCACTACCAATATTTTGCCGCAAGGCAGGATTTTGGTAGTGGTTTTTTGCTCTGCCATCTGAATGATTTGTTTCCTTTGCTTTGCTCTGCTTCGAAGCGGTATGTGAAAAAAATACAATCGTCATTTTATCTAATATGGAAAATAATTTCTTGTGGACAATCACAATTTTTATCAATTAAACTTGACAAGATAGAGCGAGATGACTAATATTAGCTTACAGATGGTTCGTATTTAAGTCTTATGTTCGTATATACGATCACAAGAAATGGTACACCTAGAAATAAGAGACAAGGAAGGTAATGGTTATGAACAACGCAATTGAGACAATGGCTGAACTGATTGGCAATCAGTTAAAGTTGGTTGATTTGAGTCACAATCTGGAAGTTGGAATGCCCAGCTGCCTGACACACGCCCGCTTTGGCCGTGTCCAGCATGAGGCGATTGAATACGGAGACGCATTTACCCATGCTGCGTTGATTATGAGTGAGCACACCGGCACGCATATGGACGCTCCTAATCATCACATTCCCGGCAGCGACTACACGATTGAAAAGGTTCCGGCAGAGCGCCTTTTTGGCCGTGGCGCCATCATTGATGCAAGCCATCTTGGCAAAAATGAATGTCTGCCTGTAGAGTTCATTCAGGCATGGGAGAAGGAGCACGGCGAAATCCGCGCAAAGGATTTTGTTCTCTTCCGTTTTGGCTGGGACAAAAAGTGGGATGTCCAGCCCAACTGCAAGCCGTATGAGCACGACTGGCCGGGTCTGGGTCGGGAGGCTTCCGAGTATCTCAAGGACAAGGGCGTAAGTGTTGTCGGCACGGATGCGCTCGCACTGGACACGGGCGATGCCGTTGTTTGCCCCGCGCATGACATTCTGCTTGGCGCCGATATCTTTATTCTCGAAGCACTTGACAAGCTGGACACCCTGCCTCCGTTCTGCTATATTGTTGCGCTTCCGCTTAAGGTTAAGGATGGCTCCGGCGCACCGACGCGTGTCATTGCTCTGGTTGAATAATTCCGATATCCGGCATATCACGCGCAAAAGAGAAAGGAGTTGAGCCTGTGGCTAATCAAGAGAACACTGCCGCTGAGCCGAAGAAAAAGAACCTACTGGATCGTGTCATTGACCTGATCTCTTCCGTTTTCCTCCCCTTCATCACATTGATGGTTGCGGCCGGTATTCTGAAAGGCATCGTTGCACTTTTGATTGCTGCGAATGTCATTGTAGAAGGCGATCCGCTTTACAGCGTATTTTACGCAATGGGCGATGCATTCTTCTACTTTATCCCCGTGTTCTTGGCATTTACTGCGGCAAAACGCTTTGGAACCGAGCCGTTCTGTGCGGTGTTGGTTGCCTGTGTTTTGGTACATCCGACCTTTGTCGCCCTCATGGAGGCCGGAGAGGACTTCTCCATTCTCGGCCTCCCCGCAAAGGCGATGACTTACTCTTCCACGGTTATCCCTATCCTGTTGGCAGTTTACATGCTCAAGTGGGTGGAAATCCTTTGCAAAAAGGTGATTCCGGAAACAGTACGCGCCATCCTGACTCCGCCGGTGTGCCTGATTCTGGTCATCCCGGTCACATTGGTTGTCTTTGGCCCAATCGGCCTATATATCGGCAACTGGGTAGCAGCAGGATATCAGTGGCTATACGGGCTCAGTCCCTTGGTCGCCGGTTTTGTATTGGGTGCTCTTTTCCAGGTGATGGTCATCTTCGGCTTCAACTGGGGACTGTTCCCAATCATCCTGAACAATATTGCGGTCAACGGGTATGACACCATTCTGGCCCTGATTGGCGGTTCGATTTTCTCGCAGAGCGGCGCGGCGCTTGCGGTCGGCATCCGCACCCGCAACAAGCAGCTGCGCTCCACCGCAGTGTCGGCAGCGATTGCCGCTCTCTTCGGCATCACGGAGCCTGCGCTGTTCGGTGTCAACATTCGTCTGAAAAAGCCTATGGTTTGCGCCTGCATTGCTGGCGGCATCGGCGGTGCAATCGCCGGCTGGTTCCGCTGTCAAGCATCTGCGTTTGCTTTCCCGGCGCTGACTACGCTGCCCGTGTTCTGGACGGTGGCATTTATCCCATTCCTTATTTCTCTGGCCGTCAGCTTTGTTGCTGGCTTCATCCTGACGCTTGTAGTCGGCTTTGATGATTCCGCAATCGAAAATGCTGTAACCGAGAGCGAAGGCTGATACCACTGCCTTCCAAAAACATATTTAGATACTATCTCAAACCGGTTTTCCCTTTCCTGGCCGGTATCCCCTTCATACGAGGAATGACTATTCCGGTCATTCCTCGTATTTTTTTGCTGCGCTTTGACATTACTTGCAAAAAAAGAGGAACTTGTTATAATGGAAATAGGAAGCATCCGGCCATAAATCACTCCCGCATCCGGCAGCTTTCTATATGGAAAGGGGACTACTTGGATGGCACAAGACCAACATCGCACAACCACACGCATATTAGACATTCTGGAGCATGTGTCCGCTGTGAAAGCGGGAATGACCCTGACAGAATTGGCACAGACATTAAATGCGCCCAAAAGCAGTCTGTTTCCCATCGTTCACACGTTGGAAGAACGGCGTTATTTGCAGCAAAATCATGAAACCGGGCGGTATACCATTGGCCCAAGCGGATTGGTACTCGGCGCAGCTTTCTCAGCCGACGGCGGGATGGAACCCGTCACCAAAATCATGAAGCAGGTGGTCGCCGCCTGTCAGGAGACCTGCCAATTCGGTATTTTGGATCACGGCAATGTGCTATATGTAGGAAAAGAGGACTCTACACAGGCGATCCGTATGATTTCCTGGGTGGGAAATCGTTTGCCTGCCAATGCAACGGCCATTGGCAAAGCGCTGCTCAGTGGACTAACCAATGAGGAAGTCAGGGCGCTTTATGCTGACGGAATGCCTCGTTTGACCGAACATACGATTACCGACCCGGATTGTCTGATCGCACAGTTGGATGCGATTCGCAACGGAGAAATCGCAACCGAGCAGGAAGAATCCACTGCACAGATGGCGTGCTGGGCGGTTCCACTGCATCGACAGGGCAAGGTTTTCGCCGCCCTGAGCGTTTCGATGCCGTTGTTCCGCTGTCAGGAGGAAAAGATAGCGCAGGTCTGTCGGTGTCTGAAGGATGCACAGACCGCAATTGAACAGTTAGGCGAAATCATCAATTTTTTCTGACCAAATCGAAAATACCGATTGCGCGCAATGCGCAGCAGACAGATCCATGCCCCCAAACGGCAGGATCTGTTTTTTTATGCATCGGACGCTGTTCCCCAAAATAGAACTGCCATTTCACCTCATTTCCTAGTGACTAAACAAGAAAATACTGGGATTCTTTTTGTGAAATATGTCAAAATCCTTCCCAAAATCTGTTTGACAGATTGGTGCTATGGTGTTATAATCAGAACATGGATTCGTAATTAGGAATGTAATTCCTAATTACGAACAACTGAAGTGGCAATACAATTGAGAGAGCAGCATGATTGCTGCAAGGAAAATAAAACTTTGAAAATACAGATCCCTGTGTATCCTTTGAGATCTGACACAAGGCCGGCAGATGCCCGGAGTTTTTTACAAGCAAAACATCACAGCAGTGAAAAAGGAGTGGAGTGCATGTGTAATGCCATGATTATTGACAGCAAAGATAATGTTGCGGTAGCCATTGAGCCGATTTCCCAAGGCGATACTGTCACCTACCTTTGCGACGGTGTGGAACATACCCTGACGGCGCGGAATGATATTCCCATTTATCATAAGCTTGCCATCCGGGATATTGGCTGCGAAGAACCGGTTGTCAAATATGGAGAACATATCGGCTTTGCGACCTGTGACATAACAACCGGCGAACACGTCCATGTGCACAATGTAGAAGGCCGTCGGGAAAACCCCGAAGAAAAAGAATAGGAGGACAGACATGACTTTTTATGGATATCAGCGGCCTGACGGCCGCGTAGGTGTGCGCAACAAGGTGCTGATCCTTCCCGCCAGCGTCTGTGCTTCGGATACCGCCCGCATCATTGCCCAGCAAGTCGAAGGCGCGGTCACTTTCAACAACCAACTCGGCTGTTCGCAAGTCGCTTCCGACCAGCAGTATGTTATGGATGTAATGGCGGGTTATGCCGCCAATCCGAATATTTATGGAACAGTCGTCGTCTCGCTCGGATGTGAAAACTGCCAGATGGATCTAGTGGTTAAGGCCATTCAGGAGCGTACCAACAAGCCGATCCGTCAGGTCATCATTCAAGAAGTCGGCGGCACGCTCAAAGCGGTCGATATCGGCGTACGATATGCCAAAGAGCTGACAACGCAGGCCTCCTTGCTGCAAAAAATGCCCTTCCCTATGTCCGAACTGATCATCGGAACCGAATGCGGTGGCTCCGACCCTACCAGCGGCTTAGCAGCCAATGTGCTGATTGGGGAAATGAGCGACCGCATTGTGGCGGCAGGAGGCACCTCCATTCTATCCGAAACCACGGAATTTATTGGTGCCGAGCATATTCTTGCCCGCCGTGCAGCAAACAAAGAGGTACATGACCGGATTTTCGAAATTGTCCACCGGTATGAGCGGGCGATGCATCTGATCGGAGAGGAAATCCGCGAAGGCAATCCCGCACCAGGCAACAAGGCTGGCGGCATTACTACGTTGGAGGAAAAATCCCTCGGCTGCATCCACAAGGGTGGCCACAGCCCCATTATGGCGGTTTATGACTATGCCAAACAAATCAAACCCAAAAGTGGTCTGGTCATTATGGATACCCCGGGCAATGACCCGGCTTCGGTTTCCGCTATGGTCGCGGGCGGTGCACAGGTGGTCGTATTCTCCACCGGACGCGGCACGCCGACCGGCAATCCCATCGCTCCGGTTATCAAAATCACCGGCAACCGTATGACCTTTGCCAAAATGGAAGATAACATCGACGTAGATGCTTCTTCCCTGATTTATGGCGGCAGCCTCCAGCAGTTAGGGGACGACCTGATGCAATTGGTGTCCGAGGTGGCCAGCGGTCGTCAGACCAAAGCCGAAGCGCTTGGCTTTACTGAAATGTCGATTGCCCGTGTATGCAACTTTGTTTGAGTCTTTATATGCCAAAATAAGTATCTGTCGATATAGGAGATGAAAGTCCAATGAAGAAAAATTACGCCGTGATGGATGGAAACACGGCTGCAGCCCATGTTGCCTATGCCTTTACCGAGGTGGCGGCAATCTATCCGATCACGCCATCCTCTCCGATGGCGGAAAAGGTGGATGAATGGTCTGCAAAGGGCAGAAAAAATCTGTTTGGTTCGACCGTAGATGTGATTCAGATGCAGTCGGAAGCAGGCGCCGCGGGCACCTGCCACGGTGCTTTGCAGGCCGGCGCACTGACCACGACGTTTACTTCATCGCAGGGTCTGATGCTCATGATTCCCGCCATGTATGCGATGGGTGGTCAGTTTCTTCCCAACGTCATGCACATTGCTTCCCGTGTGGTCACCTCCAACCACCATTCTATCTTCGGCGATCACACCGACTTTATGACCTGCCGCACCACCGGCTATGCCATGCTGATGTCCTCCTCACCGCAGGAAGCGATGGATTTGGGCGCGGTCGCGCACCTGTCCGCTATCCGTGCAAAGTATGCGTTTATGCATTGCTTTGACGGTTTCCGTACCTCACACGAGATGCAACGTATTGAGGCGCTCGATTATGAAGAACTGCGCGGCTTAGTTGACTACGACGCATTGCGCGACTTCCGCCGTAACGCGCTCAATCCGGAGCATCCTACCAACCGTGGCAACAATGTAAACCCCGATATTTATTTCCAGTGCAAGGAAGGCGCAAACGTCAAGAGCGCAATCGTGCCTGAGACGGTTGAGCACTATATGCATGAGATCAACAAGATCACTGGCCGCAACTACCAGCTGTTCAATTACTATGGCGCAGAGGACGCAGAGGAAGTTGTTGTTGTCATGTGCTCAGCCTCGGAAGCACTCAAGGAAACCGTAAACTACCTCAACGCACACGGCCGCAAGGTCGGCATGGTGCAGATCCACCTGTACCGCCCATTCTCAGTTCCGCATTTTTCGGCAGCCATTCCGGCAACCTGCAAAAAGATTGCAGTACTCGACCGCTCCAAGGAAGTCGGTTCGGTTGGTGAGCCGGTCTATCTGGACGTCTGCACTGCGCTGCACCAGGCAGGACGCGGCGATATTCAGATCATCGGCGGTCGTTACGGCTTGTCCTCCAAAGATACCACTCCTGGCCAGCTGATTGCAGTCTATGACAACCTCGCACAGGATACCCCGAAAAACAACTTCACCATTGGCATCAACGATGACGTTACTTACACTTCGCTCGACTACAAGGAAGTCGAGATGCCGCATCCGGGGCAGGTTTCCTGCAAGTTGTGGGGTCTGGGCGGCGATGGTACGGTCGGCGCAAACAAAAATGCGATCACGACCATCGGACTGACGGCAGATAAATATGCACAGGCTTATTTCTCCTATGACTCGATGAAATCTGGCGGCTTGACCCAGTCGCACCTGCGCTTTGGTGACGAACCAATCCTCTCAACCTACCTTGTTTCGGCTGCAGATTTTGTAGCGGTACACGCGCCGACCTATGTCAGCAAGTATGACACCACCGAAGATCTCAAGGATGGCGGTATCTACCTGCTCAACTGCCCGTGGAGTGTGGAAGATCTGGAAACACGCCTGCCTGCCAAGGTCAAACGCGATCTGTGCCGTAAACATGCTCAGTTCTACATCATCGACGCGGCCAAGCTAGCCGCTGAAGTCGGTCTAGGCAAGCGCACCAACAGCATTCTGCAAGCAGCCTTCTTTGCACTGACCAAGGTCATACCACTGGATATTGCGGTCGAAGATATGAAAAAGAATAACTATAATTCTTACTTCAAGAAGGCCGGTCAAAAGATCGTTGATATGAACAATCAGGCGGTTGATGTCGGCATCAGCGCCGCCGTCAAGGTGGATATTCCAGCTGATTGGGCAGATGCGACAGACACCCCGACGACGGAGGTCGATGCGACTCCATTTGTCAAGGATATCGTGCTGCCGATGGATCGTCAGCAAGGTGATAAACTACCGGTTTCGGTATTCCAGAAGCACGGTGTGCTGGACGGCACCTGGGAAAACGGCACTTCGGCCTATGCCAAGCGCGGCGTTGCCACCAAGGTGCCCAAGTGGGACGGCAGCAAGTGTGCACAGTGCAACCGCTGTGTGGCTACCTGTCCGCACGCAGCCATCCGCCCGATTTTGCTGACCGAAGAGGAGCAGGCAGGTGTGCCAGCATCCTTCACGACTGTACCGGCCAAGGGCCTGGACAAGGATGCGCCGTCGTACTCCTATCGGATACAGGTTTCCCCCTATGACTGTCTTGGCTGCGGCGTCTGCCTGACAGCCTGCCCGGTAGAGGGCGCATTGACCATGACGCCATTTGAAGAAATGAAGAAAGAACAGAGCAACTTTGACGCAGTCGCTATGAACGAACGCTATCTCAAGCCGGATGTCATCAGCGATAAGAACATGAAGTCCATCCAATTTGCAAAGCCCTATTTCCAGTTCTCCGCTGCCTGCGCCGGCTGTGCCGAAACCACTTATATTAAACTGGTCAGCCAGCTGGTGGGCGACCATATGTACATTGGTAACGCGGCAGGCTGCTCCTCTGCATACAGCGGTGGCGCTCCCATCCTACCGTATTGCAGGGATAACCGCGGCTTTGGCCCGGCTTGGGAACATTCTCTGTTTGAAGATAATGCGGAATTTGCCTACGGTTTCTTCCACGCACAGGATGCTATCCGCAAAGAAATCATCCTGCATCTGGAATCCCTGCGCAAAGCAGGCGTCGCAGTAAATGCAATCGATGCTTATCTGGCTAACTGGAATGACCACGAAAAATCCCGCTCAGTGTCAGATGCGCTGATTGCAGCACTAGACGATGTCGAAAACACGCCTGATGTCACCTTTGTGCTGGAAAACAAGGAATATCTGTCGAAAAAATCCGTTTGGGCAATCGGCGGCGACGGCTGGGCTTACGATATCGGTTTCGGTGGCATCGATCATGTACTTGCGCAGAATCAGGATGTGAACCTGATGGTATTGGATACCGAAGTCTATTCCAACACGGGCGGTCAATCCTCCAAGGCAACACCGACCGCTGCGGTTGCAAAATTCGCCTCGGGCGGCAAGCAAATCGCTAAGAAGGATCTCGGCGCCATCTTTATGAACTACGGCTATGTATATGTCGCACAGGTAGCCATCGGTTACGATCAGGCGCAAACACTCAAGGCCATCCGCGAAGCAGAAGCGTATCCAGGCCCGTCGCTGATTATCTGCTACTGCCCGTGCCTCGAACAGCATATCAAGGCAGGCATGAGCTGCACACAGACTGAAATGAAAAAAGCAGTTGAATGCGGATACTGGCAGCTGTATCGCTACGATCCGCGCCGTACGGCGCAGGGGCTCAATCCCTTCCAGTTGGATTCTCCCGAGCCGGATACGAGCAAACTGATGGATTACCTGATGGGCGAAAATCGCTTTGCATCGCTCAAAAACAATTTTCCCGATCGTGCAGATGCCTTTTATGAAAAGGCAATTTGCGATATCAAGGCTCGCTATGAAAAATACCGCAAAATGGCGGACGATGCCAACGTATAATTTCCAATTTCTCAGTTAAAATTTCTCTACCCCTTGAAAACACTGGCGTTTCCAGCGTTTTCGCCACTTCGTTTTGGCCCTTTTCCCTCATTTTTTCCCTTGCGAGAAGAAATGAGGGAAACTTTTTTCAGGCCGTCCCTACAACCTTA
>NZ_CALWJK010000044.1 GCF_944380975.1 uncultured Agathobaculum sp. | reverse complement strand
TGCGGCTGGCTCTTTTGTTCGGATCAGCTGGCTCTCTGCAATAGATTGCATGGCTCCCGAGCTGCGGAATACTCACCCCGGGCAGATCGCATTGACCGTAATACCATAACGCGCCCATTCCGCAGCTAAACTGCGGGTCAAATTAACAACGCCGCCCTTTGCAGCTGCATATGCTGTGCTCGGGAACTGCATACTTCCCACTTTGCCATACATGGAAGCGATATTGATAATACGTCCATAGCCTTGTTGGATCATAATGCGGCCAGCAGCTTGCGCCATTTCAAACACTGCTGTCAAGTCCAGATTGATGACACGCTGCCAATCCGCCAAAGATAAGTTTTCTGCTCCGCTGCCAGCTCCCGCACCGGCATTGTTAACCAGCACATCAATCCGACCATAGGTATCCATAATCGTTTGAATCGCCTGTTCAACCGCTGCATGATCCGTAATATCGCATTGTACCGGTAGACATTGCACATTCAATTTCCGAATTTCTTCCGCAACAGCTTCCAGTTTTTCCTTTCTGCGCGCCAAAATCGCAATATTGGCACCTTGCGCCGCCAATGCTTTTGCGAACTGCACGCCCAAACCAGACGATGCACCTGTTATAACCGCTACCTGACCTGTTAAATCAAATAAATTGCTCATATTATTGTGCACTCCATTTCACTTATTACTTGCAAGCTTTTTCTTGTTCATGCTCAACACGATACTCATTAATGAATATACTACAATCACAATTCCGATTTGGATGCAGAAAATCGGGATGAAAGATCCCCACGCATCATATAGCGCCCCAAAGAGCAAGGATTGCGTGGCAACACCCGCTTGGAATACCCCCATCAGGTTGCCATTGATACTCGGCGCAGCCCTTTTCCCGAATACAGGCAATGTAATATTTGCATATATTCCCTGAATTGAATTGCCCATAGAGATAAATATGATGCTGAAGACAAGCGCAATCATACCAACCGAGGTGCTTCCCCAGATTATGGTTAAAACCAGCCCTATGAGGAAACTAGCAAAGATAGTCGTTAAGTAAGACTTCAATCCAAATCTATCTGCAATGACTCCTACCGCGATCGAAGCACATCCACCCAACAAAGTAATAATGCTTGCCATCGTAGCCGCTGTGGATTGAGACAGTCCCTCTGACATCCAAAATGTAGTCGCATAAGTCGTAAACGTTGCCATAAGCATAGCTGACATGAAAACAGCTATGAGCAGCATGATAAATTCCTTGCTTCTGCGCGCTTCAGCAGCAGTCAAACCAGACTCTGCATCATGATCGGCGGAAATTCGCTCAACCGATTCGTCACGCGTCTCATTCCATTCCAAAGGTTTTTGACCGAGTTCTTCCGGCGTAGAACGAATGAGTGCAATTTCACAAACGAGTGCAATGCAAACCGATAATCCTCCCAGAATCAAATAGGTATTCATTTGCCCTACTCGTTCTATCAATTGCCCTGCCAAAAACATATAGAGTGACCCACCAAATACCGCACCGCTTACCACAATGCCAATAATCGTACTTCGCCTTTTTATAAACCACCGGTTGATAATCGATGTACATGTGAGGTGTCCACCATAGGCAATGATAAATCCGCTAATTCCGTTAGAAACATAAACCATCCACGGTGCAGTTGCAAACGCATTGATCAACATGAAAGCCGCACAAACGCATGTGCCAAAGAATAATACAGTCCGCGGAGAAAACTTTTTCAACACAGATCCGGATGACATAGCTGCTAAAAAAGCGATTATTGTACCAACAGAACTGGAGCCAGCTAACACGGCTGTAGAACACTGGAATGCTTTCAGAAAATGCGGCAACATGACACCCCATAAATAGCAGCATCCTAAATGCGCAAGCACAACCAGCATACAGCCAACCGCTACCTTATATCCAGAAAATTTCTCTTTCGTGGCGCCCATAGTTTTCCTCCCTTCAACAAATAAGCCTGACCGGCTTTATTATCTATAGCAATCACTGCATTCTCTTCACTTTGAGCCTTATCGTTTGAGCGCAATTGCCGTTCTTGCCATTTCAGCAATTTTTTCCGCGCACAAACCGTAGGCTTTCAGCACTTGCGGCGCCTTACCGCTGCGTCCAAACTGATCTTATACGCCGTTACGAATCACCGGAACCGGACAGACTTCGCTCACATACTCGCAAACAGCGGCTCCCAGGCCGCCGAGCACATTTGCCTCCTCCGCTGTTACGATGCAGCCGGTTTCCTGCGCTGCTTCCAAAACCGCCTGCTGATCCAGCGGCTTGATCGTATGCATATCCAGCACGCGCGCATGAATCCCGTCGGCAGCAAGCATCTCCGCGGCTGCAAGCGCCATCTGGACCATCATCCCTTTGCAATGATTGTCACATCCGACCCTTCTCGCAGTTTCGCAGCTTTGCCCAATTCAAACTGATATCCCTCAATGGTATCCGTCACGGTCTCTACTGCCAAACGCCCCAAACGCATGTATGCCGGACCTTCGTAATGCAGCAGCGCCTCCGTTGCCAAGCGCATTTCATGACTATCGCAGGGGCACAGCACCATCATGCCCGGGATCGCCCGCATCAGTGCAAAATCTTCAATACATTGATGCGTCGCGCCGTCTTCCCCTACACTCAAACCGCCATGCGAACCCACCACTTTTACATTCAAATGCGGATAGCAAACGGAATTGCGCACCTGCTCCCACGCACGGCCCGCAGCAAACATGGCAAAAGTATTGACAAACGGTTTGAGACCGCAGGTTGCCATACCTGCGGCAACCCCCACCATATTGCATTCCGCGATGCCCATATCGAAGAAACGCTCGGGATAGTTTTTCATAAAGCCTTTGGTCATGGTTGCACCTGCCAGATCCGCATCAAAAACAACCAATTCCGGATATTTCTCTGCCAGCTCTACCAGCGCATCTCCATAAGCTGCACGCGTTGCGATTTTTTCAGCCATTTTTATCCCTCCAGTTCCTTGAGCGTTGCTTCCAGCTCTGCCCGGGCCTGTGCATACTGTTCATCATTCGGCGCTTTACCGTGCCAGCCAGCGTCATTTTCCATGAAGCTAACGCCTTTGCCCTTAACCGTCTTGGCCAAAATCATGGTTGGCTTTCCCTTTATGCTCTCTGCCTCTGCAAACGCGTTTGCAATTTCCTCATAATCATGGCCGTCCACTTTGATGACGTGCCATCCAAACGCTTCAAATTTCTGATCCAGCGGTTCGGTGGGCATGACGTCCTCGGTTTTGCCGTCAATCTGCAATCCGTTTACATCCACAACCGCACACAGATTATCCAGCTTGAACTTTGCAGCCGTCAGCATCGCCTCCCATACCTGCCCCTCGGCAACCTCGCCGTCGCCCATGATGGCATAAACACGGTAGCTTTTTTGTTATACTTTCCTCCCAAGGCCATGCCATCCGCAGCGGAAATGCCTTGCCCCAAAGAGCCGGTGGACATATCCACACCAGGCACATGCATTTCCACATGACCCGACATATGACCATCAATCGACCGGAACATTTTCAGATCTTCTTCCGGAAAAAAGCCTCGCAGGGCAAGAACCGAATACACCGCCGGGGAACAATGCCCCTTGGACATCACGAAACGATCCCGATCCGGATCCTGCGGCTGATTCGGGTCAACACGCATTTCATCAAAATACAGCGTTGTCAATATGTCCATACAGCTCAGCGAACCACCCGGATGTCCCGAGGCCGCATCATGTACCATTTGTACCGCCAGCATGCGGGCTTTGGTTGCTTGAATGGACAACTCTTGCAGCTTCTTTTTTCCATTGATTTATCCATCCTTTCGTGGAAATCACGGTTGCTGAAAGCATTTCAGACAAACATGCTGAAATGCATCCGTTATGTTGCACAGATCGGTATATGAAATAAAAGTCAAACTGGAAACGCCAAAGTACGCCTCCATCTCCGACAACGGCATTTTCTGTGCCAGCAGGTCCCGCTGCGGCATACAACCATATGGGCAGGACGATGCGCAAAGCGAAGTCGGAATTAAAATATGAATTTCTGCCACACCCTGCTGCTTTAATCGTTGGAAAACTGTTTTGAGCGTTGTGCCCGTAAAAATCGCTTCATCCACCAGCGCAATCTTTTGACCTTCTAGCAAGTCTGGCAGCAGCAGCATATTATCCAGAATCATGCGTTCCCGCATCTGCTGGTCGGGTTCCCATAAGGTGCGCTGTCGCCCGTCCCGCTTGACCAGTGCCTGCAAATACGGCACACCAAGCGATTCCGCCGCACCCATCGCATAATACAACCCAGAGTTTGGCACCGGAACAATATAATCCAGCCGATTTGCCAGCGTCTTTTTTGCCTTTTCACCCAGAAAGCGCCCCAACCGATACCGAAAGCATCCTATCTGTGCTTTTCCTTCCAGTTCAGCCGGACTACAGGTATACAACAGGCGAAGGGCGCAAATTTCATTTAATTGCTGTTTCATGAATATATCCTCTTATTTTTTCACAGCCCCACCCTGATTTGTGAAACGGATGGGGCTGTATACCTTACATCTGATGCAACTTTCAGACAATCCAAAAACTTATTTCAGCATCTCCCTCACTGTTTTCTTAATGCCTTCCGGTCCAAAGCCATAATGATCATACAGTTCCCACATGTCACCAAGATGCGGGAATCCTTCCTTTCTGGGAAGGCCCAACGCCTTATACTTGA
Organism: uncultured Agathobaculum sp.; assembly: GCF_944380975.1. GTDB lineage: Bacteria > Bacillota > Clostridia > Oscillospirales > Butyricicoccaceae > Agathobaculum. The sequence goes on along the minus strand of NZ_CALWJK010000044.1, from coordinate 13,301 downwards.
TGCCCAGGCCAGCCTTTGCAAGCACTTCGGAAACCGCTCCGTTCAGGCCGCCAATATCCAAATGATCCTCCACGGTGATGATGACACCGGTTTCATTTGCAGCCTTAATGATAGCTTCTTCATCCAATGGCTGAATCGTGTGCATGTCCAGCACCCGCACATGGATGCCTTCTTTTTCAAGGCCATCGGCCGCCGATACCGCCAGCGCAACCGTAGAACCGCAGGCGATCACCGTCGCATCGTTACCCGGCACCGCTTCAATTGCCTTACCAACCTCAAACTTGTAATCCGTATTGGTATAAACCTGCGGCTCTTTGCCGCGTGTCACGCGAATGTTGACCGGCCCCGGAATGGATTCCGTTGCACGAATTGCTTTTTTGCACTGATCCGCGTCGGAAGGGACAATACAGGTCATATTGGGCATGACACGCATGATTGCAATATCCATGATATTGTAATGTGTAGGACCGCCGCCAGAGGTCACGCCTGCATGCGTGTTGATCAGCCGAACCGGAACATTCTGATATGCAATATCCGTATGCACCTGATCGAGCGTGCGCAGAGCCAGGAAGGGACCGAAACCATTTAAGAAAACCGTCTTGCCGCACAGTGCCAGGCCAGCAGCCGTACCGACCGCATTCTGCTCCGCAATACCCAATTCCACAAAGCACTGCGGGTACTTTCCCTTTAATTCCACCAGCTTGCCGGAATAAGAAGCGCCCTCTGCGGAAACGAACATATACTTGGATGGATCCGATGCCAAAATATCGGCCATTTCTTCAATATAGGCCTCTCGTGAAGATGCGCCCGTCAAGATGTTCATATGACCAAGATTGGTTAGCTCTTCTGTAAACGTAATTCTTTCTGACATAATTTCCTTCCTCCTTACTTCTCAGCCGCGTGCGCGTCAACCGAATCAAAGCACTGCTGCAGGAATTCTTCTGTGGGAACAAACCCCAGATGACTGGTTGCCTTTCCTTCCACACCGCCCAGCATGGTATATCCCTTAATCGTGTGGGAGATAATCGCAATCGGCTTGGACGGCGTCTGAGAATCAGACGGCGGCAAAGAATGCAGTGTCCGCACAATATCTTCCATATCGTGGCCATCCATTTCCAAAACGTCCCAGTTGAAGGCTCTCAGCTTGTCCGCCAACGGCTCCAAATTCATAACATCTTTCACCGGACCCATGCAGGAGCACTTATTATAGTCAATAATCAAAACCAGATTACCAAGCTGATAGTGCGCCGCAGCCATGATGCCTTCCCATACGGAACCCTCATCCATTTCACCATCACCGGTCATGCAGATCACGCGATAATTTCTCTTATCCACACGTCCGGCAACCGCCATGCCAAAAGCAAGCAATAAACCATGGCCCAGCGATCCCGTCGATGCCTCAATGCCATCAATGTAGTGCATATTCGGATGCATACCAAATTTGCCATCGATCTTATTGTAGCCGTTCCAGAGATCTTCGTGCGTGTACAGCCCTTTATCGACCAAAATATTGTAGAGCACGTGACCGCAATGCCCCTTACTCAGTATAAAGCGATCACGATCGGGATCGTGAATTTGCTCCGGCGACCAATTCATGAAATCATAATAGAGCGCCACAGCAACATCCAGCATGGAATTACCGCCACCCAGATGCGCATAACCGATTTTGTTCGTCGTCACATACATATCCTTGCGGATCTGTACAGCTTTTTCTTTTAACGCTTTCACTTTTTCCATATCGACTGCCATGAAAAATACCTCCTATATGTTTTATCAGTCAGTACAGCGTTTCACCGCCGTCTACAATGATATCTGTGCCCACACAGAAAGCAGCTAGGTCGGTCGCTAAAAACGCGACTGTTGCCGCAACATCCTGCAAATAACCAAACCGGCCAATCGGGATCTTCTCGACTGCATTACGCATCATGCATACCGGGATCGGATCGTGGATACCGGAGAGCACAACGCCCGGACTGACGCTATTAATGCGGATTCCATATTTGATGTATTGCAGCGCCATTGCGTGGGTCAGATGAAGTGCCCCGCCCTTGGACACATGATACGCATAGCCAAAATCATCTTTCCAATTGGTGTTCACGATGTGTCCGCTTTGTGATACGGTATGTACAATCGAACCGCCATGGCCATCACGCTTCATAATGTTTGCACAGGCCCGGCTTACCATCATCATACCAATCAAATTAATGTCCAAAACCCTTTTGAATTCCGCCACGCCAATGTCCGGGTTATCCCCAGGTAAAATAATACCGGCATTGCTGTGGCAGACATCAATCGTCCCCAATTCCCGATCTGCTGTCTGGATGCACTCCATCATGCTATTTTCGTCAGATACATCTCCCAGCGCATAAATTGCTTTCACACCATAGGCCTGTTCAATTTCTGCGCAAATGCGTTCCAAGGCATCCTTCTTGGAGGGAATATCCACCAGGCACACGTCGCCGCCCAGTTCCGCAAAGCCTTTTGCTGTCGAACGGCCAATACCGCCTGCCGCACCGGTTACCAAGCATTTTTTCCCTTCCAGCGTAAATAACGCTTTGAGAGAACCAATTTCCCTGCACTTAAAATCCGGGTGATCTTTGCACAGGATATTAGGAGAATTCAGATCCATTATGTAAGCTCCTTTCTTCGACACTATCTTGCAGCTCTTTTATTCACCTGCCACACGGAAAATAACCTTGGCATATTTGCCGGACACCGCATCATCGAAAGCCGCTTTATATTCATCCAGCGGATACTCTTTTTCTGCAATTGCATCCAGATTCACCAGCGGAAGCATCTCGATCGTCTTGGGGAAACAATCCGACGAAGTGTACATGCCATGAATATGCTTCTGCTGCAGATACATCTGGCTGAACAAATTGACCTTTAAGTCAAACTCCGGCTTATACATGGCAAAAAATACAACATTACCATCCGGAGCCAACATATCCAATGTTGACTGTGCTGCCGAGGATGCACCAGAAGAATCAATAATGCAGTCAAAGCCAAGACCGTTTGTCAGTTGACGAATGGTCTCAGAAACGTCGGGATCGTTCGGATTCAGCACTGCATCCGCGCCCAGTTCCAACGCCATTTTCTGACGACTTTCTGCCAGCTCAAATACCACAATCTTGGAAGCCCCTGCATGACGAGCCAGCTGCAGTGCCATAAGTCCAATGCCGCCACCGCCAAAAATTGCAACTTTCTTTCCAAACGATACTTGAGCCGTCTGCACCGCATTCAGCGCGATTGTCATAGGTTCCGTCATACAAGCCTGTCGCAGCGTAACATTTTCCGGAATTTTATACACTTGAGACATGTGCCAAGATACATATTCCGCCATCCCGTCTGCAGAAGCCTTCGCCTGCTTGCACAATCCTTCTCGACCTGTATGACACCAATAGCAGGTTCCACACGGCTTAGAATAATTTGCTGTCACTCGATCGCCGACCTTAAACCCATTCGCCGCTGCTACTTCACCTACGGCATCAATAACGCCGGAAATTTCATGGCCGGTTCGAATCGGAAGCCTGCTCAAAATGCGTGGACGCATCGGCCCTAACTCGCCGCGCAATGTATGCGGATCTGAACCGCAAATCGAAGCATACGCAATTTTAATCCGCACTTCTTCCGGGCCAGGCTCTGGAATCGGAACCTCTTTCATCTCAATCGTTCCCAGTGTTTTCTTTTCCGGATCTCCAATCGAAGTGATAAACAATGCTTTCATTTTGTTATCTCCTTTCTATCGCTGATCATTTTTACGATCATTTTTAACCAATGGCATTTTCAGGTGATACCCCGGCGTTTTTCCAACTCATTAACGATTTCACTGTGCTTTTGGCTGTCCATGTCATAAACGAGCAGATAGCCAATCGCGCAAATGACACATAATACCGCCGGTATGATCGACATACTCAAATTCAACGCATTCAATACCGATGCATTCTGTACCATATTCGGCACATACCCAAGCGCATCCAGCCATGCAATCAGAATAGCAGGACCTACTGCGCCGCCAGCCTTGAGCATCAGAGAGATAAAAGCCGAAAGGAAACCATCGACACGAATACCGTATTTGTATTCTGCAAAATCGGCATTATCTCCATCACAGCTATAGCGCAACGCGCTTGCAGCTGTCTGAAAAAGGTTGGACAGTGCATAGAAAATCCAAAACATTATCTGCTGTGGAACAAACCAGAAAATCGGAAGGTAGAAAAGACCCGATAATCCGAACCCAATCGTTAGCGCATATCCTTTATGCCGAAAACGTCTATACAGCCAGGGACATACCAATCCGGAGCCAATAATGCCCGTGGCAATTCCCACAATGCCTGTGACAGAGTACAGTTCAAAATTGCCAGCATAATACGTAAAGTAATATGCCATGATTGTCATTCGACCATAGGCCAGAAAGCCCACCATGAACTGTCCGAACAAACAAATGAGTGCGTATTTATTTCCAAAGAGACATTTCATTTGTTTGCCCAGCGGAATCTTTGCACCTTTTTTCATTTGTTCCGGAGGCGGCTGAACACGCTCCTTACTTTTCACCGCAGACCAGATAATGGTCGGAAGACCAATAATGACGCTCACAATAACTGCCAAGGAATATCCGCGAGCACTATTTGCGGTTTGGTTGGTGTCGGAAAGAAGCAGTATCAGCGTTGCTGCAATCAAGTTTGTAAAATTAGAACCAATGGTTGCAAAAACCATACGGATAGCCGACAGTTTGGTTCTCTCTTCTGTATCAGAAGTGATGACGCCATTTAACGCACCATATGGCATATTGCAAGCAGTGGAGGCGACCGTAATCAATATGTAGATCACCCACATCCACCCTACCTTGACTGACATTGGCCAGGTGGGCTGTGCTGCAAACAACAGAATAATGAACAAGGACATCACCATTCCGCCGATCGCAACCCAGGGCCGATACCGCCCCCACTTTGAACGCGTTCGATCAGCAAGCGACCCGATAATGGGATCGTTGATGGCATCAAAAATTCGAACCACCAGCATCAGCAAAGAAACAGATGTCGCCGCTACGCCTATATAATCTGTAAAAAAGATCGCCATAAAAGCAGTGATTCAGATATAAATGGAATTATATCCAAATTCAGAAATGGCAAAGTTAATACGTTCACGAAAGTCTAATTTCACTTTTGTGCATTGATATTCTGTTTCCTGCATGCATGTCCCTCCTTAATTTTGTTCTGCTAAATATGATATTTTCTAAAGGCATCCTCCATTTCATACTGCAAATCTCTTTGACACGCTCACAACATCATCGGCAAATCAACCAATTTAAGCATTCATCATTCGCTTTCCTTTGTACTTATATTCTAAGTCAGGTCTGGATTTGACAACAACGGGACATTTTCTCCTTTGATAGACAAACAGATGGATTTTTTGTACTTCAAAAAAAACAAAAACAACGGGGTGGACAAATTTGTCCACCCCGTTGTTTTATTACTCTTTTTTATTTGGTTACTTCTACAAAAACACGTGGAACTTTTCCGCCGTATGCAGCTTCATAAGCCTCTTGTGCGTGCTCCAAAGGAAATGGGTCGCTGTCCAAAACTTCTAAATTCAGCTTTGGCAATATTTCCATCGCCCGATCCAAAAGATATGGCGCCATGAAAGAGGTCAGCAAAGTAATCTCCTTCGAATAAAGTGTTGGCAAATCAATCGTAATGTTGCTTTTCCTCTCATGCCATGAAAAAAGCAAAAACGTCCCGCCTCTTGCTAACAAGCTGATCCCTTCCGGCAATGCCGCTTCATTTTTGGAAACATCAAAAACGCACTGATACCCCAATCCATCTGTGATTTCCATTCCTCGTGCCACCAGATTTTCTGAATATGGGTCAATCGTTTCATCGGCTCCCAACGTTTTGCACAGTTGACGTTTAGAAGCAATCGGCTCGCTGACCGTGACGCTTGCTGCACCACACATCCGCACCAATTGCAGCATAATCATACCAGCTCCTCCGCCTCCCAACAGCAGCACGGAATCTCCAATATGAATTTGCGCACGCTCCACAGCATGAATGCAAGACGCTACAACCTCCGATACCGAGGCAAGCTTCAATGGTATTTTATCCGGAATTTTACAAATCTGATTGCTATCCAACACAATATACTCCTGCATCGCTCTCTGTGGATGCATATTCAAGCAAAGGTTTTCCTGCCCACGGCGGCAATACGGACATCGACCGCAAAAGCGCCATACATACCCTGTAACACGATCTCCTATTTCATAACCGACCTCTGCCGCACCATGGCCAAGCTCTGTGATCACACCAGAAAACTCATGTCCAACCGCCTTTGTTTCCACTCCTTTTACAAAGCTTTCCAAATCATCGGCACAAATAGAAACATATCGCACTCGAATCTTGACATCGAAGCTATTGACGATTCTCGGTTCAGGCATATCAATAATTTTCGCTGCTTTTGGACCATTAAAAGCAACCGCTTTCATCTTGCATCCTCCTATCGTTCTTTATCCTGTAATTGAACAATATAAGAAGAAGGACTAATATTCATCTTCCGCTTAAAAACCCGACTGAAATACTTAGGATCGGCATAACCGACACGATTTGCCACCTTTTCAATATTATTCTCTCCTGCACGAAACAACGCTTTCGCTTCCAATATACGAACACGGTTCAAATAATCAGTGAAACCAATCCCTATGACCTTTTTGAATTGTCTGCTGAAATAAGCAGATGACATACGAAAATGTTGTGCCACACTTTCCATAGACAGCGGTTCTCCATAATGCTTTAATACATAGTGAAGGGTTTCCAGTATTTTCTGATATTCTCCTTGCACCTGCTCCACCTCGCGGCAGCTTTGCATAATTGCTGTATGTATCATCTGCCGTTCTTCTTCTATTGAATCACATCTTGGCTCTTGCATCACATCCGGGATCTCCTTATCCCAAATTGTTGAAACCAACTCAATAGAATCCCGCATACGCTCATGCACATATCGTAACGCTGAAAAATCCATGCTGGGCTTCAGCCATATATCATAAATCGTATCCACCGCAGTCAGGGCATTTGTTGGGTTTCCGTCTAACATTCCCAGTGCAACCTCATCTATGAGCTTATTGATCTCAGAATAATCCAAAGATCGCCTTTGTTGAAATTGTGCTGCTGTAAATACAATATGATTGGGGCAAAAAAACAAAAAGCGTTCCATCTCTTTTACTTGCTCGTATGCACTGCATGCCCCTATGCGATTTGTTTTTTCACTGACCAGAACGGGATAGATCATTGTACCGGCAGATTGCAAATATCGGACAAGCGATTCTATCATTTCTCCCATAGCTTGAATAGAATATAAAATACTTATTTTTTCCGGTTCTTTCAAAACCAAGCACAAGCTCTCTGTTGTCTCCCAAAAACAATCCAGGAAAAAATCGTCAAAGATCGTAATCAGTTGTTCTGTCAGCTGACATTTTGGCGGCCAAACGCATCCTTTATGACCAATAATGCGCACTAATAAAATCCACTGCTTTCCCCGCACATCAGAAAGAATTTCTGTTAATTTTTCCTTGCAGTCTATCCGACCGCCCATTTGCGAGCTTAGTTCAACTCTATTTTCTTCCATATCTGAAAACTGCTCACACAGACATTTGATATATTGCGTATTGAGTTCCGCTTCTGACAACAGCTGTGCACCCAAATTGTTATATTCCGTTTCCTTCCACTTGCGATTGCTGCCTACAAAAATCAACTTGGCCTGTGCGTTCTGTTGATATAGATTTTTTGCCAGCTCATCAACATTGCTGAACATTAATTTGCCCAAAATTAAAATGTGAGGTTTGATAGAACATACCTTTTCCAAACCACACACATCATTATATTCCACAAAAAAGGAAATTCCCAAGCTTGACCAATCAACACTTTTTTGAGACGTATGGCATGGGTATAGTCTGCGTCGATCAATAAAGCTTTCCACATCATTTGTCTTTCCTTTCCGGTGTTAATGATACTTTAGTTTATCAAAAAAGATTTGATAAGGCAACCACCATTCACATACCTTTAACTAGTCACCCTGCCATTCCCATCCAGCAGCGAAAGTGGTATTTCAAACTGCGAAACCCGCCTTCTTCCCGCACGCTGCCCGATCCGATCTGCACATATTTCCTCTTTCCGATTTTCAGCCGAGAAGAAAGGGATCGCATTAATAAAAGGCTTGTTTTCCTTAGAAAACAAGCCTTTTGGTTTATGCCGCACGAAATCCGTCAGCACCGTTCCAGTTTGGCGCGGAAGGAGATTTTGCGCGGGGTCGGCATATCATCGAACTGCACCAGATGTGCCCCGTTTTCCATATCGACTTCCAGCACCGTCCCCTCGCCAAACAGCTGGTCAATGTCCTGAAACTCGTCGATCATGATATATTCCAGCCGCTGCTGCCACTTGAGCCGGATATCCGCGTGTTCACGGAAGATATACAGCGAAAACTTAATCAAATCATTGTAATCCAACCCGAAACACTTTTTCTCCTGATACAGATAGCCGTAGAAAATGATATCCGAGGTGGAGACCGCCCGCTCGTATTTCTCCCGCAGGGTATCCAGCGGCAGCGTGATCATGTCCTCGTAGTAGTCCGGGTCTTTGAACAGCTTGCGGATCTCGATCATGTCCCGCGCAGCGGAAAAGGTCATATCGCGCAGCGTCAATCCGCGTTCCTCATAGATGATTTGCAGCATCGCATCGATATCCGCATTATCCAGCACCAGAAAGCTCTTGGGATACTGCACCGCATGGCTATCCTCCTGCAGCACCGAAACGCAAAAGCCGTGAAAGGTGTTGATCCGACCGGTATCGTTATCGCCCGTCAGCAGATGGATGCGCTGCCGCATCTCAGCCGCCGCCTTATTGGTAAACGTGACGCACAGGATATTCCCCGGCAGGATGCCCAATTCATTCACCAGAAAGGCAAACCGATGGGTCAGCGCGCGGGTCTTGCCCGAGCCCGCCCCTGCAATCACGCGCACAAAGCCCTCCGTCGCGGTGACGGCTTCCCGCTGGGCCTGATTGAGTCCTTGCAGCAAATCCATCCTGTTTCCGCCCCCTTGATAGAACATTTGTTTTCTTCATTATACAATGAATGAACGCGATACTCAACAGAAAAAGCAACGTCCAGCCGTGCGATGGCACCGCAGCGCCGTCGGAGACGGTTGCTTTTTTCACTTAGTTATGCTAATATTTAGGTTAGCGAATTATCAGGAAGGCGGTGCGAATATGGCCAGTGCGGAACAACTGAACACTTTTCTGGTCGATTTATTCGGCCGCGTCAACAAGATCGAGGAGCGCGCCATGGCGGACGGTCTGGGCAGCGCTATCTCGATCACGGAAATCCACATCATCGAAAAAATCGGCGCGAAGGAGCCGGTGCGCATGAGCGAGGTTGCCCGCTCCATCGGCGTGACGCTTGCCACGCTGACCGTTGCCTGCGACAAGCTGGAGGCCAAAGAGTTGGTCAGCCGCGCGCGCAGCAGCACCGACCGGCGCGTAGTCAATATTACGCTCACGCCCAAAGGCCGCGCGGCCTATGAATATCACAAGGCGTTCCACGAGCGCATGATCGCGTCCGTGATGGAGACATTGTCGCCGGAACAGGCGGCCGTGCTCGCACAAAGTCTGGAAAAATTACAGGATTTCTTCCGACAGGAAGAATCCACAGTGGGAGGGGTATGCAACGGATAATCTGATTTTCTGTCTCAACACAACCGTCCCGATTTTTGCAATCATTTTGCTGGGCCGCGTGCTGCGTGCCCGGCACTTTTTTTCGCCGCAGACGCTCTCCGACCTCGACCGACTGTCGTTCAAGGTATTGCTGCCCGTTTTGCTGTTTCGCGACATCGCGGCGGGACGCATCACTGAGCAGTTTGACCTGAAATTCTTCCTGTTCTGCGCAGGCGTGACGGTGGTTTACTTTTTTGCCATCTGGATGGGCGCGGCAAAGCTGCTGCCGGATAAAAGCATGGTTGGTGCGTTCACGCAAGGTGCGTTTCGCGGCTCACAGGCGATTTTGGGCGTGGCGTTCGTGCAAAACCTGTATGGGGACGCGGGACTGGTGCCGCTGATGATTGTCGCGAGCGTGCCGCTCTACAACATCTTTTCGGTGCTGGTGCTGACCGTCACCGCACCGGACGCAAAAAACGCCCAGCATAAGGGCGTTGTGTCGCGCACGCTGGGCGGTATCCTCACCAATCCGATCATCCTCGGCATTCTGGCGGGTCTGCCGTTTTCACTCTTGCAGGTCGATTTTCCGCCCATGCTGTCCAAGGGGCTGGACATGCTGGCCTCCTGTGCGACACCCGTCGCACTCATTAGCATCGGCGCGGGCTTCGAAGGCGCAAAGGCGATCAAAAAGCTCGCCCCAACCTGCGCTGCGACCTTTATCAAGCTGATCCTGCTGCCGATCATCTTCCTGCCGATCGCCGCGTGGATGGGCTTCCGCGATCAGGCGATGGTCGCGCTGGTCATCCTGTGCGGTGCGCCGAGCACGGTTTCCGGCTATGTAATGGCAAAAAACATGGGCGGCGACCATGTGCTGGCGGCGTCCATTGTCGTACTCAGTACGGCGCTCAGCGCGGTCACGCTGACGGCAACACTTTTTATCCTGCGCACGGCGGGTTTGATTTGACATGATCCCTCCATACTGGTATTGTAAAAACAGCAATGCCAGTTTGGAGGTTTTTTTCTCTCTTGCCCCACCACGGAGGAACACACCATGCTCACCTATCATCTTGACCCGCACAGCAAGACCCCGCTGTACGAACAGCTATACCGTGCGGTGCGTGCGGATATCATGTCGGGCGCGCTGGCCGGCGGCGACCGCCTGCCCAGCAAGCGCCAGCTTGCTGCCAACCTGCATGTCAGCCAAATCACGGTCGAAACCGCTTATGGACAGCTGCTGGCCGAGGGCTATATCGCCTCCGCGCCGCGCCGCGGCTACTTCGTGCAGCCGCAGTTGTCTCTGCCCGCACCGATGCAGACGTCGCGCGCCGCTGCACCAGCTCCCCCCACCGAAGAAACACACCTTCTCTATGATTTCCGCACCAATATTGTGGACAACGGCTGCTTTCCGTTCTCCACTTGGGCGCGGCTCAGCCGCAGCATACTCAGCGAATATTCCGACCGTCTGCTGCGCGCGACCGACCCTTGCGGTGCGCTCGAGCTGCGGAAACAGATCGCGCGGTATCTATACGACTTTCGCGGCATCAGCATTTCACCGGACAACATTCTGGTCGGCGCAGGCTCGGAATACCTGATGCAGCTGGTCATTCAGCTTTTGGGGCGTGACCGGGTGTATGGACTGGAGAATCCGGGCTACCGCAAGCTATATCAGATTTTCGCTGCGGGCGGCGCGACGGTGCGTCCGCTGCCGCTGGACAAAAGCGGCCTGCGGGCGGATGCGCTGGCGGCAAGCGATGCGTCGGTCGTTTACCTGACCCCCTCGCACCACTTCCCGCTCGGCACGGTCATGCCCGCCGCACGGCGGCTGGAGATTTTGCGCTGGGCGTCCGATGCGCCCGACCGCTATATCATTGAGGACGACTACGACAGCGAATTCCGCTATGCCTCGCGCCCTATTCCCGCGCTGGGCGAGCTTGACCGCGCGGGGCGGGTCGTGTACGTCAACACCTTTGCCAAAAGCCTTGCGCCCGGCCTGCGCATCGGCTATCTGGTGCTGCCGGATGCGCTGATGGCGCGCTACCGCGAGCGGTTCTCACTCTACTCCTCCACCGTGCCCAGCTTCGAGCAGCACACACTCGCCGCTTTCCTGCGCACGGGCGCATTCGAGCGGCACATCAGCCGCAGCCGCAAGGTATATCAGGCGCGGCGCGACGCGCTGCTGGCGGCGCTGGCGCGTGAACTGGCCGATCTGCCGCATGAGGTATCCCGCTCGGAAGCCGGGCTGCACCTGCTGCTGCACATGCGCAACGGCATGCTCGAGCGCGAACTGATTGAACGGGCCGCCGCCGCCGGTGTGCGGGTGTACGGCCTTTCGGCGTACTACACCCCACCCGTCAAACCGCCCAAGGCAACACTGGTTTTGGGCTATGCAGGCTTGACCGAAGCGCAAATTGATGCAGCCGCTGCCCTGCTGCGGCAGGCGTGGAACAAAAAGAAGTCCTGAACGGTTCAGGACTTCTTTTCTTCTTTCGGTTTTTCATTTTTGCGCACCGTATTGGCAAACATCACCGACTGCTTGCCGAAGCGCTGCCGCAGCGCGTCCACCGTGCGGTCCAGCTCGCGCTGCTTTTGGCGGGACTGCACCGTCTGCGCGCTGTCAAACAGGGAAAGCTGCTCGCAGGACTGGTTTTCCGGCAGCAGGTTCGCCGCTGTAACCGAAAGCAGACGCACCGGCTTGTCCATCGACCAATGCGCGCGCAGCAAAGCCAGCGCGGTTTCAAACAGGACACGGGTGGAATTGGTCGGCTGCTCAAGCGTCATCTGCCGCGAACGGTTGTGAAACTCCGGGTCACGGATGCCGATCTGCACGGTCTGGCACACCATCCCGCGCGCCCGCAGGCGGCGGCCAACGCTGTCACACAGTGCGGTCAGCCCCATGCGGCACTCTTCCTCCCCCAGTAGATTGTGTGCAAACGTCATGCCGTTGCCCACGCTTTTGACCTCGCGCTCGGCATAAAACGAGCGCACCGGCTCGTCGTCCTCGCCGCGGGCATAGCGCAGCAGCATATCCCCCTGCTTGCCGAAAATACTGTGCAGGAACACCGGCTCGCATGCGGCTAAGTCGCCGATCGTGTGCACGCCCAACCCGTCAAGCCGCGCGGCGGCACGCCTGCCCACATACAGCAGCGTATTGACCGGCAGCGGCCAGACCCGCTCATGGAAGTTTTCGCGCGAAAAGACGGTGGTGGCATCCGGTTTCTTGTAGTCGCTGCCCAGCTTGGCGAACGCGCGGTTGAACGACACGCCGACCGAGATCGTCAGCCCGACCTCCTCCCGCATGCGGCGGCGCAGCTCGTCCGCGATCTGCTCCCCCGTGCCGAACAAGTGCATCGAGCCGGTCACGTCGAGAAAAGATTCATCAATGCCAAATGGATCGACCAGATCGGTATATTGCAGGTACAGCTCGTTGCAGCGGCGCGAATATTTGACGTATTCCTCGCGGTGCGGCGCGACCAGCCGCAGATCCGGGCATTTGCGCTTTGCCTGCCAGATGGTTTCCGCCGTCTGCACGCCGAACGCCTTGGCTTTTTCGTTTTTGGCAAGGATGATGCCGTGACGGCTTTCCGGGTCGCCGCAGACCGCACT
>NZ_CALWJK010000043.1 GCF_944380975.1 uncultured Agathobaculum sp. | reverse complement strand
GCTTGATTTTGTATTGCATTTTTTCGCCTCCCTAAAAATCTGAAATTTCTACTTGACTTTTATTAGCAGGTCTTTCTGCTCCTATTTTGCCCAGATTTTTCGCAAAGCAACCCCTCCAAAGAATGATACAGGAATTACTCAAAATCTACTCAAAATAATACTTGTGAAGTGATAGCTACAGGGTGTATAATGTGGGTACAATAGTTTGTCTGCGGTCACCTTCTGCACCGGACAAACCCATAAAAATGGAGGAGAGTGCACCATGTTTGAAAATCTGATTGCCACGCTGAAAGCTGACAAGCGCAAGATCGTATTTACGGAAGGCCCCGATCCCCGTATCCTGGAGGCTGCTTCCCGTCTGAAGAAGGACGGCCTGCTGGATTCCATTCTGGTCGGCAATGTGGACGAAGTGAAGGCGGCGGCGCAGGCCGGCGGCTTTGACATCGAGGGAATGGAAATTATCGATCCCGCAACCTATCCGGAAATGGACGCAATGGTTGCCAAGATGGTTGAACTGCGCAAGGGCAAAATGACCGAGGAGCAGTGCCGCGCTGCGCTGGCAAAGGGCAACTATTTCGGAACGATGCTGGTCAAGATGGGCAAAGCGGACGCTCTACTCGGCGGCGCTACTTACTCCACTGCCGACACCGTTCGTCCTGCGCTCCAGATCATCAAGACCAAGCCGGGCAACAAGATCGTAAGCTCCTGCTTCATTCTGCGCCGCGACGCCAAGGATGGCGGCGACGAGATGTACGCAATGGGCGACTGCGCCATCAACATCAATCCGGGTGAGGATGATCTGGTTGAAATCGCCATCGAAACCGCAAAGACCGCCAAGGCTTTCGGCATCGACCCCAAGGTTGCCATGCTGTCCTACTCGACTAAGGGCTCCGGCAAGGGCGACACGGTTGATATGATGCGCAATGCAACCGAAAAGACCAAGGCTGCTGCACCGGAACTTGCTGTCGACGGTGAACTGCAGTTTGATGCTGCGTTCTCTCCGGTTGTTGCAGCTACCAAGTGCAAGGGCTCCCCGGTTGCTGGCCAGGCCAACACCTTCATCTTCCCGGACATCAACGCTGGCAACATTGGCTATAAGATCGCACAGCGTCTGGGTGGCTTCGAAGCTTATGGCCCGATCCTGCAGGGTCTGAACGCACCGATCAACGACCTGTCCCGCGGCTGCAACGCGGACGAGGTTTACCAGATGGCAATCATCACTGCGGGCCTGAAGTAATTTCTCCCCGTCGTATTCCCAAACACAGAATTTACAAGGGCCGAAACCATCGTTTCGGCCCTTGTATGCTCTTTGGAGATGCATAAATCGACAAAGGAGTGTGCCTGTCATGAAGCGGAAACCGATGATCGCTTTATTATGCATTATTGCGTTGTGCGGCGCACTGGCTTTTGTGATAATGCCCTATTCCGTCGCACCGCAAGCTGAACAGCTGGAGGTTTGGCATGTGCAGCGCATGATTGGCAATGCAGAATTTGAAGATATCACCGATCAGATCGACTTGCATCAGCTAACCGAATTGCTTGCAGACTGTGAAGCATCCCGTATGCCGTTTTATCAGCAAAGTTATTCACTCGATACCGTGCAATACGAAATCGACGCATATTACAAGGGAGAACCGCTGCATTTCGTGCTAGGCGAGAACAGCTTCGTCTACGAAAGCACGCCATGGGTTCACCGTCTGCACGATGCGCAGGCACTGATGGACGCGCTGGACATTATGCTGCCAACATAAGAAAAAGGACTGACTTCTGTCAGTCCTTTTTTTGTCCTTCCTGTTGTTTCTGCGCGCGCGCTTTCTCCGCTGCGCGTCGGCGCTCCTTTGCCGAAACCGGCGGGCGTTCGTCCTGCACCACGACAAACTCTCCACTTACCGGATCTAAGCGACGCGGGCCGCGATAGTCATTGGTGTCTACAGACAAGCCGCGTTTTTTCAGCAGGCTGCAAATCACCTCGGTCACCGCACTGTACAGCACCGCGAACAGTGGCACACCAACTGCCATGCCAACAAACCCAAACACACCGCCAAACAGCAAAATGGCAAACATGACCCAGAAGCTCGATAGTCCAGTCGAATTGCCCAGAATCTTCGGACCGAGGATGTTGCCGTCAAACTGCTGCAACGCGAGAACAAACAGCACAAAATACACTGCCTGTATCGGGCTGATAACCATAATCAAAATCGTGCTAGGGATAGCACCAATAAACGGCCCAAAAAACGGGATGATATTAGTCACGCCAATGATAACCGAAATCAGCAGTGCAAACGACTGATCCATCGTCATGAGTCCGAAACCAATCAGCATCCGCAAGCCGATGAAGCACAGCACACCGATAATCAGCGAGTCAATCAGCTTACCCGTGATGAAACCGCCAAAGACACGATGCACATAAGCTACACGTCCCATAATACGGTTTGCCCGGTCAATGGAAAACATGCTGTATGTCATCTTTTTGGCCTGCGCGCAGAATGTGTCCTTGCTATTGAGAATATAGAGGGCAATGATGATGCCGATAAAAATATCGAACAAGACCGAAACCGTCGTTACCACGCCGGTCATGAGTTCAACCAACTGCGGCAACGCAATATTCTGCACCCAGTTGACGATCTGCTGCGAAAATTCCTCGTAAAGCTGGAGGAAATTGCGCTCGATCACCGGGTTATCCTTGAGCAGCGCCGCCACCCAACCGGATATCTCATTGAGGTAGGTATCAATGGATTCCAGCAGCGAGAACACACTCACCACCAGCTGCGGAAGCACCATCCATAGCAGAATGCCCACCACGGCAATACCGATAAGCAGTGCCAGAATGCTGCATAACCCCTTGGCAATCCGGGTACCGTTTTTCAATCTTCGAGATAACGGCGGCTGAATCCGCTTATATAATGCATTGAAAATAGGCATCAGCAAATATGCCATGACAAAGCCATAAATAAACGGACTAAGAATGCCAAGCAGCTTTTGGAACATTGTCCAGATGCCCGGCAGCCATTGTAGTAAAAACACAACGACCGAACTGGAAACAATAACGCAAAAGGCGGTTAAGCCCCACTGAAAATAGTGTGGATGCGCAGAAAACTTTGATTTATTTTCCTGTGTCGGCTCCTCCACAGACATACTCCTCTCCTACCGGGTTTTCGCTCTATGCCATCAAGCAGCCACTTTATTCGTCGTCGCAGTTGAAGAAAATGCGCCAGAACAGATACAGCCAGCTTGCCGTAAACGCAATGAACAGAACACCACGGAATTTCTTGAAAAAGCGCGAAAAGCAGGTGCCCAGCCAGAGTCCCAGAGACAGCAGGCATACCTTGAAAATCGCAAAATCGAAAACAGAAAAGCCCTGTGCCTTGGATACGGCATAATCCGTCCAGCGGCCTGCCTGATTGCGCGCATCATCTGCATAACGCAGCATCTGCTCGGCGCGTGCGCGGAGGGCTTCCCGATCAATGTTTTCCAGATAGTTTTTCATAGCTTCTCTCTCCTTTATACATGGCTTTGAGTGGAACGGACGGCTTTCCCGCCCTGAAATTCTTTCGCTATGCTGCAAGGCACGGTTCCCATACAGGATATCCGTCCCAGACGCATTCCAATTTTTTCAGCCAGCTCGTCTGCATCTGCGCTTGCGGTCTCGCGCAAGGCAGCCTGCAAAATCAAACCAGCGGCACGGGCATCCGAACCCGCCTCATGGTGGTTCAGCTCGATGCCCAACGCCTGCGAAACTGTATCCAGCTTATGATTTTGCAGCTGCGGCCATACCCGCTGCGCCACTTTCACCGTACATACATACCGGCATTCCGGTACAGGCAGATGGTAATACGCGAGGCATGCACACAGCACCGCCGTATCAAACATGGCGTTATGGCAAACCAGCACACTGCCCTCTGCTAATTCCGCTATCGCGCCCTGCCAGACTTCGTCAAATGCCGGAGCATCGGCCACCATAGATTCTTTGATATGATTGACGCGAACATTGCCCCAATGGAACTTTCCCACCTGCGCAGGCGGTTTAATCAAGGTCGTTTGTTCGGCAACCAATGTATTATCCTCAAAAATGCTCACGCCCAGCGCACAAGCACTCAGCCGTGATGCATTGCCGGTTTCAAAATCCAGCGCCAAATACCTCATTGGACTGCCTCCCGCCGTGCTGCCTCTGCACGTTCTTTTGCTGCCAAAAGAAAACGGTAAAACGGTGCCAAGCGCTGCATGGTTTTCACCATCGGCTGAACAAACGAGCCGTCCAGCAAAGGTGCAAAATCTGCTGTTTCACGGAAATCCACACCGATTTCCTTGCGGTTCAGCCAATCCTGATATACAGGCTTTGCATCCGGGAACTTCGGCCGTTTGTACATTTCTCCAGCCAAATGCATCTGCGAGCAAGCCTGCACGGCATCATAGGCTTCGAGAAACAGCTTATCCTCATGCAGAATCATCTCACGCAGGGACTCCATCTCGCCCCTGCCCCACGCGCCCCAGCAGCCAAAGCCCCAGAACTCGGGATGGATCTCAAAATAATAACACGGCACCGACTCATGCTCCTGCCGCTTGCGGCGGAAAAACATCCACATATTAGAGCGGTACAGCGTTTTATCCTTGGTATAGCGAGTGTCCCGGCGCACGCGCGACACCATACGGGACGGTGTGACAACAAACTGTGCGTCGATCTCCAGCATTGCGGGCGTCATTTGCTCGATCAATGCATGAAACGGCTGGATGACCTGCCGCTTGATTTCTTCTTTATGTTCTTCGTAAAATTCCTTGCTGTTTTGCAGGCGGTTCAGCTGCAGCAGATCAATCCCCGCAGCATTAAAGCCTGTGAATGCCATGAAAACGGGCACCACCTTTCTGTTTATCATTGTACCGCGTTTTCCCTGTTTGCGCAACAGGATTTTGCTGTTTCACGCCGCAAAAACGCAAAATGTTGTGGCGTTTGCCCTACCTTGTTTTGTGACATCAACCATCAGCACATAAAAAAACCGCCCGCGGAACATTCCGCGGGCGGTTCTTTCTTTTTCAGTAAATCGCTTTGTACGCGATCAGCCGATCTTACGCTTCGGGAGCGTACAGAGCCTGCAGGCGCTGCAGATGTGCATAGCGCTTGGTGGACTCTGCCTCGGATTCGCTGAACAGCTTCTCCGCACGATCCGGGAAGGAACGGGTCAGAGCAGAGTAACGCGCTTCGTTCATCATGAACTTGCGGTAATCCTCGGTCTTGGGCTCCTTGGACTCGAGGATGAACGGATTCTTGCCTTCCTCAGCCAGCTGCGGATTGAAGCGGAACAGGTTCCAGTAACCACAATCGACAGCCTTCTTCATCTCGGCCTGGCAGTTGGTCATGCCGCCCTTGATGGAGTGCATTTCACACGGAGCGTAGCCGATGATGAGGGACGGGCCCGGATAAGCTTCCGCTTCCGCGATTGCCTTCAGGGTCTGGTTCATGTTTGCGCCCATTGCGATCTGAGCAACGTAAACGTAGCCGTAGCTCATTGCGATCTCAGCAAGGCTCTTCTTCTTGGTGGTCTTACCAGAAGCTGCGAACTGAGCAACCGCACCGATATTGGTAGCCTTGGAAGCCTGACCGCCGGTGTTGGAGTAAACCTCGGTATCGAATACCATAACGTTTACATCCTGACCGGAAGCGAGGACGTGATCCAGGCCGCCGAAGCCGATGTCATAAGCCCAGCCGTCGCCGCCGAAGATCCAGACGGACTTCTTCGCGAGGTATTCCTTATGCGCAAGAACTTCCTTGCAAGCGTCGCAGCCAGCAGCCGCGCCCTTTTCGAGCTGGGCAACCAGAGCCTTGGCCGGCTCAGCGTTCGCAGCGCCGTTGTCCTTGGTCTCCATGAACTTCGCGATCGCATCCTTGGTCTCAGCCGGGGTAGCGTCCTCAGCCGCCATCTCTTCGAGCTTGGAGATCAGGCGCTCACGGATTGCCAGCTGGCCATAGTACATGCCGAGGCCGTGCTCCGCGTTGTCCTCAAACAGGCTATTTGCCCAAGCCGGGCCGTGGCCGTCCTTGTCAACGGTGTACGGGCTGGTAGCAGCCGGGCCGCCCCAGATGGACGAACAGCCGGTCGCATTGGAGATATACATACGGTCGCCGCAAACCTGCGTGATCAGGCGGGCGTAAGAGGTCTCAGCGCAGCCTGCGCAAGAACCGGAGAACTCAAGCAGCGGCTTCTTGAACTGGCTGTCCTTGACGGAAGCAGTCGAGATCATATCGGCCTTCTCGGAAACCTTGGCTACGCAGTAATCGAATGCATCCTGCTGAGCAGCTTCCTGATCCTGCGGAACCATGGTCAGGGACTTGGTCGGGCACACGCCAACGCATACGCCGCAGCCCATGCAGTCGAGCGGAGAAACGACCATCGTGTACTTGTAGACGCCCTTGCCCTTGCCAGCCTTGATGTCGACGATCTTGGTCGATGCCGGAGCAGCAGCAGCCTCTTCCTCGGTCAGCGCGAACGGACGGATGGTTGCGTGCGGGCAGACATAAGCACACTGGTTACACTGTACGCAGGTATCCTGATTCCAAGACGGAACGGTAACTGCTACGCCGCGCTTCTCGTAAGCAGCAGCGCCGTGCTCGAAGGAGCCGTCAACATGCTCGCCTGCGAAAGCAGATACCGGCAGGGAGTCGCCGTCCATGCGGCCGATCGGCTCCATAACGTCCTTGACCATCTTGACGACTTCCGGACGGCCCTGCAGATCGCGGGTATCTTCCGGATCAACAGCGTCAGCCCAAGCAGCCGGAACGTCGATCTTGACGAACGCGGTAGCGCCGGCGTCGATCGCCTTGTGGTTCATATCAACGATATCCTGGCCCTTCTTCAGGTAGGACTTGGTTGCAGCATCCTTCATGTAGCCGATCGCTTCTTCCTGCGGCATAACCTTAGCCAGCGTGAAGAAAGCGGACTGGAGGATGGTGTTGGTGCGCTTGCCCATACCGATCTCAATCGCGAGGTCGATCGCGTTGATGGTGTAGAGCTGGATGTTGTTCTTAGCAATGTAGCGCTTCTCGGAAGCCGCCAGATGATGCTCGAGCTCCTCAGGCGTCCACTGGCAGTTGATCAGGAACACGCCGCCCGGCTTAACGTCACGCACGATCGGGAAGTGCTTGGTGATGTAGGACGGGTTGTGGCAGGCAACGAAGTCAGCCTTATTGATGTAGTACGGGCTCTTGATCGGCTTGTCGCCAAAACGCAGGTGCGAAACGGTAACGCCGCCGGTCTTCTTGGAGTCGTACTGGAAGTACGCCTGAACGAACTTATCGGTGTGGTCGCCGATGATCTTGATGGAGTTCTTGTTCGCGCCAACGGTACCGTCACCGCCGAGACCCCAGAACTTGCACTCGGTGGTGCCTTCCGCCGCAGTGTTCGGCGCCGGCTTCTCCTCGAGGGACAGGTAGGTCACGTCGTCGTTGATGCCGATGGTGAACTGACGCTTCGGCTCAGCCTGGTTCAGCTCTTCGTATACCGCAAAGACAGAAGACGGCGGGGTATCCTTGGAACCCAGACCGTAACGGCCGCCGATGACAGTCTTATCGGTGATGCCAGCGTTAGCCAGCGCGGTAACAACGTCCAGATAAAGCGGCTCGCCCTGTGCGCCCGGCTCCTTGGTGCGGTCGAGAACCGCAATCTTCTTGGCAGTCTCCGGGATAGCAGCCAGCAGCTTGTCCGCACGCCACGGACGGTACAGGCGAACCTTAACAAGGCCGACCTTCTCGCCGTGCGCGTTCAGGTAATCGATAACTTCTTCTGCTACGTCGCAGATCGAGCCCATCGCGATGATCACGCGGTCAGCGTCGGCAGCGCCGTAGTAGTTGAACAGCTGGTAGTTAGTGCCGAGCTTAGCGTTAACCTTGCCCATGTACTCCTCTACCACTTCCGGAACCGCATCATAGAACTTGTTGCAAGCCTCGCGGTGCTGGAAGAATACGTCGCCGTTCTCGTGCGAGCCGCGCATCATTGCATGCTCCGGATTCAGAGCGCGCTTGCGGAACGCTTCAACAGCGTCCATATCGCACATTTCCTTCAGGTCCTCGTAGTCCCAAACCTCGATCTTCTGGATCTCGTGGGAGGTACGGAAGCCGTCGAAGAAGTTGATGAACGGAACGCGGGACTTAATGGTTGCCAGATGCGCAACAGCGCCCAGATCCATTACTTCTTGCGGGTTGGTCTCAGCCAGCATAGCGAAACCGGTCTGACGGCAAGCCATGACGTCGGAGTGGTCACCGAAGATGTTCAGCGCATGGGATGCAACCGTACGCGCGGAAACATGGAACACGCAGGGAAGCAATTCGCCCGCGATCTTGTACATATTCGGGATCATCAGCAGCAGACCCTGAGATGCGGTGTAGGTCGTGGTCAGCGCACCGGCTGCCAGAGAGCCGTGAACCGTACCTGCGGCGCCCGCCTCGGACTGCATTTCGATCACCTTAACGGTAGTACCGAAAATGTTCTTCTGACCTGCGGCTGCCCACTGGTCTACGCTGTCTGCCATGGGGCTGGACGGGGTGATCGGATAGATACCCGCGACCTCGGTAAACGCATACGACACATGTGCCGCAGCAGTGTTACCGTCCATGGACTTCATCTTTCTTGCCATGTTTATATCCTCCTATTCAGTTATAACATGCTGAAGGGGTGAAAAGCGTTTTCGCCCGTTTTTTTGACACGGGAAAAAGCCGTCTCCACCGGCCGTTTTTATTCTATCACTCCTTACCAAAAATGTAAACACTTAATATGACAAATTCGTAACAATTCCCCGATTTTTGATAATAATTTCGCATTATGAAACAACAATCTCATGCTGTTCCAAAATGTTACAATTCCTTTGCAGTTGTCGTTTTGCATTGCGGAATCGACAAAAATGTAGTATATTAATATAGTAAGTCTTTCAGCAACATAGGAGGGAGTTCGATGGTTGCACGCGTTTTTTCCGCCGGTCTGAGCGGAATCGACGGCTATATCGTCACCGTCGAATGCCTGCCCTCGAACGGTCTGCCCCGCTTGGATGTCGTCGGCTTGCCGACCGGCGCGGTCGCGGAAGCCGGAGAACGGGTACGCGCCGCTGTGAAAGCCTGCTCGTTTGACTGGCCGGTTTCCCGCATCACAGTCAACCTCGCCCCAGCGGACACCCGCAAAGCGGGCACAGCCTATGACCTGCCTATATTATTATCCATTCTCGCAGCCACCGGTCAGATCGACCCGCTGCCGCAGGATGCAATCTTTCTGGGGGAGCTGTCCCTCTCCGGCCTGTTGCGCCCGGTCTGCGGCGCGCTTTCCATGGCGCTGGCCGCGCGGGACGCTGGTTTCCGCACGGTTTATGTACCGATGCAAAACGCACAGGAAGCCTCTTATGCTACAGGCATCACCGTTCTTCCGGTCGAAAGCCTGCCAGCACTGATCGCACACCTGTCCGGCCGCGCGCCGCTGGCACCATGCCCACCCCCGGAGCCACCTCCGCCAACGGACGATACGCTGGACTTTTCCCATGTGATGGGACAGCACGCCGTCAAGCGCGCGCTGGAGATTGCTGCAGCCGGCGGACATAATATTCTGCTTTCCGGGCCGCCTGGTTCGGGCAAAAGCATGATGGCCAAGCGCTTTGCCACCATTCTGCCGCCGTTATCCGACAACGAACGGCTGGAAGTCATTCGCGTTTGGTCGGCCGTCGGTCGCGGACAAGAAGCCGTCGGGCGTGCTGCCCGCCCTTTCCGTGCGCCTCACCATACCACTTCCGCCGCCGCTTTGGCGGGCGGCGCAGGCGCGAGCAACCGTCTGCCCACACCAGGCGAGATTTCGCTGGCGCATCGCGGCGTTCTATTTTTGGACGAACTGCCGGAGTTTCACCGCGACGTACTCGAAGCACTGCGCCAGCCGCTCGAAGATGGGACGGTCACGATCTCACGGGTTGCAGGACAGGTCACCTACCCCGCGCGTTTTCAGCTCATCGCAGCTATGAACCCTTGCCGCTGCGGCTGGTATGGCACAGACCGCTGCACCTGCTCCAAAGCGTCTGTGCAGCAATATCTGCGCCGTCTGTCCGGCCCGCTACTGGACCGAATCGACCTGCAAATCGCGGTTCAGCCCGTCGAGTACGCAGCCCTTGCCGCCCGTGGACAAGCTGCCGAAGAACCTTCAGAAACGATCCGCTCCCGCGTCATTGCAGCGCGTGAGATACAATATCAACGGCAAGGCGTGGATGTTTGCAATGCAAGCCTCTCCCCTGCTCACTTATCCGACTGCTGTCCGCTGACCGAGGAAGCGTCCGACATGTTTCGCGCCGCATTTGAGCGTCTGGGACTGACCGCACGGGCGCACGACCGTGTGCTGCGCATGGCGCGCACCATCGCTGATCTGGCAGGCAGCGCTGTCATCCACCCGGAGCACCTCGCCGAAGCGCTGCAATATCGCACGCTTGACCGTGCGATCAGCGGTTAATTATCCACAGTTTCTGTGGATAAGATTGTGGATATTGTGAATAAGTTTCTTTTTTACTTATTTTTTACAAAATGCAATCCCGCAATTCTGATTAAAATACGTTATATCTACATTTATTCCTCAAGGAGGCCCCTTTCGTTATGACACACCCGTTTTTTCGCCGCGCCGGCACACTTGCATTGCTCGCCGCGCTGCTCACTCCACAGGCCGGTGCCTTGTCCGGCGTTTCCGCTTGGGCGCAGGAAGGCGTTGCCGCTGCGCAGGAAGCCGGACTGATGCCCAGCACACTGGAAACACGCAGCGCAACCGGCGCCATCACCCGCGCCGAATTTTGCGGCATTGCCGTCAACGCATATAAGGCCGTCAGCGGCAAAGCGGTTTTCGCTTCCGGCAAAAAGCCTTTCCGTGATTGCGACGATCCGAACGTAGTCGCGGCTTATGAGCTTGGACTGGTCAACGGGCGCGGCGACGGCATCTTCGATCCGGACGCCGAGATCGAACGGCAAGATCTTTGCGTAATGCTGTACAACATCCTGGATGCTGCCGGCATTGACGCTCCTGTGATCGCAGGCGACGCATGCATCGAAGATTATCCCGACGTACCCGAAATCAAATCCTATGCTGTTGACGCCATGATTACCATGGTGGACCACACCGTGGTCAACGGCATTTCCGCCGCTGGGGAAACCACCATACTCGCCCCCAGTGGAACCGCGACACGCGAGCAGGCGCTTATTATGGCAACCCGTTTCTGCTCCGCCTTCGAGGATGCCGTAACCGAACCATCTGTCACACCTGAAGAGCCGTGGGATGATCCGGATATGACGCTGCCGCAAACTGAAGAAGAAAAGATGGAGTTAGTCTATGGCGTAGGCGGCGAGAAATACCAGACTGCCGAGGAAGCCGAAGCCAATATGGTCGAAATCTCGGTTCCGGTCTGGCGTTTACAGGAAGATGGTACAAAGACCTCGGGCACGGCTTATTTGCAGGTAAACCGCAACCTTGCTCCTATCTACGAAGCAGTCTTTGAAGAGATTTATAACGGGGATGAGCAATTCCCGATCAAGGATGTCGGCTGCTACTCCTGGCGCACAGGCGAACATTCACAGGGCACCGCAGTGGACATCAACTGGAATGAGAATATGGAGGCCACCATCAACGAGGATGGCTCCCTGACCCCGACCACTGGTTCCTACTGGCTGCCGGGTGAAGATCCCTATTCCATTCCCGAGGGCGGCGATGTGTACAACGCGTTCATCAACCACGGTTTCCTGTGGGGCGGTAACGCATGGCGCAGCAAGCGCGACTATATGCATTTCAGCTATTTCGGCACCTGAAAACCAAAAGGTCCTGCCAGTTTGGCAGGACCTTTTTATGCTTCCATATGTAACAAACAGCTTTTGTTCTTCCAATAATACGCTGCGCCGACCAAATCCGCCAGCGCCCAACCGATCGGCACGGCAACCCAAATCCCGGTCACCCCGATCGACGGCACAGCAGACAGCATATAAGCGAGCAGCACACGCGTACCCAGTGAGATCACCGTCAGCACCACCGACATGCCCGGCCGCTTGACCGCGCGGTAAAATCCATACAGCAGGAACAACAGCCCGATCCCGAAATAGCACGATGCCTCGATCCGCAGATAACCCACGCCAACCGCCATGATTGCCGTCTCTTCCGGCTGGACAAACAGCCCCATCATCGGACGCGCCAGCATACACACCACTACGCTGATAACTACGCAGAACACAAACGCCGTTCCCACTGCGCTTTTGATGCCGCGACGAATGCGTTCCTCATCCCTTGCCCCGTAATTCTGCGCAATAAAAGTGGAAAATGCATTGCCAAAATCCTGCACCGGCATATAGGCAAAGGAATCGATCTTGACCGCCGCGGCAAACGCCGCCATGACGGTTTTGCCAAAACTGTTGACCAACCCCTGCACCATCAGAATGCCGAAATTCATCACCGACTGCTGTACGCAGGTCAGAACGGACAAACCGGCGATTTCGCGGATGATCTGACGGTCCCATCGCATGTGCCGCCGTTCCACCCGCAGCTCCGGAAACCGCAGCAGGCAGTACACAGTAATACCGATGCCGGAAACAAACTGCGAGATCACCGTCGCAACCGCCGCGCCCGTCACTCCCCAACAAAATATCAGCACAAACAACAGATCAAGCGCAATGTTGAGCACCGCGGAGACTGCGAGAAACACCAGCGGCACAACCGAATTGCCTACCGCACGCAGCAGATTTGCAAAAAAGTTATAAAGGAACGTCGCCAATATGCCAAAAAAGATATAGAACAGGTATTGCCGCATGAGCGGCGCCACTGTATCAGGCGCCTGTAATACCTTGACGATCCAGTCCAGTCCGGCAAACACCAGCGCATTCATAACCAGCGCAATGACACCAATCAGCAGAAAAGACAGGAATAAACTGTTTTTCAGCCGCTCCATATCCCGTTTCCCAAACTGCATGGCAAAAAATGCGCTGCTGCCCATACACAACCCCAGCAGGATCGAAGTCAGAAACACCATCAGCGTATACGCAGAGCCAACCGCCGCCAGCGCATCCGCTCCCAAAAACCGTCCCACGATCAGCGTATCCGCTACATTATATAATTGCTGCAACAGATTGCCGATCATTAACGGCAGCGCAAACAGCAAAAGCCGCCGAGTGATGTTTCCTTCGGTCAAATCCAGCGACACAGCACCATTCCCCCTTCCTCACTTCGACTATCCTAACAGAATCAAACGAAAGCGTCAACCGTCCACCGCCTTGCTCAACCAGCGGTTGAAAAAAACAACCGTCGGTTAAACCACGCCTCCATTGTCTATCACGTAACGGCATGATAAGATGAAATCACAAAAGGTCCTTTTGAATCTGCTTTGATAGGGATGAACGATATGGAACTTTGTATTGGAACCACGATCCTTGCCGCACGCCACACCAAGGGTCTGACACAGGAGGCACTGGCTGATCTGGTGGGCGTATCCGCCGCTGCGGTCAGCAAATGGGAAACCGGCGCAAGCTATCCAGATATCACACTACTGCCACCAATCGCCCGTGCCCTTGGCATGACAGTCGATGCGCTACCCCGCGCCCTCCAACGAAGAACTGCGCGCTATTGGCGACCATTTGCGCACTGTATTTGATAAGCAGGGCTTTGCTGCCGGACAGCAGGCAGCCGAGTCCGTCTTGCGCGAGTACCCATCCAGCGGCCAACTCAAAGTCATGCTCGGCGGATTTTATTTTCACTTCCTGTCCTCTGCGCTGTCGCACGCAGAAGACCCCGAGCAAGAGAGCGAAACGCTGATTGCGCGCTGTCTTGCACTGTTTGAGCAAGGCGAAGCACAAAGCGAAACCGAAAACGAGAAGTTGGGAGCGCGACTGCTGCGCATTAACGCACTGACTATGCTTGGACGGTACGGCGAAGCGAAAGCGCTGATCGACAACCTGCCAGACCGGCAGCCGGTCGACGCGGACACACTGCGTCTCAATCTGCGGCTCGCGCAGAACCAGCTGGACGAAGCTGAACAGCTCGCCCGCAAGCGACTGCTGATACATGTCCATGAAGCATTGGGCGCACTGATGAACCTGACCACGGTTGCGCGGCGGCAAAAAGACTTTCCAGCCGCGCACCGCTATCTCGACGCCTACCGTGCCATAGACAATCTGTTCGGTCTTGACCGTTCCAACGGTCTGCTGATCGGTCTGATGCTGGCACAGGATGAGGACGACATCAATCTTGCGCTTGACCAGCTTGAGCAATACATTGATGCGCGGCTGGCCTACACGCTGGACTATCGAGAAAACCCGTTTTTCGCTGGTGTGCAGACCCATGTACCGACCAGAAACGAAGTGATCGAGGCAAACCGCCTGACCCTACGTTCTCTGGAAGAAGATGCGCAATATGAATCGTTACGCACTGAGCCTCGCTTCCAATCCGTACTCGACCGGCTTCGCTCCTATTTACCTCCCAATGCATAAAAAAATGCCCGAAACGGTTTTCCGTTTCGGGCATCACCCTTCTGCGAGACATTTTTTCATATTTAGAATGGATCTCCCTTTTTTATTTTCCGGGGAATAAATATAAAAAAACCACGCGGCCGCATCCCCTTCCAGCATGCGCTTCCCTGCGTGGACATATCCGTAAGCGTTTTACTTATCGCTATGCGTCTCATGCTCATCACCGAAAATCAGATCATCGATATCCGGACGGTCGGGCTGCTGGGGGATTCTAAGATGTCTCATGCTTTCTGCACCTCCTTTATATACTCTCTTTGTATCATTATATCATCTTACGCAAAAAAAGCAAATAAAATTCCTGTAAAGTTACACAAATGTAACAAATTATTTGCCTATCTTTTGGGCAGCCATCAGCGTAAGCGATTTTTGGGTATAATAATACCCCGCCCTGCCGATGCAGCCCAATTAGTAACCTGCACGACTCATGCAGGTGGGTTTTCTGTTTGGCATGTCTGCGCTTCCAACGTCCGTGTATACCCGGGAGGCCTGCTGCTCGATGCCAAAACTTTCCGAAATCCCGTACTAAAAATGTGGGTTAAAAAAGGGCTGCTGTCGCACAGGGCAGGGATTTAACTGATCCGTGCCGCTTGCGGTGATGAACTTACTCTTCCTCTTCCTCTTCCTCTTCCGCCTCGGCGCGTTCCATTACGATATTAAACACTGCATCTGCGATCTCGTCATCCTCAACCGCTTCCAGCATTTCCTCGCCGTCTTCCTCTACGATCTGCATGATCACAACCTCTGCGTCTTCCTCGACAGAAAGCTCTGCCGGGATAAAGGCCAGATAGGTTGTTCCCTGATATTCCACGGTGTCGATGTGCTCAAACTCAACTTCGTTGCCGTCCTCATCAATCAGCGTAACAAAATCGTTGCCGTATTCCTCGCTCACGATCCGGCACCTCCTTATGGTTCAAATTCAGGCTGTGTGGAGAATCCTTCTCCTGCTTTAAGCATAACAAATCGAGTCCTTTTTGTAAAGCCCCATTCTGGAGCGCCGTACTGTCATAGTATGCTGCCTGTGCGAAATATCATACCAGTTAAAATAACCGAAATAAAGCCTTGACTTTGTCTTTCATTTCTGATATAGTATTTCAGGTAACAAGGAAGAAGGCAATGTCCTCACCCGCAGCGTTTTCAGCAAACGGGTCAATAAAGCAAAAAATCCGTTGGGTACGGGTTTGCGTTTTATGCATGGAGGACGGTCGCTTTCGATCGGTCCTTTTTCTTTTTGTCTTAACCCATTTATCGTTTGGAGGTGCTTACCAATCAGCAGCATGGAACATCAAATCAATGAAGAGATCCGCGACAAGGAAGTCCGTCTGATCGGCGACGACGGTCAGCAGCTCGGCATCGTTCCCATCCAACAGGCACAGGATGCCGCCGTGGAAAAGGGTATGGATCTGGTGAAAATTGCCCCGCAGGCGAAGCCGCCGGTCTGCAAGATCATGGACTACGGCAAATTCCGTTTTGAACAAGCCAAGCGTGAAAAGGAAGCGCGCAAAAACCAGCGCGTCGTGGAGATCAAAGAGATTCGCCTGACCCCCAACATTGACGTTGGCGACCTGAACACCAAGGTGAAAAACGCCTGCCGTTTCCTCAAGGATGGCGATAAGGTCAAGGTTTCGGTTCGTTTCCGCGGCCGTGAGGTCACGCACGCGTCGCTCGGTCAGGATCTGCTCCATCGCTTCGCGGAGCTGTGCTCGGAATGCAGCACGGTAGAAAAGCAGCCCAAGCTCGAAGGCCGTCAGATGCTGATGTTTCTGGCGCCCGCTAAGGACAAGTAAACTAAAACGCGCCTAGCGCGCAAATTCAGAGAGGAGCAAACCTAATGCCTAAGATCAAAACGCACAGCGGTGCAAAGAAGAGATTCTCCGTAACCAAGAACGGCAAGTTCAAGCGCGGCCATGTTGGCAAGCGTCACCTGCTCAACGGCCATGGTAAGACGACCAAGCTCAAGCGCCACCTCCGCAAGGAAGGCTTCGCGGATTCCACGAACGTAGCGCAGCTCAAGCGTCTGCTGCCGTATAAGTAAGTAACAACATCTTTCATATAGGAGGCAATTACAATGGCAAGAGTTAAGGGCGCAATGATGACGCGCAAAAGAAGAAAGAAGATCCTCAAGCGTGCAAAGGGCTACTGGGGTGCCAAGTCTACCCACTACCGTGTAGCCAACCAGGCGGTTATGAAGAGCCTGAAGTACGCGTATATTGGCCGTAAGCACAAGAAGCGCGACTTCCGTCGTCTGTGGATCACCCGTATTTCGGCTGCTGCTAAGTCCTGCGACATGAACTACAGCCGCTTCATGAACGGCCTGAAGAAGGCTGGCATCGACCTCAACCGCAAGATGCTCGCTGATCTGGCTGTCAACGACAAGGCTGCTTTCGCAGCACTCGCAGAGAAGGCTAAGGCTGCGCTTTAATCTTCTGATTTCTAACCCTGCTGCATTTTGCAGCAGGGTCTTTTTATTGCCATTTTCCACAAACCCGGCTTCGCTTTTTCTTGCCCTGCTGATAAAATTGCGCTATAATAGGCTTGTAATTTTATAACGGACAAAGAAAGGTGGTTATTTATGCAGCAGCCGATCCGTATCATTTCCCGTTCCAACAAGCGTCTGTATGCAGATGCGATTCCGGGTCATTTCGCAACCAACCATTCCCATATCAATTATTATATCGACATGTCCGAAATCAAGCACAATATGGCCATGGCGCTCGAAGCTGCACGCAGCATCGCGTTCCACTTTTCCTCCATCAGTGTGGATACCTTACTCTGCCTGGAGGGCACAGAGTACATCGGCGCGTATATTGCCAAAGAGCTTGCCAACTCCGGCATCGGCAGCCTGAACACCAACAAAGCCATTTATCTAGTCGAGCCGGACAGCAATGTCAACGGTCAGTTTATGTTTGCGGACAACCTCCGCCCCATGATCGAACACCGAAACGTGCTGGTGCTGGTCAATACCGCTTCCACCGGGCAAACCCTTTCGCAAACGCGCGAGTGCATCGAGTATTATGGCGGCCGTGTCGCTGGATATTCTGCGCTGTTCTCCAACATTTCCGAACTGGACGGAAAGCCGGTTTTCAGCCTGTTTTCGGGCGCGGATTTCCCGCATTACCACAATTTTGTGCGCGGCAAAAACTGTCCCGCCTGCGCGGCCGGTGTACCGCTGGACGCCATTGTTACCCCGCGCGGCTATACCAAACTATAACACAAAAAACCGGAAGGCTCGGGTGCCCCCTGACAAGGGTAACTTTACAGGTGTCCGAATCCCCGGCAGATATTGCTTTGGCAGTATCTGCCGGGGACTTCTTTTTGTCTCACGCACCCTTGGCCGTGGGCTGAACTTCCGGCTGGGTGAGCTCCACGCAGCCAATGTCGTTGTAGTAGATCTCCACTGTCTGCTGGGCGTGCTTGCTCCACTTCACGTCCTTTTCGTGGACCACGATCTTTTGAATGAACAGCCGCAGCAGCTCCGACGTCAGCTCCTGGATGTCTGTGTACCGCTTTGCCAGGGAGATAAAGTGGTCTGTGCCGGACACCTGCTCCCGCAGCCTCTGGATGGCAGTTTCCTTTTCCGGGATGGCCTTGTTCAGCATTTCCATCTC
>NZ_CALWJK010000042.1 GCF_944380975.1 uncultured Agathobaculum sp. | reverse complement strand
TTTTTACATCATATATGCTAAAAATCTGGGCTGAAAATATCAACTTTCAGCCCAGATTTCTTTTGGTCAACAGGTCCGTCCCTTGCTGCAAAACAGTTGTAAAACAGGCGTGAGAGGAGCGTTTTACATGAAAAGCTATATTACCATTCCGGAAGCAGCTGTGAAATGGGGGGTGAGCGCGCAGCAGGTGAGAAGCGGCTGTGAGAAAGCCCGCATCAGCGGTGTGGTACGGTTGAGCCGCCGCTGGCTGATTCCAGAGGATGCGGTTTTGCCGCCTGAATTGGAATATGCTGCTTCCAAATGCGGCATATCCGCTTAAACCGAGCAGAGACAGGGGGCCAAAACCATGGCACAGACTGATTTGCATATGCATTCCGCCGTCAGTGTGGATGGGGAGATCTCTCCGCGCGGGCTGGCGGAACTGTGTTGTCAGGAAGGGGTGACACTGGCGGCACTGACCGACCATAACGACATTGCAGGGACGGCGGAATTTATTTGGCGTTGTGCTCAACTGGGGGTGCAAGCCATTCCCGGCATAGAGCTGGACTGTGTGCAGGAAGGCAAGTTGCTGCATTTGCTGGGTTATGGCATTGATATTGCCAATGCATTGCTGCTGCACACAGTGCAGGCAGTGCGTGTGCGGCAAACCGAGGCTGGCCTGCGGCTTATGGATACCGTTTCGGCGCTGGGTATCGCGTTTGACCGGGAGCAAGTGCTGGAATGGGCGGGAGATGGCGCGGTGTGTGCGGAAACCATCGTGCGGTCCGCACTTCAAATGCCGGAAAATCGCACACATCCGCTGATCCGCCCCCTTTTGCCGGGAGACACATTGTCGGACCGACCGATTGCAAACTTTTATTGGTCGGTGTTCGCGCCGGGCAAACCAGCCTATGTGCCGGTAGATTTTATGACGGCCGAACAGGCGGTTGACCTGATTCATGCAGCCGGAGGGATTGCAGTGCTGGCACATCCGGGCATCCCTATTTCGGATGCAGCGGCACTGGACGGTGCGCTTCGGCTGCCGCTGGACGGTGTAGAGGTGTTCAGCAGTTACCATACAGCGGAGCAAGTGTCTTTTTACGTGCAAAAAGCCAAGGAATACGGCCTGCTGCTCGGTGGCGGCAGTGATTTTCACGGCAGAAGCAAACCGGACATTCGGATTGGCGCAGTGGATTGGCAGGGATGCGAAGGTGAGGCACGGGCTGCGTTGCTGGATGCCGTTCAGCACGTTCGATGATGCCAATATTTTATTTCTTATATGATAAATGCCACGGCCGAATCAGACCGTGGCATTTTGCTTTTCCAATATCAAAGTGGATCATTGTTTGCAAATAGGTAAAGCCCAATCGACAACCTTGGTGATTCTGTGGTATGATAATAGGGCCTTGGGAAAAGCAACTGGTCGGGCGAAGAGAATGGGGGAACGGAATGCGAGTGATGCTCTGTCTGGATGACAAGGATGGAATGCTGTTTCACCAGCGGCGCCAAAGTCAGGATCGTGTGCTGCGCCAGCATATGCTGAACTTGTGCGGCGCGCAGAGTTTGTGGCTGAATGCGTATTCTGCCGGGCAGTTTGCAGATCAGGAACGCGCCCGCCTACGGGTTGACGAACGGTTTTTGGCTCTCGCAGGAGAGGGTGATTATTGCTTTGTCGAAGATCAGCAGATTGCGCCGTTTGAAGATCGGATAGAAGCGATCATCCTGTTTTGCTGGAACCGTGTTTACCCGGCGGACCGGTATTTTGACCGTTCGCTGCTGGCCTATGGCTGGACTCTGCGGGAAACAGAGGAGTTTCCCGGGTTTTCACACGCAAAAATCACAAAGGAAGTTTACGAAAAATGCAAACAATGATAAAGAAAATCATGCCGGTGCTGCTGTGTATCCAGATGTTGCTTTCCGGCTGCGCGATGCTGTCGCCGCAGCAGTCCGTTTCGCTGGAGGATATTCCGGCGTACAGCGGCGAGCCGTATGTGGAGATCGACGGTAATGTGCCGGATTTTCCGGAAGAGGATAAGACCGCACAGTCCTTTGAAAGCTATGCACCGCTGGACCTCCTGGGACGCTGCGGCACGGCCTATGCCTGTATTTCCACCGACCTGATGCCGACCGAGGAGCGCGGTTCGATCGGACAGGTCAAGTCGTCCGGCTGGCAGACGGTCAAATATGATTTCGTGGATGGAAAATATCTGTATAACCGCTGTCATCTGATCGGCTATCAGCTGACGGCGGAAAATGCCAACGAAGAGAACCTCATCACCGGTACACGGTATTTGAATGTGGAAGGCATGCTGCCGTTTGAAAATCTGGTGGCGGATTACATCAAAGAAACCGGAAACCATGTATTGTACCGTGTTACACCCATTTTTGAGGGGGATAATCTGGTCGCCTCCGGTGTGCAGATGGAAGCCCTTTCGGTAGAGGATGAAGGGGACGGCATTTGCTACAACGTATATTGCTATAACGTGCAGCCCGGTGTGGAAATCGACTATGCAACCGGCGAAAGCCGCGAAGCGGACACTGCGCAGACGGATCATACAGCGGACACAACGGAATATGTGCTCAATACCGGCTCGAAAAAGATCCACTTGCCGGATTGTTCCAGTGTGGCGAGCATTGGGGAAAAGAATAAAGAATATTACACCGGAGACTACGCGGATTTGCTGGAGCAGGGGTATTCGCTCTGTGGCAACTGTCTGGGGAAATAGCTTTGGTGCAAACGGAAAAGCCGCTTCTCTGCCATTTGGCGCAGAGAAGCGGCTTTATATTTATAATGTATAGGATGGAAACCGTATCCGTCAGACCGTCGGCGCCTCACAGGTTTCATGCTCGATGATTTTGATGAGTGTGACATGACGGTCATCGGCATCCTGCACGACAAAATCCAGATTTTTGTAGGTAAGTGTTTCGCCTTGCTTAGGGATATGTTCCAGCTGGTCGATCATCCAGCCGTTGACCGTGGTATAGCTGTCCGCGATTTCGTCATCCTCATAACCGAAGTTGGTCAGCACATTCTCAAAATCGGCAGCACCACGCGCCAGATACTCATGGTTGTCGGTTTTCCAGCACTGTTCTACGACACGGTCGTGCTCGTCCCAGATTTCGCCGACCAGTTCTTCCAGTACATCCTCCAGCGTCACAATGCCCAGCGTGCCGCCGTATTCATCTGCAACAACCGCCATATGCGACTTGTTTTTTTGCAGCATTTTGAGCAGCTCACCGATTTTCATGGTTTTTGCAACAAAAATCGGGGGCGTAACGATCACGTCGATTGAACGGCCGGAGGGCGCAACCTCGTTATAGAAGTCCTTTTCATGAATGATGCCGACGATATTGTCAATGGAATTTCGATAGACCGGCAAGCGGGAAAAGCCGGTATCCTTAAACAGCTTGGCAATCGTTTGATTATCCGTATCCTCAGAGATACCGACAATGTTGACACGCGGGGTGAAGATCTCTACAACTTCCACGTCGCTGAATTCGATTGCACTGCGAATCAGATCGCCCTCCTGCTCATCGATACCGCCTTCACTTTCGGCTTCATCAACCATGGTCAGCAGCTCTTCCTCCGAGATGGAGGTATCCTCCGAAGTTTTGAAAATGCAGGAGAGCAGCTTTTTCCACTGGACAAACAGGAAATTGACCGGCGTAAGGATGTAAATGAGCACCTGAATGATCGGCGCGGAAAAACGGGCAAACAACTCCGGCGATTCCTTTGCCAAGGTTTTGGGGGAGATCTCGCCAAAAATCAGCACGACCACTGTGGTGACAATGGTAGAAAGAGAAGGACCGGTTTCCTCGCCCACCCAGCGGATGAACAAAACCGTTGCAACCGATGCGGATGCAATGTTGACGATATTGTTGCCGATCAGGATAGTGGACAGCAATTTGTCATATTGATCGGACAGCCGCAGCACCAGCGCTGCCCGTTTATCGCCTTTTTCGGCAAGGCTTTTGACGCGGATGCGGTTGAGGGAGGAAAAAGCGGTCTCCGTAGAGGAGAAAAACGCCGACAGAATAAGGCAGGCGATGATGATAATGATACCTACTGATGTGTTCATGGTGTGTTCCTTTCGAAGTATTGTTTTGATTTCAGCCTGTGCCGGCGCTATTCCAAAAATACTTCGATGGGACGGAACGGTAATCGGCCCGCAGGATCAGGGTCAGACATAGAAGCAGACTTCCACCTTTCTGTGTAAATTTGTAATAAGTTAATAATGTGGTATATTATACAGAATTTGACGCATTTCGTCAAGATAACGACAGGGACGGTGCAAGCGTTGGCCTATTGGAGTTTTTCGCTGTTTGCAAAGCGAAAAACTGTCATGAACAGGATTTTGATATCCAGCAGAAACGTCCAGTTTTCGATATAATACAGGTCGTGCTCAATGCGTCCTTGAATGGAAGTATCGCCGCGGAAGCCATTGACCTGTGCCCAGCCGGTAATGCCGGGGCGCACCTGATGCTTGACCATATAAAGCGGGATCTCCTCTTTGAACTGATTGACGAAAAAGGGCAGCTCGGGACGCGGGCCGACCAGACTCATGTCCCCTTTGAGCACGTTGAAAAACTGCGGCAGTTCGTCAATAGAGAATTTGCGGATGAAAGAACCGAATTTGGTCTTGCGGGGATCAGAGTTTGTGCTCCAGCCGGTGGTCTGCTTGTCGTTGACACGCATGGAACGGAATTTGTACATATAGAAAGTCTTTTTGTTCAGTCCGACTCGTTCCTGCTTGAACAGGATGGGGCCGGGGGAGGAAAGCTTGACGCCGACCGCAGCAAACAGCATGATGGGGGAAGTGATGAGGATAAGCAGAAGCGAACCGATGACATCCATGCTTCGTTTGATAAAGGCGTTGCCGATATTGTCAAGCGGAATATGGCGGAGGTTGACCAAAGAGATGCCGCCCACTTCATCATATACCGGATGCGCGGGGATAAAACGGCTGTAAAAAGGGATCAGGGAAACCTTGACGCCATGCTTTTCGCTGTTGGCAATAATGCCTTGTAAATAAGGATATTCGTCCGCTTCCAAAGCGATGACGACTTCGTCGGGATTGATGCGGTCGAGCACCTTGGAAAGGGTGTCATACCCACCCAAATAGGAAATCCCGGGCAGACAATCACGGGGGGCAAGATAATGGTCGATGGAGAAACCGAGCGTACGATCCTGCTGGATTGCCTGATAATAGGTGCGCGCCTGCTCACCGCATCCGATGAGCAGCACATGCTTGAGGTTATAGCCGTTTTCACGAAGCGTGCGAAGGATGCGCCGCAAGAACCAGCGTTTGACGGTGATTAGCAGTGTTGCTAATGCAAAGAAGATAAACAGTGTCCAACGGGAAAGATGAAATTCCTTAAAAATAAAGAAGAAAGCGAGAGCCAGTCCGAACAGGATGACATTGCAGCGCAGCAGCAGACTGAATTCGGTTAAGAAGTTTTTGGCGCGAAAGGAGTCGTATAGTCCCATCAGGCTGTATAGGAACCACATAAGCGGGGTGATGCAAACGGTAGCATATAGATAATAGGGAAGGCCGATATGGCCGGGTTCACCCTGAAAAAGCACGAAGCGGATAAAGTAAGCCAACAGCATACAGGGGAATAGAATCAGCACGTCAGTCAGGCCATTGATCTGATTGAGTGTCTTTTGGTTTTCTTTGATCACCGGTCGATCCTCCTGAAGGAATGGATTGCTTTTATTCTACCATATTTGATCGCAATTTTCTACAGAAGAACCACTCTTAACTTGCGCTCTTAACTTGACAAAAAGTGCAGTATGCGGTAATATTTTAAACGAATAAAGAAACAGGACGCGGGTGGGGAAAATCGCCTGCGTTTTCTTTTGGAGGCGTGTTTCCATGCGAGAAAAGGGGAAAATATTGTATATTGCCTCAACTTTCGGACATCTCGCATCCTTTCATCGTCCCTATCTGCAATGGTTTGCATGTCAAGGCTATGAGGTGCATGCAGCCGCTGGCGGTGCTCTGTGCGATTTGGAGGGAGTGAGCCGTTTTATTTCTCTTCCGCTGGAAAAAAGTATGTTTTCTCCAAAAAATTTGGCAGCCGTGCGGGCATTATATCGTCTGATGCGGAAAGAACGGTATGACATGATCAGTCTGCACACCTCTTTGGCGGCATTTTTTGCGCGGCTTGCGGTTTTCCTGCTGGGAAAGCGCAGACCGTGTGTAATGAATACGGTGCATGGGTATTTGTTTGACAAAGATACGCGATGGACAAAGCGGATACTGCTGTTGGGTGCGGAACGCATGACAGCGCCGGTGACCGACTGGCTGCTGACCATGAACCAACAGGATGCGGAAATTGCATGCAAGTATCATCTGGGGAAAAAACAGAGGTGTACCAAGGGAATGGGCGTGGATTTCACGCGTTTTACACCGCCGACACAGCCACAGCGGGAGGAATTGCGGCGGCGGTTAGGACTGAAGCCGTCCGATCTGGTACTGATCTATGCGGCGGAGTTTTCCGGAAGGAAAAATCAGGCGATGCTCATTCAAGCGATGCAGGGCTTGCCTGAGAATGTCATCCTGCTGCTGCCGGGACAGGGTGATTTGCGGGAAGCATGCCGCATGCAGGCAGGAAAGGCGGGACTTGTCGATCGGGTGCGTTTTCCGGGATTTGTGCGAGATATGGAGAATTTGTATCGGGCAGCGGATATATGCGTGTCCTCCAGCCGGATCGAAGGGTTGCCGTTCAATCTGATGGAGGCGATGGCTTGTGGATTGCCGGTGGTAGCCAGTGCGATCAAAGGGCATGAGGATCTTGTTTGCAACGGAGAAAATGGCTTTCTATATCCCTTTGGGGATGTAGGTGCCTTTTCGCAAGCGGTGAAACACCTGATGGAAGAAAAATTGAGGCAGCGCATGGGTGAGTCGGCAAGACATTCGGTGCAACGGTTTGGAATCGAGCGGGTTTTTCCGGAGTTGACGGTACTATATGAAAACGCGGTGAAAGACTTTCGCTGAAAAAGAATCTATTATATAATAAGGTATCAATGTATCAATGCGAAAAAACGCTGCGGGAGGCGGCAGCGTGAAGGAGGTTTCTTAGTCATGAAAGAAAAAACGGTTCAACCGGGCAAAACAGAGCGATGGTGGTTGTATATCGTCGCGGCAGTCGCAGTATTTTTTATGCTGTGCTTTGGTAACAACGGCAGTTACTATACACAGAAAGTAGTCGGGCTGTTGGGAACGGTAGCCGTTGTATGCATGCTGCTTTTCGCCGATAAGGAGAGGATCAAGCGTTTGCTGACGCCGCCGGCTTTTGCCGTGTTTGCTTATATGCTGCTGGCGGGCATTTCGACGCTGTATGCCCGTTCCGGCAAATTTGCGATTGCTGAATTTGCCTGTCTGTTGGCGGCGTTCGCAGTATTCATGGTTATTGTGCTGCATGCGCAGGACAGCAAGAGTGCATTTCGCCGCACGGCAGCCACGCTGGCATGTGCTGCGGCGGCTGTAGGTGTACTTTCGATCGACGCAGCATCCACCAATATTCTGATACGTCCGTTCCGGGTGCTGATGGAAGCGGTGGGTCCGGGTTATGGAAATACCGGTACGAATTTTTATGCACGATTGAGTACAATTTTAGGCAACCCGAATATTTATGCCGGACTGATGTCGATTGCCTG
The DNA here is from genome assembly GCF_944380975.1 of uncultured Agathobaculum sp. GTDB lineage: Bacteria > Bacillota > Clostridia > Oscillospirales > Butyricicoccaceae > Agathobaculum. The sequence continues at coordinate 11,109 of NZ_CALWJK010000042.1, read as the reverse complement.
CCTGCTTTCGCTGTGGCTGGTTCTTACGTCGGAAAGCCGGAAACAGAAAATCCTTTGCACCATTTTGCTGATGGTGAATGCAGTATCCTATCTGTTGGCATTCTCCATGGGTTCTCTTGGTGTGTTTGTAGTGGCTTGCCTGCTGATGCTGGTGCTCAGCCCGAAAGAACAGCGCATCCGATTTTTTCTGCTGCTGTTACAGACGGCTGTGGTTGCACTAGTCGTAGGCGCGGTATCGGTCAAAGGCTTTGGTGACACGGTGACGGGTTCGCCGCTGCCTCTGCTGATGCTGGTGCTGGGCTGTGCAGTTTCCTGCCTGCTGGAAGTATGGGTGCGTGATAAGGTAGCGGCTATGTTGTCCGGCAAGGGGAAAATGCTGATTGGCGTAATCGTCGGCATCGTTGTCGTGATGGCAGTGTATCTGGTTGCTGCCCTTTCCGTGACTGGCACGTATACGTTCGGAACGGAGGGCGATTTCCGACGTACAGCAGATCTTGGCGCAGGGGACTATACACTAACGGTTGAGGCGAGTGCGCCGGTAAGCGTACGCGTTACCTATAAAAACACCAGCAACCTGATCCAGAATAATGAAACTGATCTGGTAATCGGTACTTCGGATGCTCCGATCACCTTTACTGTGCCGGATGACAGCGAATTGGTATTCTTTTATTTTGCATGCATCGAGCCGGGTGTAACCGTGAACAGTGCTGTGTATGACGGCGCGGCAAGCGGCAGCATCAAGTTGGGCTATAAACTGTTGCCGGCATTCATTGCAGACCGTATTCAGGACTTGTCAGCCAACGGTAATGTGGTGCAGCGTCGCGTATATTGGCAGGATGCGCTCAAACTGTGGCAGACAGCGCCGGTTTTTGGCCGTGGTCTTGGTGGTTTTGAAAACGGCATTGTGTCCGTGCAGGACTATTATTATGAAACCAAATATGCGCATAACCATTATGTAGAAGCACTGTGTGATCTTGGCGTGCTGGGCTTGGCAGCGTTTTTGGCAATGCTTGGAACCACTGCTTGGGCCTTGGTAAAAAGCCGTAAAGAAAAACCGCTTTTTGTCATGCTGCTTGCGGCTTGCGTTGTGCAGATGTTTGGACAGGCGGTCACCGATGTGATCTGGTCGGTTGGCGGGTGTCTGCCGATGTTCTTTGCAGTGCTGGCAATGATAACCTTATATTGTGGTGATTGCCTGCGTATCAAAGTACCGGAAAGCAGTAAGGGCGGTACGGTGAAATGGCCAATCGCTGCTGTCTCGTCAATCTTTATCGTACTGATTGGTTTAAACCTGATAGCACAGAGTATTTTTACCGGCAATAGCTTGACACTGGATAAACTGAAAACCTGCGCGGCGATCGATCTGTTTGAGAAAAATGACTATAAGCTGTCCTATCTCCTGTCGGGAGGCAACGAGGAAGGCGTCGCCGATCAGTACGCTGCTGATTTGGCGAAGGAAGAGTCCAACTCCATCACCATCCCGCTGGCGCAGTATTATGTAGGCAGCGGACAGTTTGCCAAGGCAATGTATACGCTCAGAGACGGTGCGGACTATATGCGTGCCGATGCAGAAATGTGGCAGCAGATGTTTGATATTTACGAATCCATCATTGATCCGGTCGATCAGTTTAACGCTGTGCCGCTTTTGGAGGATAACAGCTATATAGAGTATATGATGGCATCGTATCAGAAACTGCAGGCTGTGAATGCGGATCAGTTGGACGAAGTACTGTTGAAAGCGGAAAATAATTCCTTTTTGAACAAATTATTGACTGTGTCTGCACTCGAGCCGTATGATCGCAGCACGACGTTGGAGATTTTTGCTAATTTGGGTTTGGATACCGCTACAGCACCGGATGTTAATCAGGATGGCGCACCGGATTATGCAACTGTGCAGGAGGGGGCGGTTGTATGGAACGGAAACGGTTCATTCACCGCGCAAACAGATTGCTTGGTTGTGTTCAGCACTGTGCTGAAAAATGAAGGAGAGTACCGCCTGAAAGTGCAGAGCAGTGATGCGGCCGGTGTTCTGCAATGCTATGTCAGCAGCAATGAGGTAGCATTTGATCCCGCCACCGGGATGAGTGAAGCGGTGCATGATCTAGGCGGTGGCTTTGAAAGCAGCGTTTCCCTGCGGATAAAAGCAGGTACAACTATTGAAAGAGTGGAATTTAGCCGCTGATAAAACGGAATGTTACAAAGCTTGCAATATTACACCCTTGTTACATTCACACCACTTTGCTTGACCCTCAAAAAGTCCTGTGGTATTATAATTCACGAAAAGAGCACAATGCTCAAAAATTTTAAGGAGGAAAAAACCCATGAAGAATCTTAAAAAGGTTCTCGCACTGGTGTTGGCGTTCGCTTGCGCGTTCACCATGTTCGCTGGTGCGGCATTCACGGATGCGGCTGACATTGAGCAGACCGAAGCCGTTGAAATGCTCTCTGCGTTGGGTGTCATCAATGGTTACACTGATGGCTCTTTCAAGCCCAACGAGACGATCTCTCGCGCTGAAGCTGCGAAGATGATCTACACCATCTGGAACGGCGGTAACGACAACGCCTCTGCTTTTGAAGGCAAGTCTGTTTTCACCGACGTTTACTCCGGCCACTGGGCAGAAGGCTACATCAACTTCTGCTACACCAATGGCATCATCAACGGTAAGGGCAACAGCAAGTTCGCTCCGGACGACAAGGTTACCGGCACCGAGCTGGCTAAGATGCTGCTGATCTGCATGGGCTACCAGGCTGACAAGTCCGGCCTGACTGGCACCGGCTACACCCAGCGCACCAACGCTCTGGCTTCCCAGAACGGCCTGTACGACGATGTAGCTTCTTCTGTAACGGCTGCTATGCCGCGTCAGTTCGCTGCTCAGATCATGTACAACGCTCTGAAGGCTGACACTGTTAAGTGGAGCACCGATGCAAACGCTTACGAGAAGGTTACCACCACTGCTATGGTTGGCAAGCAGGATCCGGTTACTGGCGAAATCAAGTTCACCGCGACTTCTGTTAACGAGACCATGGGTCAGAAGTGCATGGATCTGGTTACCGACGAAGCTATCCTTCTGACCAAGGTTGAGAAGGAAGACGCTCGCGACACCTACTCCATGAACAATGGCGCTTACACTCGCGTAGCTACCGACTACACCAACCTGATCGGCCAGCGTGTCAACGTAATGCACAAGGAGAATGATACCTCCAAGGTTTACGGTGTTTACGCTCACGAGGATTCCAAGGTTGTAGCTTCTGGCTTCGTTGGCCAGCTGGAAGTAGCGGGCACTACTGCTGACAAGGTTAAGCTGGCTGGCACCGAGTACAAGCTCGACAAGACTGCTGGCACCAACAACGTTTACAAGCTGAACCGCGACATCACGGTAGCTACTAACGTTACCAACCTCGATGCACTGAATATCGACGATGGCGCAAACGAGCGCACCCGCGCTAATGCGGCTTCTGAGATCAAGCTGATCGACAACAACGGTAACGGCAAGGTTGATACCGCAGTTTACACTCCGGTTGCAATCGGCAAGGTTTCCGCTGTTACCAAGACTTCCATCACCGTAAACGGTGTTGGCACCTTTAAGTTTGACGACGACACCATCTATGATGGCGTTGCTAAGAATGATTACGTTCGCGTAATTGATTCTGACAATACCACCGAGGGTGGCAACCACGTTGAGAAGCTCGACGTGACCAATGCTAAGGTTGAGGGCGAGCGCTCTACCTCTCACGAGGCTAAGGTTGACGGCACCTGGTACAAGCTGGCTGTCGACAACGGCACTACTTATGTAGATGCTAAGAATGGCACCACCTACGATCTGGTTATCGTTGGCAACACCATCCTGTTCGCTGATGAGACCGATGGTTCTATTGCAAACGTTGCTTATGTCAGCGCGATCAGCAATTCTGAGGACCACATGACTGGCGACAGCAACTACACCTCTAAGGTTCGTCTGTACTTCTCTGACGGCACCAATGCTGAAGTTAAGGTTTCTAAGGTTGCAGGCGACAAGCTGGCTCAGGGCGACTACACCTCCAAGGTGAACCCGCTGCACAATCAGCTCGTTACCTACACCAAGCTGTCTGACGGCACTTACGACGTTAAGGAAGTAAGCTCCACCAATCTGGCTGGCTGCAAGGCTTACGAGAACAACCCGACCAAGACCGGCAACGGCGGCAACTCTGTATACTTCGACTCCAAGATCGGCGGCGTTTCCATTGCTGACGACGCGGTAGTCTTTGTTGAGACCCAGAACGAGACCAAGGTTCTGACCGGTGCACAGGTTAAGTCCTGGCAGAAGGACTTCAACAGCGTAACTACTCCGGACATCAAGTTCGCAGGCACTTACCTGTACAAGGAGTCCAACGGTATCGACTACATTCAGGCTGCTACCCTGACCGATGAGAACGCAAATACGGATGTTCCGGGTGCTAAGGATGTTTCCTACGCTTACGCTGTAACCGACGAGTACACCACCACCTTCGAGGGTGAGACCAAGGCTGCGGTTGACGTTTGGAACGGCACTGACACGATCACCCTGTACGCTGATGGTTCCAATGTTGCATCTCCGAAGGTTGAAGCTGGCGATCTGATCAGCTACAAGGTCAACGGCAAGTTCATTGACAACGTTACCACTGCAAGCACTGTTGCGGCTGTTCTGGGCTTCGACGGCAAGGCTGAGGGCGAAATCAAGGTTAAGAATAGCACTGGCACTTACACCTACACCCTGAGCGAGGACGTTGTTGTTCTGACTGTTGACGACGCTGCAGGCAAGGGCGTTTCCGGCGCAGGCATCGACGCTATCGTTGAAGCTGGCTCCGACGACACCGACACCAGCAAGCGCGTTCCGAACATCATGTACCTGCTGGGTTCTGGTGACGACGCTAACAAGGTTGTTGCAATCGTGATCGATTCCGAGAGCAACAAGCTCGACAAGGAAGCTTCCCTCTAATTCGTAGAGAAGTGATTGTCTAAATAGTAAGACCCCCGAGCTTCGGCTCGGGGGTTTTCTTTTAGAAAAATGCGATATAGTTATAGATATAAGATTTTGCGTTGGTGAGCAGACAGTTATAGGAGCCGCCCATTGTAACCTGAAAACCGTTGGTAACAATCGCGACAGCCTGCTGCTCGGGTTTTTGATAAATGATTGGCGAACCAGTGACTGCCAAACCGCCATAGGTACCCTGAACATTTGCAAGGTACATTTTGCCGTCATTGGTCATCACTAACACGGCCTTGGGCGTGCGCCCAAGATTGATGGTGCGGTTTTCCGTGCCATCTCCGGTATAGCTGCCGCAGACGATCTCGCATTTGGCTGCAATTTGCGCGGTATGGGTGTTGATCTGGTTCTGAAGATTGTTGTCAGCTGCTTGGCGTGTTTGGGATTCTGCAACAACAGAGGTTTCGATGGTTGTGAAATGGTCGCGCACATCCTGTGCGAGTTTATCGCCGGTGACACTGCCGGAGGGAATGTTGCCAAGCACAGCATCGGTAAGCTGTGACTGCACATTTTCGACCGCAGCCTGCACCGTGTCGGCAGGAACGCCCGCCGTTCGTGAAAAACCAATATTGGCAGCGGCAGTCGATTGTGTTGTCGCAGTCGTGAGCGCGTCGCAGAGACTATTGTGTGCCTGCCGCACCTCTTCCGGACTGCTGTCAAAGTATGCTTTTAACTCGCTTGGCTGCATATTGGGCTGGTCTCGCAGAGAAGATATCTTTTTGCTGAATTGTTCTAGTTTGTTTGGAGAAAAGTCCATGGGAACCTCCTTCGATTGTATGACTTCGCGCATGTTTCGCTGGTTGCAGAACATGCGTGGAGTCATATTTGGTTAATGAATGGCGGGAGACAAGCATACTTATAGAATAGGAAAAAATGCAGAAAATGCAAGATCAAAGATTATACCTCGGTTTTTCTTGCATTTTGGGGTGGATATTGTATAATGATAATATGACGCGGCGGCGGTACAAAGGGGTATGGTTTGCTGCGGCTCCCGTAAGCAGGCATGTATAGGGCGTCTGCGGCCCTTGCTGAAAGGGGGCGAAGCTGGAGCTTCGCTCCCTTTCCTGTTTTCAGTTCAAAAAGAAGGGAAGAGAAATTGGATGGAGGCGTTTTCCAAAGTTGTATCCGCGATAGACAATTGGATCTGGGGCTTGCCGATGATTGTGTTGCTTCTGGGCACACATATTTTTATGACGTTTCGCACCGGATTCATCCAGCGCAAAACTTTCACCGGCATCCGGCTGTCCTTGACTAAGGACCCGGACTCGCCTGGAGATGTCAGCCAGTTTCAGGCGTTAACAACCGCATTGGCATCCACCATCGGCACAGGAAACATTGTCGGTGTTGGTACAGCCGTATTTCTGGGCGGGCCGGGGGCCGTGCTTTGGTGCTGGCTGACGGGTGTGTTCGGTATTGCAACCAAGTATGCTGAAAGCCTGATTGCGGTCAAATACCGAGTGCAGACGAAAGACGGACGTATGCAGGGCGGTGCAATGTATGCGCTCGAGCGTGGGCTGAACATGAAATGGCTGGGAGTAGCGTTTGCCGCACTCGCCATGCTGGCGTCGTTCGGCATCGGCTGCGGCACCCAGATCAATGCGATTTCCGAGATCATTCAGGGCAACAGCCCGATCTATATCCCTCCGCTGGCCATCGGCATCGTATTTGCGGCGGTCACGGCAGTGGTCATCATCGGCGGAATTCAGTCGATTGCAACCGTTTGCGAAAAACTGGTGCCGTTTATGGCGGCATTTTATGTGCTGGGCTGTATGGTGATCCTGTGCATCAACTGGGATTTCATTTTGCCTGCCTTGCAAACCATTCTGGTTCTGGCATTCAAGCCGGGTGCTGTTGCAGGCGGACTGGTAGGCGGCGGTTTGCGGCTGGCAATGCAATATGGCGTGGCACGCGGTTTGTTTTCTAACGAATCCGGTTTGGGCTCTGCGCCGCTTGTTGCAAGCGCTGCACAGACACGCAATCCGGTGCGGCAGGCGCTGGTTTCCGCAACTGGGACGTTTTGGGATACGGTTGTCGTCTGTCTGATGACCGGGTTGGTGCTGGTCACGACCATTATGAAGAATCCGAGCATTAATATGGACATGATCGAGGATGGCAGCCAGATGACAACGGCGGCATTTTCGCAGATCCCGGTGCTGGGCCCCATGATTCTGGTGATCGGTATTATCACCTTTGCATACTCCACGATTTTGGGCTGGTCGTATTATGGAGAGCGGTGCTGCGAATACCTGTTCGGACGAAAAGGTATGCTGCCATATAAGCTGCTGTTCATTCTCGTTATTGTGATCGGGCCAGTGCTGTCGCTCGATCTGGTGTGGACGATTGCAAACATCTTAAATGCGCTGATGGCAGTGCCTAACCTGATCGCGGTGCTGCTCCTTTCCGGCGTGATTGTACGGGAAACGCGGCATTATCTCAATCATTTGGACGAAAAGGATACTACGGAGATTCCTGTTGTAGACAAATAGCATAGGAGAAGACCTGCGCGGAGGGTTGCCAAACCGTCCGCAAAAGGACATAACAAAGCAATGATACATTTTCAGAAAGCGCGGCCGGGCGCGCATGAGGCGAAACGACGCCGCCCCGGAAAACAATCGGATGCCCCGGAAAATCGCAGACTTCCGCTGCGGATCGCGGTGGGCTGGAACATTCCGCTGGCGATTGTATTGGCAGCGGCCATCTGGTTTTTGTGTTTGAAAACCATGCCGGTGATTCCCTATACCTTTTTCACAACTCCGTTGCTGGGATTGCTCAACTGGCTGCCTGTGCTGCTGGTATTGGCGGCGTTAACCTTTGCGTTTGGCAATGTGTTTGGCGCGGCGGCTGTGACCATGGTCATATTTGGCGTGTTTAATGTTGCCAATCAGCTTAAGATCGAAGCGCGCGATGATCCGGTGGTGCCGCAGGACTTAACCATGCTGCGCGAAGCGCTGACGGCGGCGGGTGGCTATGATCTGCATGTGGATTTGCCGCTTGTGCTGTCTTTGATAGCCGTGTGTGCGGTGCTGATCGCGGCGGCTGTACTGGTGCGCACGCGGAAAAGCAGCCACAGCAGAGTGTTTGCACGGGTGGGGCGCATCGTGGGCTGTCTGGGCTGTCTGGCCGTTTTGTCAGGACTGACGCTGACGGTCTACGCGTCTACCGATCTGTTCAACTCTTTTCCTTGCACCAATCGCTTCAATATGACAACAGTTTGCCAGGAAACCGGCTTTCATTACACATTTCTGCGCAGCATGACGCAGAACAATCTGCAAAAGCCGGAGGGTTTCTCCAAGGCGGAAACCGAGGAGCGCATCGCGCAAACACAGACGGCTGCGGCAGACCCGGAGCCGGTGAACGTCATTTTTATCATGAGTGAGGCGTTTTGTGATATCACCGATGCGGATGCCTTTGCATGGACAGCGGACACCGACCCGCTAAAGAACTTCCATGCCGTACAGCAGTCGGAGTATGCGATTTCCGGACGGCTCATCGTATCAAACTATGGCGGCGGCACGGCCAATACGGAGTTTGACGTGTTGACCGGTATGCAGACTGCGATGTTGTCCGATGCGAGCGTGTCGTCGTTCCGTGTGCTGCATAAAAACATGGAGTCCATCTTCCGTGTGGCGGATGAAAACGGCTGGCAGACAGCGTTCATCCATCCCGGCAAAGCATGGTTCTACAACCGGCAGAACATCTATCAATGGCTGGGCGCACAGGAGATCGTGTTCGAGGATGCCTTTGCCGACGCTGCGTATAAGGGCGGCTATGTTTCAGACGCATCGCTGACCGATTATCTGATCGAGGATTTTGAAAACCGACAGGCAGCGGGTCAGCCGCAGTTTACCTATGTGACCACGATACAAAATCACATGGCCTATACCGAATCCAAATACGGCAAGGCGCGCGACCTGTATCAGCTCCAGTTGGCGGAGGAACTGCCGGAGGAAGCAAAGACTATGCTGACGGTCTATACGCACGGCCTGCGGGATGCAGATGCAATGCTGGGCGAACTGGTCAGCTACTTTGAGCAGCAGGATGAACCGGTGCTGCTGATCTGGTATGGCGATCATCTGCCCAGCTTGGGCGACAATTATCTGTGCTACCGCGCGCTGGGTATGGATATGACGGCGGATCGTGGTAGTGCAGACTGGCTGGGCGCCTATGCACCGCCGTTCGTGATGTGGGCCAATCAGGCAGGCGCGGATGCGCTGGATTTTGACACACTGGCGGAACGGCTGGGCATTCCGCAGGATGGCATGTTGAGCGCAAGCTTTTTGGGCGCTGCGGTGCTCGATGCAGTGGGCTGCGGGCAAAGTGATGAGCTGTTTGCCTTTGTTAACAGCTTGCGGCGTGAATTGCCTGTGGTGCAGCGTGGCACTGCGGTGGATGCACAGGGGAACTATCTGTCTGCGCTGGATGGAACGGCTGCGGATGCGGTCAAGGAGTATCAGGACCGAACCTATTACCGTATGAAGTATGAAACCATAGAATGAGAAGAGAGCCGACGGCTGTGCCGTCGGCTCTTTTTGATGCATAGCATATGTTATTGCAGCAGTGCGCAATAGGTTTCAGCACGGTCGGGCTGACCCACCACGGCCAGAGAAACCTGTTCAAAGTCGAATACACGGCGCGCCAATTGCAGCAAATCGTCCGCCGTTACCTTGTCATAAGCAGCAAGCACCTGTTCGACCGCGGCTACCTGTCCGCGCAGCAGTTCGCTGCGGCCAATGGTCATCATGCGCGTACCTGTGCTTTCCAGACCCATGAGCAGCGTGGTTTTGACCTGTTCGCGGCAGCGCGAAAGCTCGTCCGCAGTGGGGCCGTCCTCGCAGAAACGGTGCAGCTCGCGCACGATCAGTTCCAGTGCCTTATGTTCGGTTTCCGCGCCAAGACCGGTGTAAATCGAAAATAAACCAGTATCCAGATGCGGCGTAGTAAAGGTGTAGATCGAATAGCACAGACCGTTCTGCTCGCGTACCCCTTGAAACAGGCGGGAGGACATACCGCCGCCGAGAATGGAACTGAGCAGATTCATGGCGAAGCGTTCCTCGGACAACAGTGAAACGCCCGGAAAAGACAAGCAAAGATGATTCTGCTCAATGTCTTTTTCGCGCAGCAGCAGACTGGGCTGATAGGTAGCAGGTGTAATCTGGTTTCGGCCTTCGCCTTCCATATGGGAGAACAGATCGGCGATGTAGTCCAGATCGTCCTCGGTGAAGTGACCGGAAACCGCGATGACCGTGTCTTTCGGGCGGTAATAGCGGTTCATATAGTCGTGTATCGCTTCAGAGTTGATCGTTTGCAGGGTTTCCGCTGTGCCCAGAATGGGACGGCCCAACGCTGAACCCTCATAGCATTTTTCAAACAGCTTATCTATGGCGACATCTTCCGGGGAATCCTCATACATGTCGATTTCCTCGAGGACAACGCCGCGTTCCAAATCGATATCCTCTTGCGCAAAGCGCGAATGCATGAACATATCCGCCAGAATGGAAATGCCGGTTTTGAGACGCTTGTCCAGCACTTTCATATAGTAGCAGGTGCATTCCTTGTCGGTAAAGGCATTGGCTTGTCCTCCCAGCGCGTCAATAGCGATGGCAATATGCTGCGCGGAGCGCTTTTCCGTGCCCTTGAAGATCATATGCTCGATGAAGTGGGAAATACCGTTCAGTGCAGCAGGCTCATACCGGCTGCCGTTGCCGACCCAGATGCCAATGGATGCCGTCCGCACGGTATCCAGCTTTTCCGAGATCAGGCGCACCCCGTTGGGAAGAACACGTTTGACATACATACTGTTGTTTTCCTCTTTCTGTGTCAGTTATAAATAAGGGGGGTATGATCGTGGTGTCATACCCCCTGAACAGATCATATTGATTTAATAATACACCCTGTTGCCGGATTCGTCCAGATAATAACGGTCTCCATCGGAGTCATAATAGTCTCCGGTCTCTGGATCGTACCGTCCGCCCTCTTCCGCAAGGGAAGCGGGATCGACGGTGCTGTCCGAGGAAGAGGTGTCGTCCGTGGTGGCCGGTGCGGTCGGCGGTTCGTCATAATCGACGCCGCCCAGCGGCTCGTTGGATGTATCCGTGCTGCCGGAATC
>NZ_CALWJK010000041.1 GCF_944380975.1 uncultured Agathobaculum sp. | reverse complement strand
AACGCACACTAAATTTGGGGATAGAAAAAGGGCGACTGTTAAAAAACAGCCGCCCAAAAGGGGGTCTAATACAAGTTGTTTGCTATCCGACAAGCCCGGAAACCGTTGATATTACGGGATTTTTTGAAAAGTTCTGTATCGCCATTCGTACCACTTTTCTTGTGGGAACAAGCGATTTCTTCGGAAATCGCTTGTTTTTTTATTTTCAGAGAGAAAGTACCAATCTTGATCCGAAAACGGGATGCCAACCGGCAAATGTCCTGCCTGGAATTGTAAATTTTTTCAGGCTATGCTATAATTTTTTGCAGATATGACGCGGGAAAGTGGGGCGAAAATCGTGTTGCTGGTGCAGCTGCAAGAGATGAAGAACTTCACCAATCACGAAAAGGATGTTGCAAACTATATTCTGACGCATATGGAGCAAATTCCGGATATGTCGGCGGGTGAGCTTGCAAAATCATCGCTGACCAGCAAGGCAACCGTAGTTCGGTTGAGCCAGAAGCTGGGGCTTTCCGGGTATCAGGAGTTCAAGCTGAAATTGATTGCAGAGGTCAATCAGAATGAGCGCATTGGGCAGATTCTGGCGAATGAACCGATCACGCCGAACAGTTCCTATTCGGATATCATCCACACCATTCCGGGGCTTTATGATAAAGCCGTCACCAATACGCGGCTCACGCTGAATAAAGGGGATATGCTGCGCATCGACCGCTTTTTACAAGACGCGGAGTGCATTGATATCTATGGAACCGGCATCAGTTATACGTTGGCGCAGGCGGCTGCGTTCAAATTCGCAACGCTTGGCGTGGAAAGCTCTGCCTATGAGAGCATCAATGGGCATTATCTTGCCGCGCGCAAGCACAAAAAGACCGTAGCCTTTGTCATCAGCTTTACCGGCGCCAATCGTTCGGTGGAAACGATGGCAGAATATCTGCGCACAGCCACGCATAACCATGTAGTCGGTATCTTAGGGCCGCATAACCAGAAAATACGTCCTTGGTGCCATGAGGTTGTCGAAATTCCCAACCGCGACTCTATCCTTAGTCTGGATGTCATTACTTCTTTTGCTGCAAGCAACTATGTGTTTGATATCTTTTTTTCCATGCTGCTGTCGCATTGTCAGGAACAGCATGTCCAATCCTCGCTCGAAATGATCCGGCACAGAAACCTCCTGCTGAACGAAACCTTTGATGCATGACGCCCACCGAACCGATGTTTCAATAACATCGGTTCTTTTTTTACGGATTTTGAACCGGCGGACCGGAATCGACGCCGCGTATTGTATTTGGCAGGGATATGGATTATTTTGGTGTTACCGCACAAAAAGAAAATGGTAATGGGAGGTAAACTATGGGAAAGTATTCTGAACTGGCCAAGGACATTGTGAGAAATGTCGGGGGGAAGGAAAATGTAGCGGGCCTTGTCCACTGCATTACCAGACTTCGTTTTACGCTCAAAGACGAAGCGAAAGCCAACGACGAAGTGCTCAAGGCAATGAATGGTGTTGTCACGGTGATGAAAAGCGGCGGACAGTATCAGGTGGTCATCGGCAACCATGTAGCCGAAGTCTACGATGATGTGTGTGCTGTGCTGGGCATGAAGGAGGACAGCGCTGCACCGGCGGAGGTCAAGAAAGGCAAACTGCTCGACCGTGCAATCGATATCGTATCGGGCATCTTCCAGCCGATTCTGGGCATTATGGCGGCCTGCGGTATGCTCAAAGGCTTCAATACGCTTTTTGCAACCCTGGGCTGGTACGCGACCACCGACGGCATCTATCTGATTATCAATGCCGCAGGTGATGCACTGTTTAACTTCCTGCCGCTGTTTTTGGGATATACGGCGGCTAAAAAGTTCAATCTGAAGCCTATGCTGGGCCTCGCCATCGGCGCGGCGCTGTGTTATCCGGCGATCCAATCCAGTGCATTGTCCGCGGCGGGAGAGCCGCTTTACACGCTCTTCGAAGGAACAATGTTTGCATCTCCTGTCTATATTGACTTTTTGGGGCTTCCGGTGATTGCGGTGGATTACACGGGGACAGTCATTCCGGTCATTTTGTCGGTCTGGTTTGCATCCAAGTGCGAAAAGCTCTTCAACCGGATCGTACCCGAGTTGGTCAAGTTCTTCTTTGTGCCGATGCTCACGCTGCTGGTCACCTTGCCGATCACGCTTCTGCTGCTCGGCCCAGTTGCAACCTTCGGCTCGACGCTCATTTCCGAGTTCACGCTGACCATCCGCAGCTTCAGTCCGCTGGTTGCCGGTGCGGTTGTCGGTCTGACATGGCAGATCCTTGTCATCTTCGGTATGCACTGGGGCTTTATCCCGGTTTACATCAACAATGTCATGACGCGCGGTTATGATAATGTGATGATGCCCTTCTTTGCGTGCACTTTTGCGACTTCCGCAGTCGTTCTCGCCATTTTCTTTAAGACCAAGAGCAAAAAGCTGAAAGAAATGGCGATTCCGAACTTTATTTCCGGTGTTTTCGGCGTTACCGAGCCTGCTATTTACGGTATCCTGCTGCCGCTCAAGAAGCCGTTTATCATCAGCTGTATTGCGGGCGGCATTGGCGGCGCTTTCTACGGACACTTCAACTTCCGCAAGTTCATTCTGGGCGGCATGGGTATTTTTGAACTGCCGAACATGATGAACCCAGACGGCTCGATGGGCAACATCATTGTCGCGCTGGTGGGTATCGCGATCTCAATGGCGGTTGGTTTTGTCCTGACGATGATTTTCTATCGCGATCCGGAAACGAATGAGGAAACACCGAAAACGGTATCTATTGAAACAGAAAAAGCGGCGCAAGCGAAAAACATCGTCATTGCCAGCCCGGTCAAGGGCAAGGTGATTGCGCTCAGCGATGTGCAGGATGAGGCGTTTTCCGCCGGTATCTTGGGACAGGGTGCGGCGATCCTGCCCGAGGATGACACGGTCTATGCTCCGGCGGACGGCACGATTGCCAATATGTTTTCGACCGGTCACGCCATCGGTATGCTGACCGACAGCGGTGCCGAAGTGCTGATCCATGTAGGCATGGACACCGTTCAGCTCAATGGCAAGGGGTTTGAGCCGCTGGTTCAGTCGGGCGATACCGTCAAGAAAGGACAGGCATTGCTCAAGTTTGACCGAAACCTGATCGAAGCGGCCGGATATTCCCTAGTGACGCCGGTGATCATCACCAATTCGGATGCATATGCCGCTGTGCTTGCGGCAAACACCGAAACGGTCAACGCGGGTGATTCGCTGCTGACGCTTTCTTGAACCACGGAGGACAATTATGCGAAAAGATTTTTTATGGGGCGGCGCTACCGCTGCAAACCAGTGCGAGGGCGGCTGGCAGGCAGACGGACGCGGCATGGCGATTGTGGATGTGCTGCCACAGGGAGAAAACCGCTTGCCGGTCATGCAGGGTGTGATGGATTATCGCACCCTGCCCGAAGGCACACGCTATCCCGGACGGGACGGTATTGACTTATATGGTCATTACAAAGAGGATATCGCGCTGTTTGCGGAAATGGGGTTCCGCTGCTACCGGTTTTCCTTTTCGTGGTCGCGCATTTTTCCGACCGGTGAGGAAGCGCAGCCCAATGAAGCCGGCCTGCGATTCTATGAGGACTTCATTGATGAATTGCTGCGCTATGGCATCGAGCCGGTCGTGACCATCTGCCATTTTGATTTGCCGCTTCATCTGGTAGAGAAGTATGGCTCTTGGCGCAGCAGAGCGGTGATTGATGCCTATCTGCGTTATTGCGAGGTGATTTTCCGCCGGTTTCATAGTAAGGTGCGCTATTGGATCACCTTCAATGAGATTAATATGCTGATGCATCTGCCGTTTATGGGTGCGGGCATCCGGTTTGAAGAGGGAGAAAACCCGCTTGCGGTTCAGTATCAGGCGGCGCATCACGAATTGGTGACATCCGCGCTGGCAACAAAGCTTGCCCATGAGATTAATCCGAATTGTCAGGTGGGCTGCATGATCGCGGCGGGCAGCGTTTATCCCTACAGCTGCCGACCGGAGGATGTCTGGCAGAGCATGCAGAAAGACCGGGAAACCTATTTCTTCACGGACGTGCAGGCGCGCGGTGCGTATCCGACCTATGCAAAAAAACTGTGGGAGAGCAAAGGGATTCATGTCGATATGGCAGAAGAAGACGCACGCATTTTGCAGGAGCATACCGCGGATTTCATCGCCCTTTCATATTACAATAGCCGGTGCGTGCGCGCCGATGGACAAGGGGAAGCCGCCGGAGGCAATGTGTTCGCGTCGGCCAAGAATCCGTATCTGACTTGCAGTCAGTGGGGATGGCCGATTGACCCGCTCGGCTTCCGCATCACGCTCAACGCTCTGTATGACCGGTATCAGAAGCCGTTTTTTGTGGTGGAAAATGGTCTGGGTGCGATCGACGTGCTGACACCCGAGCGCACGGTTGTGGATGACTATCGCATTGACTATTTGAAAACGCATATTCAGGCGATGATACAGGCCGTGGAGGAAGATGGCGTAGATGTGATGGGATATACCTCTTGGGGATGCATTGATCTGGTCAGTGCGACCACGGGGGAAATGTCCAAGCGGTACGGCCTGATTTACGTCGATCAGGACAATGACGGCAGCGGAACAGGAGAACGCATCCGGAAAAAGTCATTTTACTGGTATCGCGATGTGATCGCCAGCCATGGTGAAAACTTGTAAGCGTGCATAGGCATTCTGATGAAGCTTCGTTTATAAAATCGACAATATCATTTCATATCATCACATTGAGGGGCGTTGCGGATATTTATTCCGCAGCGCCCCTCGACTGGTTATATCGGGCGGTCTTGTTCCCAAAGAGCGCATGTGCTAAAATGAAACAGGCCAATCGGGCAGGATGTGTGGTATTGATAGGGAACGGAGGGCGTGCGAAATGGAATTGCGGGTCTTGAAATACTTTTTGACCGTCGCACAGGAGGAGAATATTTCCCATGCGGCGGAGCTTCTTCATGTGACGCAGCCGACGCTGAGCCGTCAGCTGGCGGAGCTGGAGGATGAACTGGGGGTCAAGCTGTTCCTCTGCGGCAACCGGCATATCACCCTGACCGAGCCCGGCATCCTGCTGCGCCGCCGTGCGGAAGAGGTACTGACGCTGATCGACAAAATCGAGCATGAGATCCGGGCGCAGGACGGCCCGATCGGTGGGACGATTTCGATCGGCACGGCAGAGTCCGCCGCAACAGAGATACTCCCTTCCTTTTTGCGTGCGTTCAGCCAGAAGTATCCCCGTGTCAGTTATGAGTTGTTTACAGGCAATGCGGATATCATCAAGGAACGGATTGATAAGGGGCTGCTCGATATCGGCTTGCTGACCGAGCCGGTCGAGGTATCCCGTTATGCGTGCCTGCGCCTGCAGGAAAAGGATCGCTGGGGCATTCTGGCACCGACCGATTCTCCGCTGGCACAAAAAAGCGCGGTCACGATGGAGGATTTAAAGGATGTGCCGCTGATGCTGCCAAGACGGCGGGAGGTGCAGGAGAATCTGTCCAAGTGGTTTGGTCTCAATCAGGAGGCGCTCAAGATTTTCGGCGTTTATAATCTGATCGGCAATGCAACGCAGCTGGTCGCGCATGGATTGTGCTATGCGTTGGCGTTGGAATGCTCGGTGTCCCGCTATGAGATTGCCTCCGTCTGCTTCCGTCCTTTGTCGCCGGAGCAGTATACGACTTCTGTGCTGGTCCGGAAAAGGCACCAGCCATCCAACGAAGCGGTCAAGCGGTTCATTCACGAAATCACTATGTTTTCTGGTAATAGTTGAGTATTATTTCTAAGTATTAGACATAGTAAAAATAGCGATTTATAATACAAGTATCGGAAGAAAATTCAGGCAAACAGCCTGAATTTCGGCAGATACTTGTATTTTTTGCGCGCAAAAGGGGAAAGAGAACTGGAAGAGGACGGCTGCAAGGCGAGCGGACGCGCTTGCGCAGCATCCCACCGGATGAAAGAGAAAACAGGAGGCAATTTGCATGAGCAAAGACTATCATAAGTTAGCCGAACAGATCCTGTCGCTGGTAGGCGGCAAGGATAATGTTCGGAATTGCTATCACTGTCAGACCCGGCTGCGCTTTTCTCTGGCAGATGAGAACAAGGCGGATACCGCAGGGCTGGAGGCGCTCGATGGGGTTCGCAAGGTGATGATCAATGCCGGTGTGTATCAGGTGGTGATCGGTACCGATGTGGCGGATCTGTTCGCAGCGCTTGAGCCAATGCTGGATCTCAAGCCGCAGCAGGAGGAACCGGCACAAAAGAAGGGTGTCATCAATACGGTCATTGACTTTGTGGCAGGCACGTTCCAGCCCATCATCCCGGCCTTATCCGGGGCTGGTATGCTCAAGGCGCTGCTGGCGCTTTTGGTGGTATTCGGCCTGATCGACAATACATCCCAGACTTATTACATCCTGAACTTTTTCTCAGACGCGATCTTTTATTTCCTGCCCATTCTGCTTGCGTTTACAGAGGCGCAGAAGCTGAAATGCAATCCGGTGCTGGCGGCTGGCGTTGCCGGGATCATGATGCATACCAGCTGGAGCGCTTTGGTGACCGCAGGAGAACCGGTCTATTTCTTTGGCGTGATCCCGTTCCAGCTGGTCAATTATGCCAATACGGTCATTCCGATTATTCTGGTCATTTTCGTGCAGGCGTTTGTCGAGAAAAAGCTCAACAAATGGATTCCCAAGTCGGTGAATTTGGTCTTTGTCCCGATGCTGACGTTTTTGGTCATGGGCACGCTGGCGCTCTCGATACTCGGCCCGATCGGCAATGTGGTGGGCCAGTATCTGGCGGTGTTCTTTAACTTCCTCAGCGTGAATGCAAGCTGGGCGCCCGCAGTCATCATCGGCGGTGCGCTGCCGGTTATGGTCATGTTCGGTTTGCATAACGGCGTTGCCCCGCTGGGCGTGATGCAGATGGCGGAGCTGGGGTATGACAGCATCTTTGGCCCGGGCTGCGTATGCTCCAATATTGCGCAGGGTACGGCAGGTCTGATCGTTGCGTTGCGCACCCGCAGCCAGAAGGATCGGCAGCTTGCGCTTTCCGGCGGTATTACAGCGCTGATGGGCATTACCGAGCCGATCTTGTACGGCGTGAACCTGCCCAAGAAGTATCCGCTCGTGGCCGCGATGATCGGCGGCGGCTGTGGCGGTTTGTATGCCGGTTTGACGCATACGCACCGCTTTGCGACAGGCTCTTCCGGCCTGCCTGCCGTGCTGCTGTACATCGGCGATAACTCCATGACGTATTTTATCAACATCATTATCGCGCTGGTGATATCGGCGGCGGTGACAGCGGTTGTGACGCTTATCCTGTGCGCCAAATACGAGAAAACGGTGGCTCCGCTTTCGGACGAAGCGGCAAACGCAGAGACGGCAAACGTTGCTGTGCTCCCCGGTGTGGTCACCTGTCCCGTGCGTGGCCGCGTCGTACCGATGGCAGAGATTCCGGATGAAACCTTCGCTTCCGGTGTGCTGGGGCAGGGCGTCGGCATCCTGCCGGAAGACAGCACCGTGGTCGCGCCGTTCAGCGGCGTAATCAGTTCGGTGGCGGATTCGGGGCACGCGGTCGGCATCACCAGCCCGGACGGGATGGAAGTTTTGATTCATGTGGGCGTAGATACGGTCGATATGAAGGGAAAGGGCTTTCAGACCTTTGTGCAGGAGGGCGACACCGTTGCAGCGGGGCGACACCGTTGCAGCGGGGCAGAAGCTAATCACCTTTGACCGCAAGGCAATTGCAGAGGCGGGTCACCCGGATGTGGTTGTCGTGCTGCTGACCAATGCGGATGCCTATGAGCAGGTGCAGGCGAATGCGTCCGGCCTGATGGATACGGGCGCGCCCCTGATTGGCATTCCGCAGTTGCAGTAAATAGGGGAGGTTTTGCGATGCGCAAGCATTTACCGAAGGAATTTCTCTGGGGCGGCGCGACTGCCGCCAACCAACTGGAGGGCGGCTGGGATGCCGACGGCAAAGGCCCCGGCCTGATCGACATGATCCCGTGGGGGCCGGATCGTTCAGCCGTCATGCGGGGGCAGAAGGATTATCATACCCTGCCTGCAGATGCCTATTATCCCGGTCGGAAAGCCATCGACCATTATCACCGTTGGAAAGAGGATATTGCCCTCTTTGCCGAAATGGGCTTCAAGTGCTATCGTTTCTCGGTTTCCTGGACACGCATTTTCCCCACGGGGGAGGAAGAACAGCCCAATGAAGCCGGATTAGCGTTTTATGAATCCATCGTGGACGAATGCCGCCGATATGGCATAGAACCGCTCATCACGCTTTGCCATTTTGAATTGCCGGTAGTGCTGCTGGAGAAATACGGCGGCTGGCGGGATCGGCGCATCATTCAGGCCTTTGTGCGGCTGTGCGAAACGCTGTTTCGCCGGTTCCGCGGCAAGGTGAAATATTGGCTGACTTTCAATGAAATTAACATGCTCATGCATCTGCCTTTTGGCGGGGCGGGCGTGTGTTTCCGGCCCGGCGAAGACGAGGATCGGGTGAAATATCAGGTAGCGCACCACGAACTGGTCGCAAGTGCGCTAGCCGTGCAATTGGGACATGAGATCGACCCCTCGTTCCGTATCGGCTGCATGCTGGCGGGCGGCACCTATTATCCGTGGAGCTGCAATCCGGAGGATGTCTGGGCTGCTATTGCGCAGGATCATGTGAACTATTTCTTCAGCGATATTCAGGTGCGCGGCTACTATGCGGGCTATGCGCGCAAAAAGCTGGAACGGCAGGGGATCATGCCGGTGATGGAACCGGGGGATGCAGAGATTCTCGCCAAGGGGACGGTGGATTTTGTCAGCTTCAGCTACTATTCCAGCCGCTGTATTGCTGCTCATCCGGAGCGCATCGGGGCGCAGCAGACCACCAGCGCCGCCAAGACTTTGAAGAACCCCCATCTCGCGTCCAGCGAATGGGGCTGGCAGATTGACCCGCTCGGGCTGCGTATTGTGCTCAACAACCTGTACGACCGCTATCAGAAGCCGCTTTTCATCGTAGAAAACGGTTTGGGAGCAAAGGATGTGGCCGAAGCGGACGGCTCCATCCACGATGATTACCGCATCGCGTATCTGCGCGCACACATCGCGGCCATGATCGACGCGGTTGTTGAGGACGGCGTGGAACTCTGGGGTTATACCTCGTGGGCGCCGATCGACCTGATTTCTGCGTCAACCGGGGAGATGAGCAAGCGGTATGGATATATTTATGTCGATCAGGATGACGCGGGCGTGGGAACGCTCGAACGCCGGAGAAAAGACAGCTTCTTCTGGTATAAAAAGGTTATTGCTTCGCAGGGAGCGGATTTGGATTGACCGCAAAAGGATAGAAAAGAAACGCGCAGGCACTCTGTGTTAGAGAGTGCTTGCGCGTTTGTATGTTCCATGCCAAAATGCGTTCAAACAGCCACAAGGATGCTTTCGCAAAGTGGCTTACCCTACTGCCAGCCATCCGAGCCGAACTGCCCTACATTTTCCGCTGTGATCAGCTCGACCGGCACGATGATCTCGCTTTTATACTCCTCGCCGGACAGGATCTGATAGATGACCTGTGCGGTCGTCTGTCCGATCTGAATGGGGGATTGGGCAACCGTTGCCGTCATGACGCCTTCGAAAATCATGTTTTTGGCTTCTGGGGAGCCGTCCACGCCGTAAACCAGCGTCCGATCCAGCAGCTGCCGCTCTTCCAGCGCGGCCATTGCGCCCAGCGCCGTCGGGTCGTTGAGCGCCATCACCACATCAATATCCGGGTCGGCATCCAGCAGGCTGTCCAGCGCGGGCATGGCAAGCTCGAGCTGACCGTCGCTGCTGGCGCGGCCGGCAATTTGATATTGCGGCTGGTCGGCAATGGTATCGCAAAAGCCTTGGATGCGGTCGAGCGCGGATTGGGCGGTTGGATGCTCCAGCAGGGCGATGCGCGCGGAATCGCGCGTGCGCATCAGATGCTCGGCGCACAATACGCCCGCGCCGTAATTGTCCGAAGCAATGGTGCAGGCAACCAGCGCGGGGTCGCTGACCTGTGAATCCACGATCACGACCGGTACACCTGCGTCTCGCGCTTCCTCCAGCGCGGGGCGGATCTGCTGAAAATCCACAGGGTTGATGACCAGCAGGTCGATCCCGCCCGCAAGCAGCTCGTGTATCTGGTCATTTTGCTTGTCTTGATCAAGCGCGGGATCGCGCGTCAGCAGAATATCGCCGCGGCTTTCGATCATGAGCCGCAGCTCTTCGTCAATGACGCTGTAAAACGGGTTATTCATCGTCATATAGGTTGCGCCGATGCGCAGCGGTGCCTCATCCTGTTTGCCGAAAATGCCTAGCGTCAGGCACAGCCATACAGCCAGCGCTACACTGCACACGGCAAGAAACAGCCGTCTCCATTTCATTGCCAGTCCCCCCTTATTTTCTTTTATCATATCATATGGAGAAGAGCGTGCAAACTGTTTTCTGCATGGCTGGATATGCTGTTTGACCTTGCGAGGGATATATATTATAATTTATGCATAGGAAACCCGTTTCGTGGCGTGTGCAGTGCGGTTTGCATGCGTCCGATGAAGCACGGACGGGGAAAGGGGGCTGCGGCATGTCGGAAGGGACGGACAATCGCACCATGCCGACCGATGAGAGCCTGACCCTGCTGCGGCAGGGGACGCTGCTCATCAATCTGGCGATGTGCGTGTTTCTCGGTGCGGTTTTTGTATTGACACCGCTGCGTGCCGTGCAGCGAGCCGAGGGCGTGAACTTTTTGCAGGGGCTAAGCATGCTGCCGGCTGCCCCATGGAGCGTTTCTTTTGCGGCGCTTGGCCTGTTTGCGTTTGTCGCGGTGGATCTGGCTTACCGGCGCGGCAGGTTGGGAAACGGATGGCTGGCGTTTTTGCTGGAGCCGGGGTTCGCCCTGTTGGTGATTCTGGCACTGCATCTGGATTATAATGGTCTGTTGCTGCTTGCAGTGGTCAATCTGGTGGACAGCCTTCACGGACGGGGACGCATGGTGTTCCTTGGCGCGATGACCTCGCTTTATCTGCTCACCAGTCTGGATGTGTTGCAATCCGTTCTGGGTATGGTTTCGGTATCCGAATATCTGGCTTATTATGAAGGGCAGCCGCGTCAGCTGATGCAGACGGCCATCGGTTTGCTCAGCGCGCTCAATTTGATTCTATTTATCGGCTATATGGTGATTTTGGTCGGCAGACGGACGGAAGAAAACGCCGCCATCCGTCGCCTGAACAGTCAGCTGGCGCGGGCGAATGACAAGCTGTCCGTGCTGAACGGTCAGCTCAAGGAATATGCGGCGGAAAGCGAGCGCATGGCGGAAACCCGCGAGCGCAACCGTCTGGCGCGTGAAATTCACGATACGCTCGGTCATGCGCTGACCGGCATCACCGCCGGAGCGGACGCCTGCATTCAGATGATGGATATTTCGCCTGAAATGGCGCGCAAACAGATGGAACTGATTGCGAAAACCGCCCGCGCAGGCATGAATGAGGTGCGCCGCTCGGTCAGCGCGCTGCGTCCGGATGCGCTGGAACGGTTCCGCCTGTCTGAAGCGCTGGACAAGCTGTGCAGTGAGATGCAGCAGACCTCACATGCAGACATTCGGCTGGATGTGCAGACGGCGGATATGCGCCTATCGCAGGATGAAGAGGATGCGGTTTATCGCATCGTGCAGGAAAGCGTGACCAATGCCATCCGGCACGGGCATGCGACCGAAATTGATGTATCTCTGTCCTGTCAGGAGCGGTGCATGACGATTGTGGTACAGGATAACGGCATCGGCTGCGTTAAAATCGAGCAGGGTTTTGGGCTGCGTCATATGCGGGAGCGGCTGCGGCTGCTCGGCGGCAGCCTGCGTGTGAACGGAAAAAACGGGTTTCGGATAGAAGCTTCCATACCACTTCGATGGGGGGATGAAATATGATCCGTGTATTGATTGCAGACGATCAGGAGCTGATTCGCCAGAGCCTGAGCTTTGTGCTGGATGCGCAGTCGGATATCGAGATGGTGGGAACGGCGTCCAACGGGCGCGAGGCGATTGAGCTGGTGCGCAAGGAAAAGCCGGATGTAGTGCTCATGGATATCCGCATGCCCGAGGTGGACGGTGTGGAATGCACGCGGCTGATCAAAGCGGCGTATCCCCAGATCAAGGTCATCATCCTGACCACATTTGACGATGACGAATATGTGTTCGGCGCGCTGCGTTACGGCGCGTCCGGCTATCTGCTCAAGGGTGTTTCGGTCAGTGAGTTGGCAAACGCGGTGCGCGAGGTGGTGCGCGGCGGCTCGATCATCATGCCCGGCGTGGCTTCCAAGGCGCTGGAAATGTTTGCGCGCATGGCGCGCGGCAGCATGCAGATTCCGGTGGACAAGCAGCAGACCGCCGCTTTGCAGGAAAACGAATGGAAGGTCATCCGGGAGGTAGGCTGCGGCAAATCCAACAAGGAGATTGCGGCAGCGCTTTGTCTGTCGGAAGGAACGGTGCGCAACTATCTGAGCAGCGCGCTGAGCAAGCTCGATCTGCGCGATCGTACACAGCTGGCCATTTGGGCGGTACAGACCGGTGTAGCGGCCGATCCCTATGGAGATAAGGCATGAAGCAGAGGATGAAACGGCTGCTCGGCGGCGTTGTGATGGCTGCCGTGGTGTTGGCAGTGACGGTATTTGGCGCGGCGCAGGAAACCGTGCTGACGGTCGGCGTGGTGGCAGGCAGCTATTGGGATGCGCCGACCGGCAACTGCTATGCGGTGATCGACGCTGCGATTGCGCGGTTTGAACAGGCGCATCCCAATGTGCGTGTGGAGTATACAAGCGGTATTTTAAAGCGAGATTATTCCGAATGGTTGACGGGTCAATATCTGCTGGGTCGGGAACCGGATGTATTCATGGTACTGCCGGAGGATTTCGGCATGCTGGCAGAACAGGGCGCGTTGCAGCCGCTGGACAATCTGCTGGCCAGCGATCCCGCGGTTTCGACGGAGGATTTTTATACAGCCGCGCTTCAAAGCGGCGCGGCAGGCGGCGTGCAGTATGCGCTGCCATATGAATGTGTGCCGACCCTGATGTTTGTCAACAAGACGCTACTGGAGGTGGAAAATATTCCGGTGCCGGACAATGACTGGACATGGGACGATTTTTATGAGATTTGCGCGCAGGTGACGCGCGATACGGACGGCGACGGCACGATCGACCAGTTCGGCAGCTATGGCTATACTTGGCGGGATGCGCTTGCAGCTAATGGCGCGGCATTGTTTGACGAGAATGGGAGCAGCTGCCTGATTGCACAGCCGGCGTCAGTGGAGGCGGTTCGGTTTGCGCAGCGGCTGGAGGAATTATATGCCGACTGTGATATCACAGCGCGCAGCTTTGACGAAGGGCATGTGGCGTTCCGGCCGTTTTTGTTCTCGGATTACCGCACCTATCAGCCCTATCCGTGGCGCATCAAGAGGTATTCGGATTTTGAGTGGGACTGCATCCAAATGCCGGGCGGGCCGTCTGGTACAGGACGGTCGGAACTCAGCACCGTACTGGCGGCCATCAGCAGTCGGTCGTCTGAGCAGGCGCTGGCATGGGAATTCCTCAAAGAGCTGACCTGCTCGGACGAGACGCAGAGTATGCTGTATACGGATTCGCACAGCGTTTCCGCGCTGCGGCGCGTCACCCAGTCGCCGCAGACCCAGCAGATTCTGCGGCAGGATACCCCGGGCGAAAGCCGGCTCGGACTGGAAATCCTGTCCGACGCGATGGAACAGGCGGTTGCCGCACCGCATTTCCGCGCTTACGATCAGGCGCTTTTGCTGGCGGAAAGTCTGGTGTCGACTGCCATGGAGGACGATCACAACCTGTCGCTTCAACTGCAGCGCGTGCAGCGGGAGTTGGAGGAATATTTGCAAAATTAAACGGATGCGTCAGGCATCGACGGGAGAAAGCTGTCCCCGGTTTTTGCGATTTGTCAAAGCCGGGGACGGCTTTTTTGCATTTTTGCACAAAGCAAATGACATTTGTCATGCAAAACAGGATAAGTGTCATCCGGCATTCATGACAATGTACAGATGTATTTTGATGGATGAATTGGTAAAATTGTCTCAACAAAAACGAGAAAGGGGAACATGAGCATGCGTTATCTGATTTTGGTCAGCCACGGGACGTTTGCACCGGGGCTGCACAATGCAGTCGGCATGATGGCCGGTGCGGGGCGCGAGGATATCCGCTCGACCAGCCTGCTCGACGGGATGGATGTGGACACCTACCGGAAGGCGTTCGCGGAATTGGTTGCGGATATTACGGCGGAGGACGAGATCCTGCTGTTTGCGGACATCATTGGCGGTTCGCCGCTGACGACCGCGATGGAGGTTTTGACGGAAAAGGGATTGGCCGAGCGCACGGCCGCCATCGGCGGCATGAACCTGCCGCTCGTTCTGACCGCCGCTTTTGCGGATGCGGACGCGTCGCTCACGCAGATTGCGACCGAGATTATGGAGGAAGGCCGCGGTCAGCTCAAGCCGTTTGATCTCGACGGCGGCGACGAGGACGAAATCTGATGCAGTTTTGCCATATTCGATAAGGAGGAAAACCATATGTCTATTTCATTTATTCGCGTAGATGATCGCATGATCCACGGCCAGACCTGCACCCGCTGGGCGCTCGAATATCCCTGCGACGGCCTGATTGCCGTCAATGACAAAGCGGCAAAAACGCCGGTGCTCAAGGCGGCTTACAAAAATGCCAGCGATAAAAAGACCTTTGTCTGGTCGCTCGACGAGTGGCGCGCCAAGTGCGGCAAGGTGCTGGCGAGCAAGGATCGCTATTTCCTGATTACCAAGGACCCGATCACGATGAAGCAGATTCTGGTGGACGATGGCTTTGATCCCGGCGAGGTCAAGACGGTTATCATCGGGCCGTGCAACGACCGCGAGGGCGCGATCAAGCTGGGCAACAACCAGTCCATCACACAGGAAGAAGCCGATGCACTTGAGGCGATCATGCAGAAAGGCTATGAGGTCGAATTCGCGCTCATTAAGGAAGCTGCCATCGGCAACTGGAAGAAGTTCCGCGGTCAGTTCGGCTATTGATTGTATTGCAAGGCCGCTGTGTGCGGTTTGGCGATAACAACAAAAGGGGTTTTATCAGAAAGGTAAGGTGAAGGATTTTATGGAAATCCAGGTATGGCAGGCGGCATTGTTCGGATTACTCGCCTGTTTGGCGTCCATGCCCGGCCTTGGCGGCACAGTGTTCGGCAACTACACCTTGGGCCGTCCGTTGGTCGCGGGCCTGATCGTCGGCCTGATTATGGGCGACGTGCAGACCGGTATCTATTTGGGCGCAGCGATTCAGGTTGTTTATATCGCGCTGGTCACGCCCGGCGGCACGGTTTCCGCTGACGTGCGCGCCATTTCTTATATCGGTATCCCGCTGTCCATCGTTGCGGTGCACGGCATGGGTCTGAACCCGGCCTCCGCAGAAGGTCAGGCAATGGCGGTCACCCTCGGTTCTGCCGTGGGTACGCTCGGTACGGTTCTGTTTTACGGCACGGCTACTGTCAACCTTGTTTGGCAGCACATGGGCTGGAAAGCGCTCGAAAAAGGCGATCTGAAAAAGCTCTATGTGGTCGATATGGGTCTGCCGTGGATCTCGCACATCCTGTGCTCGTTTATCCCGACGTTTATCATCACCAAGGTCGGCGTCAATATGGTCGATCTGATGAAGGCTTATCTGCCGATGGACGGCATCGCCATGAAAACGCTGTTTACGGTCGGCTCACTCCTCCCGGCAGTCGGTATTGCGATTCTGCTCAAGCAGGTGGCGACCAAGCCGGTCGATCTGCTGACCTTCCTGTTCGGCTTTACGCTGGCGGCTTGCATGGGCCTGAACCTGATTGCGGCATCGGTTGTTGGCGGCTTTTTCGCGGTCATCAATTACCGCATCAAGCTGCTGAGCATGCAGAAGGCTGCGCCTGTTGCTGCATCTGACACCGGTACGGACGAATTCGATGACGACGAGGAGGAGATTTGACCATGGCTGAAAAGAAGCTTTCCAAAAAGGCGCTTGCGAAATCCTTCCGCAACTGGTATTACGGCCATCTGACCTGCTTCTCGCAGGAGCACATGCAGACGTTCGGTTACCTGTGCGCCATGCTCCCGCTGGTAGAGGAGCTGTATGAAACCAAGGAGGAGCAGAAGAATGCCCTCCAGACGTATTCCGCATTTTTCAACACCGAGCCGCAGCTCGGCACGGTGATCGTCGGCATGACCGCAGGACTTGAGGAGGCTAAGGCCAACGGCGAAGAGATCGACGGCGAAATGATCAACGGTATCCGCGCCGGCCTGATGGGCCCGGTCGCCGGTATCGGTGACAGCCTGCTGGTTGGCACGCTCATCCCGATTTTGCTCGGCATTGCACTGGGTATGTCGTCCGGCGGTTCACCGCTCGGCGCAATCTTCTACATTCTGGTTTACAATATCGTGCTAACGCTTGGCATGCGCTTCCTGTACTATAAGGGCTATGAACTGGGCGGTAAGGCGGTGGAACTGATTGTCGGCGAAAAGGCCAACGCCATCCGCGAATCGGTCATCATGCTTGGCACGGTTGTCATCGGTGCGGTTGCTGCAACGTGGATTTCCATTACGA
Source organism: uncultured Agathobaculum sp. (assembly GCF_944380975.1). Taxonomy (GTDB): domain Bacteria; phylum Bacillota; class Clostridia; order Oscillospirales; family Butyricicoccaceae; genus Agathobaculum. The sequence continues at coordinate 2,224 of NZ_CALWJK010000041.1, read as the reverse complement.
CGCCTTTGGTCCTGCCCGGTGACATCGCCTTGCAGGAAGGTGTGCTCGACACAATTTTCCCTAAGCTATTGCCGCTCGCAGCCGTCATGTTCTGCTACTGGCTGATGAGTAAAAAGAAAATGGCGCCGACGACCGTGATGCTCATTCTGGTCGGCGTGGCGCTGGTTGGTGTGCTGCTCGGCTTCTTTGATCCGCAGCTGAGCTACTAAAAAACAGCATTGGAAAGGAGTTTCCGCAGATGAAAACCAAACTGAGTAAAAAAACGCTGCTTCGGGAAGCCGAGCAGCAGAAGGACGCGCTGGGACGGTTGTCCGTCTGGTTGAGAAACGTGATGCTCCTTTCCTCCTGTGCCGCCGTGTTGGCTTGGTGGGGGCTCGGCGGAGCCGGGCTGCGTCTGGCATGCGGCGTGGCAGGGGGTGTGCTGGCGTTTGCCAGCGTGACCTGTGCTGCACTGATTGGACTCGGCATTCGCAACGGCCGCCGCAATGTGGCGCATATCCTAAAGGCGGTGGAGCAGGCATGAGCAAGACCGTAGACGTTATGCTTCCCCTTCGTCTGCTGTGCCTTGATATCGACGGAACCCTGCTTGACACTGCGCATCATCTGCCGCCCGAGAATCGGGCGGCAGTGCAGTATGCGGCGGAAAAGGGCGTCTGCATCTGCCTGTTGTCCGCTAGGCCGCCGCAGGCCATTGCGCCGATTGCGCGGGCGCTGGACGTGCCAGGGCCGGTGGCGAGCTTCGGCGGTGCGCTCATTCAAACGGGTAAGCAGCGCATTTTTGACCGCAGGCTGCCGGTAGAGGCAGTACAAGCGGTTTTGCGACTGGCACCACAGGATATTTCCCTCAGTCTGTACCGCGATACCGCTTGGTTTGTCGAGCGGGAGGATCGGTGGAACGCGGCTGAGGGGGATATCACCGGGCTGCGCCCTGCGGTTGTTGCACTGGAGGACACACTGTCCGCAGGTGCGCCGCACAAGCTGCTGTGCATGGGCGAAGCGGCTGATATCGACCGATTTTATGCGACGCTGCAGAAGGAAGCGCTTGCAGTCGACCTGCTTCGCTCCAAGGATGAGTATTTGGAGATCATGCCGCGGCAGGCTGGAAAAGCGGAGGCGCTGCTGACGGTATGCCGTCATCTGGGCATTGTATCAGAGCAGGCAATGGCAATCGGCGACCATGACATCGACTGCGCGCTGCTGCGCGCGGCGGGCATCGGCGTGGCGATGGGGAACGGCTCTCTTGCCGCGCGGCAGGCCGCGGATTGGATCGCGCCGGATAACGACCACGCGGGCGTGGCGGCAGCGGTCTATCATTGGATGAAGGAGGAAGATGCATGAGATATCGTTTGCTTGCAGTCGATCTGGACGGCACCTTGCTCAATTCAAAAAAGGAAATTACGCCGGAAAACCAGAAGGCATTGGCGTGGGTCAAGGCGCGCGGCATCTATGTGGTACTGTCCACCGGGCGCATTGTCGGAGAGGCGGCGGAGTTTGCCCGCGAAATCGACTGCGAGGACTATATGGTCACAGCGGGCGGCGCGGCCATTGCGACAGCCTCGGATGAGCGGATTTTGGAAAGCTGGGCGATGCCGTGCGAAATCGGCGCGCAGGCAGTTGCTGCCGTGCAGGATTTACCCGTGCGTGTGATGATTTATGTAGGCGACAAAATCTACATTAACCCGTTTTCTAACCGCGATTTTGCAAAGAATTACCGCATAGAAGGGTTTCATGCCAACAAGGTCGTGCTGGATGACATTGCAGGCGCGATCCGTGCGCGGGGATTGGATGTGACCAAGGTGTATGCGATTGGAGAGCGCGCCGATTTGGACAAGGCGCTCGAAATCATTCGTCCGCTGCCGGGCATCACAATCACCAATTCCGGCAGCGATAACTTTGAGGTTATGCCGGCGGGTGTGGATAAAGGGGCAGCGCTCATCCGTTTGGGTGAAAAGTTGGGGGTTGCTCCGGAGGAAATGGCTGCCATTGGGGACAGCGATAACGACGCGGCAATGCTGCGCGCGGTTGGCATGCCTGTGGCGATGGGCAATGCAGACCCGGCGCTCAAACAGCTGGCGCGTTATATTGCGCAGGATTGCGATCATGACGGTGTAGCGCAGGCAGTATATCATCTTTTTGCGTAAGTCCCTGGACCTGTTGACAAAATCCCCAGATGCTCAGTTTCTATGATATAATAGAAACAAAGGAGGGACGGAGCATGATGGGA
>NZ_CALWJK010000040.1 GCF_944380975.1 uncultured Agathobaculum sp. | reverse complement strand
AAGGAAGAAACCACAGGCGAGCAAGTGAGCATCCTTGATCTGGTGGAAAACCGCGAGGAGGAGGAGACGCCGGTTGAGCCGTCTCCCAAGCCGGAGAAACCCGAAAAACCGGAAAAGGCAGAGAAGATCAGCGAGGATGAACAGGCAGAGTTGAGCGAGCAGATGGACGAGAACCAGAAAGCGCCCATGCCGGTGTACGATTATCCGCCGATCGAGCTGCTCACCAAGGGCAAGCATGCCTCGGTCGCGGGTGCGGAAGCCGAGCTGAAAGAAAATTCCGAGTGTCTGATCGACACGCTCGAATCGTTCAATATCGACGCACAGATCATCGGTATCGTGCGCGGCCCGTCGGTCACGCGGTTTGAACTGACCATCCCGCGTGGCATCAAAATCTCGCGTATCACTGCGCTGGCGGACGATATCGCGCTGTCGCTCGGCGCGGCGAACGTGCGCATCGCGCCCATCCCGGATAAAATCGCGGTCGGCATTGAGGTGCCGAACAAGACGGTCAACACCGTGTTCATCCGCGAGTGTATCTCGTCCCCCGCGTTCACCAATGCGCGTAGCCGCCTGTCCTTTGCCGTCGGCAAGGATATCACCGGCAAGCCGGTGATCGGGGATATCGCCAAGATGCCGCATATGCTGATCGCTGGTACGACGGGTTCTGGTAAATCTGTGTGCATCAACTCGATGCTGATTTCGCTTTTGTACAAATCCACGCCCGAAGAGGTGCGCCTGATTATGGTCGACCCCAAAATGGTCGAGCTGGGCAACTATAACGGCATTCCGCACCTGCTCATTCCGGTCGTGACCGACCCGAAAAAGGCGGCGGGTGCGCTCAACTGGGCGGTGGGCGAGATGGAGCGCCGCTACAAGCTGTTTGCCGATCATCAGGTGCGCAATCTGGTCGGTTATAACGACCTGATGCGCGCCGAGCGCGCCAAGGCGGAAGCGGAGGAGAGCGCCGCGCCCGAACAATATCAGGTACTGCCGCAGATTGTCATTGTCATTGACGAGTTGGCCGACCTGATGATGGTCGCCGCCAAGGAGGTCGAGACTTCGATCTGCCGTATCGCGCAGAAGGCGCGTGCCGCGGGCATGCATCTGGTGGTCGCGACCCAGCGCCCTTCGGCTGACGTTATCACCGGCATTATGAAGGCGAACATCCCGTCCCGCATTGCGTTTGCCGTGGCAAGCCAGATCGAGTCGCGCATCATTCTGGATACGACCGGCGCGGAAAAGCTGATCGGCAAGGGCGATATGCTGTATGCGCCGCTGGGTGAGGGCAAGCCCACCCGCGTGCAGGGCTGCTTTATTTCGTCCGACGAGATCGAAGCGGTCATCGCGCATATCAAGCAGACAAGCACTGCCGAATATAATGAGGAGATCCTCGAGCATATCGAACGGCAGGCCGAGCAGGTGGACAGCAAGGGCGGCGGCTCGTCCGGTGACGCAGGCGGCGACGAGGACGAGATGATTGAGGAAGCGATCGACGTCATTATGGACTGCCGTCAGGCGTCCACGTCCATGCTGCAGCGTCGGCTCAAGCTGGGCTATGCGCGCGCCGCACGCATCATCGACCAGATCGAAGAACGTGGCATCATCGGCCCGTCGGAAGGCTCAAAGCCGCGGCAGATCCTGATCACCAGAGACGAGTGGCAGGAAATGAAACTGCGGCGGCACGATATTCCATAACCATGTAAGGAGGAATCCCTATGTCTTTTACGAAAATCAACATTGCAGAACAGTCATTTAACCCGTTTGACCTCATCAGCAAGCAGTGGATGCTGATTTCCGCGGGTACGGAGCAGAAGTGGAACACCATGACCGCCAGCTGGGGCGGCGTGGGCGTGATCTGGGGCAAACCGTCGGCAACCTGCTATATCCGCCACAGCCGCTATACCAAGGAGTTTGTTGATAACTCTAAGTATTATACGCTGTCTTTTTTACAGGATGGTCATCGCGACGCACTCAACCTGCTGGGCACCAAGTCCGGCCGGGACATGGATAAGATGCATGACAGCGGTCTGACACCGGTCATGGTAGAGGGTCAGCCGGCTTTTGCCGAGGCGGAGTTGGTTCTGATTTGCCGCAAGCGCTGCAAGAGCGATATCGCGCCCGAGGATATCCTCCAGCAGGAGACGCTCGACAAGTGGTACGGCGATAAGGATTACCACACCATGTACATCGGGGAAATTGTCGCAGCGTATCGAGCGGAAAAGTAAAAAACGTCACAGATTGTTCACCAAACCGACAAGCCTTCGGGGCTATACTGGAAGAAGGGCAGCAGCGGAGCATGTCCCCGCTGTCTGCGTTCAGCCCGAAATCGGAGGGAATAGCAGTGAAGAAAAGAATATGCAGCCTGCTGCTGGCGGTGACGCTCCTGTTGGGGCTGCTGCCGAGCGCTTTTGCAGGCTATGAAAATTTTACCGCGCAGACAACATATACGCCGGGACAGTTCACCGACGTGTCGGAGGATGCGTGGTATGCGAATAATGTGCGCGCGGCTTATGAATACGGTCTGATCAACGGCCAGTCCGCCACCCGTTTTGCCCCGGACAGCTCACTGACCGTGGCCGAGGCGATCAAGCTGGCGGCCTGCCTGCACAGTATTTATCACACCGGCAGCGCGGAATTTGCGTCCTCGTCGCCGTGGTACCAGACCTATGTGGACTATGCGCTGCAAAATGGCATCCTGACCGCCGCACGTTCGGACTATACGCAGCCCGCATCGCGCGCGGTGTTTGCCTCGGTGCTGGCAGCATCGCTGCCAGCGGAAGCGCTGACCGCCATCAATACGATTGAGGACGGCGCGATTCCGGATGTATCCATGTCCGCGTCCTACGCGGATGCGGTTTATCTGCTGTACCGTGCCGGTGTGCTCACCGGTTCGGACAGTGCGGGCCGTTTTATGCCGTCCAGCACGATTAAGCGCAGCGAGGCAGCCGCCATCGTCACCCGTATGGCGGACCCAAGCCTGCGGCGCACGGTTTCGATTGCAGCATCAGCTGAACTGACGGCAAGCGAAATTTACGAACGGTGCATGCCTGCGGTGTTCAAGTTGTATTCCTATGATGCGCGCGGCAATGTGCTCAGCATGGGCAGCGGCGTGATCATCAGTGCGAACGGAGACGCGGTCACCTGCGGGCATATCGCCAACGGTGTGCAGCGCCTGGTCGCGGAAATGATGGACGGCACCAAGCGCGAGGTCACCATTTACGATATCGATACAACGGCGGACATCTCGCACATCCGTGTGGTGGGCAGCGGCCTGCCTTATCTGGAAACCTCGAATGAGGTGCAGGCGGGGGACACCGTCTACGCGCTCGGCTATCCCGGCGGCGGCAGCGCAAAGGTGACCACCGGCGTGGTGACCGACCCAAAGAATCAGGATTATCTGACAACGCTCATTGAGAGCACCGCGTCGGTCATCAGCGGCAATTCGGGCGGCGCACTGGTGGACGCGCAGGGCCGTCTGATCGGCGTGACGGTCAGCAGCCGCGGCAGCGGCACGCCCTCGTATTCGGTGCCGATTTCGGTTCTGGAAACGCTGGAGGGCAGCACGGCGGTCAGCCCGGCGGTTTACACCAGCACGCATCAGCCGGATGCTTCGAATTGCTATGAAAAGCTGTATCCCGTGCCGGATTTCGGCGCGGTCACCGGTGTGCCGCTGCTCGGCAGCATCAAGGATCGCGGCACAACGTATTTCTATTACCGCTTGTCCGACCTGAGCGGGGACGGCACGCAGCAGCTGCTGCAATACTATGCTGCACTCAATCAAAATACCTTCTATCAGTTCTCGGACGGCGTGTTTACCTCCTCAGCGGGGTATTTGCTGTCGGTCAAAATAGTCGAAACCACATATCGCGGTGTGGAGGCGCTGGGCATCTGTGTGTCCGGTATCTCCTCGCAGCCAATCGGCGGTCTTGTACAGGCCGCCGATTCTTTTTTTGCAGGAATTTGTGCATATTGCTGCATTCCATGAATGCATCCCGGCATTTCGTTTGATTTCACAAAAAGCGTGCTAAAAGTGCGATATATGATAAAAATTTTAATTTTTTTTGTTGAATAATGCGAAAGAAATGATAAAATACACAAGCGCTATCCCTTGATTTTTGCGGAAATAGAAATAAAATCCAGCAATCTGCACAAGAAGTGGAGAGTAAATCGGTGAATTTCCACAATGGAACACGAAGCATCCTGCATGCTATAATATTCTTGCGTGATTGAAGTGTGTTTAAGAGAGCACCAAACGAAATGGAGGAAAAGACCCAAATGAAGAAGTACGTTTACATGTTCCCGGAAGGCAACGGAAAAATGCGTGAGCTGCTCGGCGGCAAGGGCGCGAATCTGGCCGAAATGACCGGACTCGGCATGCCCGTACCGCAGGGCTTTACCATCACCACCGAGGCCTGCACCCGGTATTATGAGGACGGCAAGACGATCTATCCGGATATTCAGGATCAGATCCTTGAGTACCTCGATAAATTGGAAAAGGTCACCGGAAAGACGCTGGGCGATCCGGAGAAGCCCCTTCTGGTTTCGGTTCGTTCGGGCGCGCGCGCTTCCATGCCCGGCATGATGGATACCATCCTGAACCTCGGCATGAACGATGAGATCTGCGACGCAGTCGCAAAGCTGACCAATAACCCGCGCTTTGCGCGTGACTCTTACCGCCGCTTTATCCAGATGTTCTCGGACGTCGTGATGGAGCTGCCCAAGTCCACCTTTGAGACCTTCATCGATCAGGTCAAGGAGAAGAAGGGCGTTAAGCTGGATAACGAGCTGGACGCAGACGATATGAGCGAGCTGATCGTCCTGTTCAAGGATCACTATAAGAAGTCCCTCGGCGAGGACTTCCCGCAGGACCCCAAGAAGCAGCTGATGGAAGCGGTTCGCGCGGTATTCCGTTCGTGGGACAACCCGCGCGCGAATACCTACCGCCGCATGAACGATATCCCGCACTCGTGGGGTACCGCAGTTAACGTACAGTCCATGGTATTCGGCAATATGGGCGATACCTCCGGCACGGGCGTTGCGTTCACCCGCAACCCGGCAACCGGCGAAAAGAAGCTGTACGGCGAATTCCTGATGAACGCACAGGGCGAGGACGTTGTGGCCGGTATCCGTACCCCGCAGCCGATCTCCGCACTCGCGGACACCATGCCCGAAGTGTATCAGCAGTTTGTGGACATTTCCTCTCGCCTCGAGCAGCACTACGGCGATATGCAGGATATGGAGTTCACCATTGAAAACGGCAAGCTCTATATGCTCCAGACCCGTAACGGCAAGCGCACCGCGCAGGCGGCTTTGAAGGTCGCGGTTGACCTCGTGGACGAGGGCGTCTGCACCAAGGAGCAGGCGATCATGAAGGTTGAGCCCAAGCAGCTCGACGCGCTGCTGCACCCGACCTTTGTCCCGGCGGCGCTGGAAGCAGCCACCCCGATCACCACCGGCCTGCCGGCGTCTCCCGGCGCTGCCTGCGGCGCAGTTTACTTCACCGCGGAAGAGGCCGCAGCCGCTCACAAGACCGGCGCGAAGGTCGTTCTGGTGCGTCAGGAGACTTCGCCCGAGGATATCGACGGCATGGCGGTTTCCGAAGGCATTATGACCGCCCGCGGCGGCATGACCTCGCACGCAGCGGTTGTTGCGCGCGGCATGGGCACCTGCTGCGTCGCTGGCGTCAACGGCATCAAGGTTTCCGAAGAGAACAAGACCCTGACCTTTGCCGACGGCACCGTGGTCAAGGAAGGCGAATTCATTTCGCTCGACGGCTCGACCGGTAACGTATACCTCGGCAAGATCGACACGCAGGACGCAGAGCTGACCGGCGATTTCGGCCGCTTCATGGGCTGGGCGGATGAGATCCGCACGCTCAAGGTGCGCACCAACGGCGATACCCCGCGCGATGCAACGCAGGCGCGTAAGTTCGGCGCGGAAGGCATCGGCCTGTGCCGTACCGAGCATATGTTCTTTGATCCCGAACGCATCAAGGCAGTGCGTGAGATGATTATTTCCGATACGGTGGAGCAGCGTAAGACCGCGCTTGCCAAGATTCTGCCGATGCAGCGCGGCGACTTTGAAGCGATTTACCGCGCGATGGGCGGCCTGCCGGTAACCATCCGTCTGCTCGATCCTCCGCTGCATGAGTTCCTGCCGCAGGAGGATGAGGATATTCAGGAGCTGGCAAATGAGATGGGCGTTTCGTTTGACAAGCTCAAGGGCAAGGTTGCCGATCTGCACGAGTTCAACCCGATGCTCGGCACCCGTGGCTGCCGTCTGGACGTACTGTATCCGGAAATCGCTGAAATGCAGACCGAAGCGATCATTTCCGCTGCGATCAACGTCTGGAAGGAAGACGGCCTGAAGATCACCCCGGAGATCATGGTTCCGCTGGTATCCGAGATCAACGAGCTGCGCTTTGTCAAGAAGGTCATCAAGGCCAAGGCGGATGAGCTGATCGAAGCGTCCGGCCTGAAGATGAAGTATATGATCGGTACGATGATCGAGACCCCGCGTGCGGCCGTAACCGCAAACGAGATCGCACAGGAAGCGGAGTTCTTCTCCTTCGGTACCAACGACCTGACCCAGATGACCTACGGCTTCTCGCGTGACGACGTGGGCCGCATTCTGGAGACCTACTTCGAGAAGAAGATCCTCGAGTCTGACCCGTTTGCCCGCCTCGACCAGAACGGCGTTGGCAAGCTGATCCGCTATGCAGTAGCGGAAGGCCGCCGTACCCGTCCGGAAATCAAGCTGGGCATCTGCGGTGAGCACGGCGGCGACCTGTCCTCCGTCGAGTTCTGCCACAATGTCGGCCTGAACTATGTTTCCTGCTCGCCCTTCCGTGTGCCGATCGCCCGCCTTGCAGCGGCGCAGGCTCGCGTAAAGGAGCTTGGCAAGGCATAAGCCATTCGCAAAACAAATTGAGAAAGAAAATGTCCTGCCTCACTCTGCTCAAGCAGAGCGGGGCAGGGCATACTTTTTTTCTGCCGATTCGATGGATTCAGATGGTTTGATGAAAAGACGGTCGATCATTCGTTCGACGGATTGGGTGTTGACAGACCGGTTTTTCAACCCGTATAATAAGACACATCGAAAATTACGGAGGGAGTTTTATGAAACGAATCCCGTTTGTCCTGCTGGGCATTTCGCTGGCAGGTCTGCTGGCGCTGGGTGGCTGTTCTTCTGCCGAACAAAAGACTTTCACCGTCACGGACGAACAGGAGACAACCGATTCGCAGAGCGATGCCGGACAAACCACCGAGCAAACCGGTGTGCTGAGCAGCTTTTCCACCGCCGATCTGGACGGCAACATCGTTGACCAGTCGGTTCTGGCGGACTATGATTTGACGATGGTCAACGTATGGGCCACGTTCTGCCGCCCTTGTATCAATGAAATGCCCGATCTGGGCGAACTTGCGCAGGAGTATGCCGATCAAAACGTGCAGATCGTGGGTTTGGTATCCGATGTGCTGAATACGGACGGCACGATCAGCGAGGAGCAGGTGCAAACCGCCCGTGATATCGTGGCACAAACCGGCGCAAACTACCTGCATCTGCTGCCTTCGGAAGATCTGTATGGTGTTTTGGGGCAGATTTCCGCTGTGCCGACCACGTTCTTTGTCGATAGCGAAGGAAAACAGGTCGGTTATGCGGTTGTCAGCGCGCAGAGCAAGGACAAATGGATAGAGACCATTGACGCCATGCTGGCTGAGGTGCAGGAATGAGCTTTCTCCGTCGCAACGGCGCCGCCGTAATCACCTTGGCGGTCGCCGTACTGTTTCTGGCGCAGGGCGTACTGCGCGAAGAAACGCAGATCGTATTCCGCAAGGCGGTCAATATCTGCATGGAGTGTATCGGCCTTGGGTAAGCTGCGCGAACACATCCGCACATGGGTGCAGCTGCTTTTTGCCGCTTTGACAAACGGCTACGCCGCCGGTTTTGCCAACGGCACCATTTACAAAGGCGCAAGCAAGCTGGTTTGCGTCCCTGGTCTGAACTGCTATTCCTGTCCGGGCGCGCTCGGTTCCTGCCCGATTGGCTCATTTCAGGCTGTCATCACCAGCCGCACAAACAAATTCACCTTTTATGTGATCGGTTTTCTGCTGCTGTTCGGCGCGCTGTTCGGTAGGCTGGTTTGCGGCTGGTTGTGCCCGTTTGGGCTTGTGCAGGATCTGCTGCACAAGATTCCCTTTCCCAAAAAGCTGCGCCGCTTGCCGGGCGACCGCGTGCTCAAATATATGAAATATGTGATTTTGGTCGGCTTTGTCATTGTTTTGCCGCTGACCGTGCTGGATATCGTGGGACAGGGCCAGCCGTGGTTCTGTAAATATATCTGCCCCTCCGGCACATTGTTTGCCGGCATTCCGCTGATTGCATCCAATCCGCCGCTGCGCGCGGCGCTCGGGTGGCTGTTCACGTGGAAAATGGCGATTCTGGTCGTGCTGTTGGTGCTGAGCGTGGTGGTGTATCGCCCGTTCTGCCGTTATCTGTGTCCGCTCGGCGCGATTTACGGCTTGTTCAACCCGATTGCACTGTACCGTTTCCGCATTGATGCGGAAAAGTGCACGCAGTGCGGCGCGTGCCGTCATGCCTGCAAGCTGGATATTTCGGTTTGGGAAACGCCCAACAGCGCGGAATGCATCCGCTGCGGCGACTGCCGGCGCGCCTGCCCGCATGGCGCCATTGATACGGTCAATCCCTGCCCTGCGCGGCGGCGGAAAGACGCTTGAATCCGCCCGCATGCATTTTTTTGTTGCGGGGCGAGAAAGATAATTGTCAACCTCTGCTGCATCGTGGTATAATAGGTATATCATGTATGGCAACGCATCATATCAACACGCAAATCTTTAGGGGGAATTTTCTTGACTGCTGTATATGCCATTCCGGTGTCCGCCGTGAATCCGGACGACGGCGCATCCCGCGCCCGACTGTCCCGCGGTCGCTTGGAACAGATAGACCGGCGCCATGGTACGGCCAGAGCGCAGGGCTTTGCGGCATCGCTCTTGCTGGAATATGCGGTCTCGCAGCAGTATCCCTGGGTGGTTCATCCGCTTGCGATTTCGATTGCCGAAGGAGGAAAACCGTATCTGGTATCCGAACCCGGCATTCATTTCAGCCTGTCCCACTCGGGTGACTGGGCTGTGTGCGCGCTCAGCGACCATCCGGTCGGTGTGGACATTGAGCGTTGCGAGCCGGGACGGCGTGACATTGCCTCCCGCTTTTTCCACCGTGAGGAAGTGCGGTATCTCAATACGGTTCTGCCTTCTGCGCGGGATGACGCGTTCTATAAGCTCTGGACGCTCAAGGAGAGCTTTGTCAAGTCCACCGGACGCGGCCTTGACCTGCCGCTGCGCAGCTTCTGGGTCGACATTCATCGGATGCCGCCGCGGCTGGATTGTTCGGAGGTCATCGGGCATTATTCACTTTTCCTGCCCGAATTTGCCGACCGGGATTACCGCCTCGCGGTATGCGTGGAGCAGGCGGGCGCGGAGCAGCCAGTGCTGCACATCATGAAATAACACAGGCAAAACAAAAGGACGATGCATCTGCATCGTCCTTTTTATCATGCCTTTTTCTGTTCATATGCCATACGCACGGCGGTTGCCAGCTGGTCGGAACAGCTGGTGCCCTTGCCGCCGCAGGAAATGCCCTTGAAGTAGCCTTCGATCTGCTCGACGGTCATACCATCGACCACACGGCTGATGGCCTGCAAATTGCCGTTGCAGCCGCCCTGAAAGGCGACATTGTGTACTTTGTCCCCCTCCATATCGAAGGAGATCCGCATGGGGCAGACCCCGCGCGGCTTATAATCAAAATGCTGCATTGTGCTCATGTCCTCCTCATAGCAGCGTGCGGATATAGTCCGCCGCCTGCTCAAATGTTTCCGCTTCATAGTATGGACGGTCGTCCTGCGGGCGCGGCAGTCCGGTCCAGTTGAGCCAAACCCCCGCGATGCCGACGTCCATCGCGCCCTGTATGTCGTGCCGGAAGTTATCGCCTACCATCGCGGCCTCGCCTGGCAGACAGCCGCATTTTTGCAGCGCCAGCCAGAACATCGGCGCGCCCGGCTTATCCATGCCGGCCTCTTCGCTCGCAACCAGATAATCGACCTGATCCGCAAGGCCGAGATGCTCCAGCTTTTCCATCTGAATATCCGCCAGCATATCCGTGCATACCGCAGTCTTGACGCCTGTCTGCCGCAGATCGGCCAGCAGCTCGGTCACACCCGGACGCAGCTCCATTTTTTCCAGCACCGCGTCCCAGTAGACCCGATGTGCCTGACGGGAATAGCGGATGGCGTTGCAGCCCAGCCGCTCAAGCGCGCCCTGCGCGAACAACACGCGGTCATGTACCGGCGGCATGCCGGGCTGCTGCCGTGCAAGCCGATGACGGTTTGCATGGAACGCCTGCAAAAACGTATCGCCGGGAATGCCCAGCGTTTGCTCTGCCCAGATGGAAAGGCGCTCATACGCATATGCGTCGCAGGCTCCAAAACTGCTGTAAAATGTGTCGTCCAGATCAAAAAATACCGCTTTCAGTCCCATAAATCCCTCACAGAAGTTTTTCGTTATACACCGCGCGGCTGCCGCCGACAAATTTGGCGCGACGGCGCGCGCAAAGCAGGATGGCCTCGCCAATGTGCTTGACCTCGATGCGCAGCGGTACGACCACCGGCTTGATGTGCATGCCGATCAGCGTGCCGCCGATATCCATGCCCGCGGATGCGGACTGCTTGAGGGTTTCGACTGCAACCGGATCGGCAAATCGCTTGTAAGCGGTCGTGGCGAACGAGCCGCCCGCCTTGGGCTGCGGGATGACGTTGACCTCATCCAACCCGAACCGTTCGCACGCAGCGCGATCGACCACCAGTGCGCGGTTGAGGTGCTCGCAGCACTGCGCGGCAAGGTAGATATCACGCTCGTGCAGTACGCTGTAAATCCCTTCGAATATGGCTTCTGCTACCTCGACGCTGGAATGCGTGCCGATCTTCTCGCCGCATACTTCGCTCGACGAGCAGCCGACCACAAACAAATCCCCTGCGCGCAGATTGGCTGCGTCACATACCTGTGCCGCCGCTTTTGCGCTCTGTTCTCTGATTTCAGAAAGCTCCATGTTTCATGCCTCCTTTGATAGTTACAGTATACCACAGTTTATCCATGCTTTCACCGTCTTTTTTCCTGCGGCATACATTGAGATTGAGGCGAGGCCTCAAACCGACAAACAAGGAGCAACCTGCATATGAATACGACCAATCCTTCGGGCGATCAGGCGCTGCCTGCGGACAGCATTGATCCCCGTCTGCTTTCGCTTGCCATGGCATTTGTGCCGGCGCAAAGCTTTGATACGCCGTATGAACCCGCGCTGGCCTTCAGCCGAGGTACGATTTTTCCGGCGCTCGACAAACCCTTCCTCGGAGAGGAGGCCGTTCCGCAATGACCGAACGCGAAAAACTGCTCAGCCGTGTGCGCATGTATGATTTTGCGCTGGTGGATGTCATCCAGTATCTGGACGGACACCCGAAGAATGCTGCGGCGCTGGCTTATTACAGCAAAATGCGCACCGCTTTTGATAAGGCCGCAGCGGAATACGAGGATGCTTTCGGCCCGTTGACCGCGCGCGAGGTAGATACCCGTGTTGGCAACTGGCGCTGGATCGACGACCCGTGGCCGTGGGAAGGAGAGGATAACTAATGTGGTCATACGATAAACGCTTACAATATCCCGTTAACATCAAAAATCCCGACCCGCAGACGGCAAAAATCGTCATTACACAACTTGGCGGACCTGATGGTGAAATTGGCGCGGCGATGCGCTACCTTAACCAGCGCTACACCATGCCGTACAAGGAGGGCAAGGCGATCCTGACCGATATCGGTACAGAAGAGCTCGCTCACCAAGAGATGATCGCAGCGATTGTCTATCAGCTGACCCGCAACCTGACGCCCGAGCAGATTAAGGAGGGCGGCTTTGACGCTTATTTTGTCGATCATACGACCGGCATTTATCCGCAGTCTGCTGCGGGCATCCCGTTCTCGGCCTCGGCGCTGCAAAGCAAGGGTGACCCGATCACGGATTTGTTTGAAGATTTGGCAGCAGAGCAGAAGGCCCGCACAACCTACGATAACCTGCTGCGTCTGATCGACAACCCGGATGTACGCGAACCGATCAAGTTCCTGCGCGCGCGCGAAATCGTGCATTTCCAGCGCTTCGGCGATGCGCTGCGCGTCGTACAGGATCATTTGGATAGCAAAAACTACTATGCGTTTAATCCCTCGTTTGACCTGCGTAAGTCTGCGCGCAAAACCGCGGCATCTGCGGAAACGGATTCTGCTACCGCGTCAGAGTAATGGAAAGCAGACACAGAAACGTGATATAAAGCTGAAATAACGGCTGGGAGAAGGGTGCTGACGGTATGGTCAGCACCCTTTTGTTTGAGAAATAGGGAAGCGTTCGTGTGTAAGTGATTTTCGAAAAGAATACAATTTTCGTGTTGCATTGGTATTGACAGAGAAGCGTTGGCAAACTATAATGAACGTTGTTCATATTGGAGGGATAAGATGAATACCATCGTGACATCGAAAGAGGAGATTCTGAAAACAAGCCGGGAGCTGATGCAGCGGCAGGGCTGGTCGGCGGTCAATATCCGTTCGGTCGCAGCGGCTTGCGGTGTTTCGGTCGGATCTATTTATAATTATTTTTCGTCCAAAACAGAGCTGATCGGCACCATTGTGGAAAGCATCTGGTGCGAGATTTTCCATCGTCCGGAGGATGAGGCAGTCTTTCAGGATACCCAGACATGCATTACTTGGATGTATGAGCGCATGGAATATGGCTGCAAGCGATATCCCGGTTTTTTTGTGATGCACTCCTTGGGGTTCATGCAGGAGGATAAACCGGATGGCAGGCGACGGATGCAGCGAACCCAGCAGCATATTCTGGACGGATTGTGCGCAGTTTTGAAGCGGGATGCCAAGATTCGCCCGGATGCCTTTGATGAACAGTTTACAGCAGAGAAGTTTGCAGAGGTGCTGTTCACCCTGATGCTGTCTGCGTTGCAGCGGCAGGAGTATGACCCGTCTGTCGTTCTGGAAATCGTTCGCAGGACGCTCTATTGATCCATTCTGTTCGAGAGTGGTTTTGTGCCGCAAACTGAACGGTGTTCACAGGAAAGGAAACAAAGTTATGAAAGTTAAGCGCAATACCTTGCTGCTCCTCGCCAGTCTGGTGTGGTGCGCAGCGGGGTTCAATATTTTTCGAATCGGTGTTCAGGTTTATCCGGCATATGTTACGGTATGGAATCTGTTGCTGTCGGTGGTGGTTTTCGCGGTTTTTCAAATGTTTGTTTTGGGGAAACTGGTGCGGAAGCATACTGCGCGGATTACAGGCTATGCAGAGGAACGGCAGTTTTTCCTCAAGTTCTTTGATGGAAAGGCATTTGGCATCATGGCCGTGATGATGACCGGCGGGATCGGTTTACGTGTCTCCGGTATTGCACCTGATCGGTTTATCGCAGTATTTTATTCGGGATTGGGTGCAGCATTGCTGTTGGCCGGCATTTGGTTTGGCCGCAATTACGGAAAGGCGGCCTTAGCGGCCGCTGCGGTACAGGAACAAACGGAACGAAAGGACGTGTAAATCATGCAGGCAATTATGGAAACGCTTTTTGATATTGTGTATCTGTGTTCGGTCATCACCATTGGCATTTTGATGATTCGGGGCAGTCGGGGAAATCACCAGTTCCGCCTGTTTGGCTGGATGGCTGTGATCTTGGGGGCGGGCGACGCCTTTCATTTGGTGCCGCGGGCGGTGGCGCTTTGCACCACAGGTCTCGAAAACTATACGGCGGCGCTCGGGTTGGGAAAGGCCGTTACATCCATCACCATGACCATTTTCTATGTGCTGCTTTATTTGGTTTGGCGGCAGCGGTATCAGGTCGCTGGGCGCGGCGGCTTGACCGCAGCGGTATACGGTTTGGCAGGGCTGCGCATCGTTCTGTGCCTGATGCCGCAGAACCAGTGGTTGAGCGCGGATGCACCGCTTTCCTGGGGCATTTACCGTAACATCCCCTTTGCACTTTTGGGGCTGCTGGTGGTTGTGCTGTTCTATCAGGCGGCAAAACAGCATCAGGACCGTGCGTTCCGCTGGATGTGGCTGACCATCGTGCTCAGCTTTGCGTTCTATATCCCGGTGGTTCTGTGGTCAGATGCGGTGCCGCTGGTCGGCATTCTGATGATTCCCAAGACGTGTGCCTATGTGTGGGCGGTGCTGATGGGCTATTTCGCCATGAAACAGGAGTGCAAATAAGTAAAATAGAAAAAGCGGCGTAGCTTCAGCTATGCCGCTTTTGCATTCAGTTGAGAATTTTGAGGAACAGCTCGCGGTTGAACTGATGGTGGAACTGCTCGATCTGATCGGCAATGCTTTCGCAGCATTGCTTGACTTCCGGATTGGCCGAGCCGTTGGCATTGCGCTCCTTGAAAACGTGTCCCCATTCGGTCAGGTCGATTTTGAAAATGAAGTTGCTCGGAATGCTCAGCATATACAGCCCGCGTTTGACGTCCGGGTTGTCCGCCATATCCTCCCGAATATACCCATTGACCGCCTTGACGTACTTGACCCCATCGTGCTCGATGGTCTGCGGCACAGCAAGGCCAAGCTCCTGCAAAGCAAGGTCGGTCGGCAGGATTTTGTCCTGATACCATGCCGACATTTCATAGGAGAAGGAAGCCAAGCGGGTGCTCGAACGGATGATGCGGTTGTTGAAACGCTTGGCGTGCGCGTCCCAGTCGTCCTGACCGGCACGGTGCAGCCCTTCCACAGTGACCGACATATCAATGAACCGCAGCATGGTCGTGTGCTTCCAGCCCCATTTGGTCAGCTTGTCCATCCAGTCTGCAAATTCGACAAACGCATCGGCCTGTGCGCTGTCGTATTCCCGCAAGCCGCCGTCTGCGCGCAGCACGGTGCGGCAAATTTCACGGATGTGTAATTCTTTCTCGCGTGTCCAGGAACGCTTGCTCATAAACATGGAAACGATTGCATCGTCGATGCCCGAAATCTGATTCAAATACGTTTTCATCGGAGTTCCCCTCACTTTTTTACGTTGATTATAGCATATTTGTAATCGCGCCGCAATATCCGACTGGAGAAATCCATGCAGGGAAGACCGCTCATGCACGGCAACACATCGCATGAGCGGTCTTATCCAGTGCAGGATGCGCTGGGCATGGTCAGGCGTTCTCCTGCAGCGCGTCGCGCAGCTTTTCCAGCGCCCGTTTTTCAATGCGGGATACATAGCTGCGCGAGATGCCGAAGCGTTTGGCGATCTCGCGCTGCGGCAGCGGCGCCGCCATGCCGAGACCGTACCGGAGGCGTATGATCTCCCTCTCGCGCGGGGAAAGCGCGGCGGCGAGCGCGCGGTGCATGGCAAGATATCGGTCGTGCTCTTCTACTGCGGCAAGACCGTCATCTTCGCAGCAGATGATGTCCTGCAAGGCGAGCGCATTGCCGTCGCCATCGGTTTCGAGCGTGTCGGATAGCGACAATTCTCCCGCGTTTTTCCGCTTTTGCCGGAAGTGCATCAGCAGTTCGTTCTGAATGCATTTGGAGGCATAAGTCGCCAGACGGATGCTTTTATCCGCACGGAAGGTGCTGACCGCTTTGATCAGCCCGATGGTGCCGATGGAGATGAGGTCATCCTGCTCGGCGCTGGAGGCGTAGTATTTCTTGACGATGTGCGCCACCAGCCGTAGATTGTGCTCGATCAGCTGTTCACGGGCCTTTTCGTCGCCCTCCTCCTGCATTTTTCGCAGCAGCTCGGCTTCCTTGTCGGGCGGCAGCGGCTTGGGGAAGGAACCGTCCGTTCCCTGCACGCGCAGGACCAGAAAAAAGAATGCGCCTCCCAGCGCAAACAGGGCGGGAAACAACATGCAAACGCACCTCGCTTTTTTCAAGATATCGTTACGTTATGCGTGTCAAAGGATGTCCTATGACGCAGAAAATAGGGCTTGTAATTTGCATGTAAATCCATTATAATATGGTAGTATTCATGGCTAAATGCACGAGGAGGTGTAAGCAATGCCGAGTGGTCAGGATTATTTGACAATGATCGGTCAATTCGCGCCGCTTGTGGTGCTGATCATTTTGTTCTATTTCTTGCTGATCCGTCCGCAGCGCAAGCGCGATAAGGCCGAGCGCGAGATGCGCAATTCGATCGAGGTGGGAGATGAGATCTCCACGATCGGCGGATTTATCGGTCGCGTCGTCAATGTAAAGGATGATGTGCTGATTATCGAGTCGTCGAGCGACCGCACCAAGCTCAAGATCTATCGTTGGGCGATCCGCGGCAAGGAGGCTCCGGCGACCGAAACGGTCGAGGCGCCCAAGGAAGCAGATAAGAGCGACAAGTAATAAACCGGTTTCTTGCCGAATAGGATAAAGCAAAATCATTCGGCGGGAGGATGCGTAAGTTATGAGAAAAACCAATGAAGGACCTTCGCCCGTCGGCGTGTTGCTGCCGTCGGCAGTGGTCGGCCTGTTGGCGACCTTGCTGCTGATGCTGGTTGGTGCGATATTCGTACATCGTCGTGTGTTGGCGGAACAGGCAATCGCGCCGTGCGCGCTGATCTTTTTGGCAATCGGTTGTGCGCTGGCTGCATTCATTTCGGCAAAGCGTGCGCCGGGCGGGAAATTCCTGTGGGCAATGGGCGCGGGCATCCTGGTTTTTCTGGTTCTGCTGCTGGTGAGTGTGATTCCGCTCGCCCAGCCGATCAATGTTGTGCGTATGGCGGTCAGCCTGCTTTGTGCGCTGGCGGCTTCGGCGATCGGCGGCTTTGCCGGCGCCAATATGCGTAAACGGAAAAAATATCGTCATTTAAAAAAGTAGGAGGGAAATTTCCATGAAGCATGTTTCTACGCTGACCTCTGCAACCCTGAAGCAGACCGCGGCACACGGTGGCTGCGGCGAGTGCCAGACTTCCTGCCAGTCCGCGTGCAAGACCTCTTGCACGGTGGCAAACCAGAAGTGCGAGCACGCGAAGTAATCGCGGGTTTTATGAAGTCAATCGCAAGGCGTGCCGGAAAGCGGCGCGCCTTGTTTGTTGCGTATCGGAGGAAGATCAAAAGATGATTCATCGTTATCAAAAAAACGGTTTGAATTTTGTGCTGGATGTCAATTCGGGCGCGGTGCATGTGCTGGATGACATCAGCTATGCGGTGTCCGGTCTGATCGACGAGAACATGGCGGATACCTGCCCGCAGTCGATCGTGGACGCACTCCAGCAGTATCCGGCAGAGGAAGTGTGCGAGGCGTACGGCGAGCTGTATGAGCTGAAAAAAGCGGGCCAGCTGTTCGCTGAGGATGATTACATTGACGTAAGCAAATACATTCCGGTCGGCGCGCCGGTCAAGGCGCTGTGCCTGCATGTTGCGCATGACTGCAACCTGCGCTGCAAATACTGTTTTGCGTCCACAGGTGACTTCGGTCAGGGACGCAAGATCATGCCGCCGGAGATCGCCAAAAAGGCGATCGACTTTGTCATTGCGCGTTCGGGCAAGCGGCATAATATTGAGGTGGACTTCTTCGGTGGCGAGCCGCTCATGGCATGGGATACGGTTGTGCAGACGGTCGACTATGCGCGCAGCTTAGAGGAGAAGTTCAACAAGAAGTTCCGCTTCACCATCACGACCAATGGCTTGCTGCTCGATGAGGACAAGCGCGCCTATATCAACGAAAATATGGACAACGTCGTGCTGTCGCTCGACGGCCGTCCGTCGGTCAACGACGAGTTCCGCAAGACCGTGTCGGGCGCGGGCAGCTATGACGTGATCGTGCCCAAGTTCAAGGCGCTGGTTGACGCGCGCGATCCGCAGAAGGACTATTATGCACGCGGCACGTTCACCTCGCATAATCTGGATTTTGCCGACGATGTGGTGCACATCGCGGACGCGGGCTTTGACCGCCTGTCGGTCGAGCCGGTGACGGCTGACCCCGGCTGCGGCTACGACCTGACCGAAGCCGATCTGCCCAAGATCGAAGCCGAGTACGACCGCCTCACCGAGATCATGCTCGAGCGTCGAAAGGCGGGTAAGCCGTTCTCGTTCTTCCATTTCATGGTCGATCTGGATCAGGGGCCGTGCGTGGTCAAGCGTCTGCGCGGCTGCGGCGCGGGCTATGAATATGTAGCCGTCACGCCGGACGGCGATATCTATCCCTGCCATCAGTTTGTCGGCAAGGATGAGTTCAAGCAGGGCAGCGTGCTCGACCAGTCGTTTGACATGGAAATCGCGACGAAGTTCGCGGGCATGAACATTTATACCCGTCCGAAGTGCCAGAAGTGCTGGGCGAAGTTCTACTGCTCGGGCGGCTGTTCGGCAGCGAATTACAACATGAACCACGACATGAACGACTCGTATGACCTCGGCTGCGAGATGGAGCGCAAGCGTTTGGAATGCGCGATTTACCTAAAAGCAGCTGAGAAAATTTGTGCAGATTAGTCATTGTGCCAAAAATGTGTCAAGAAACCGTAAAAGGCGTTGCGGAGTGCCGCAAAGCTGCCGTATAATGACTACTGTATTTTCAATGTCCCTTTGGTAAAGGAGATGATGATATGCCGCAGAACGTATTGGTATCTGTGCTGGGTGAAGGGGAATATTTGCCCCATCTGGTGCGTGCTATTTTGGAAAAAGAGATAATCCCCGCGCGCAACCTGTTCCTGTCCTCGAAAAATCAGGTGGCCTGTCAGGCGGCTGAGGGATATGACGTGCGCATCTGTGAGGATGATATTTCCGCAGTCATCAAAAGCGAGATCGTTTTGGTGACGGCGTCCAAGCGCGAAATGCCGACTCAGTTGGCCATGATCTCCAGCAGCTCGCAGAAGCGTGTGGTCGTGACCGTGTGCGACAGTGAAAAGGTCGATCTGGCCTATGTATCCGATCGCATCGCCGCCGCGACCGAGCTGATCGCCGCCGTGCTGCATCGGGACGAGAACGGAAAGCTGTACGCGACCTATGAGATCAGCCAGAAGGCGCGTTTGTTCCTGCATCAGCCGTGCCGCGATTTGGTGAACGCCATGTGCGACCGGATAAATGAAGCGGGCTGAGTTCTAAAACGGTGAAACCGGGAATATGCTGTACCATGACCTTCCATGAGGGGGAGACGGATGAACAAACAGCATATTCTCGGTTTTTTTGATGATCTGGTGCGCACACCTGCATTTCTTTTCCTGTGCGCGATGTTTCTGTGCGGCGCCGTGGCGGGCGGCCTGACCGGTCTGCGCGCCAGCGAGGGGGACAGCGCGGTGGAGCTGACGGCATTTCTGGCGCAGCTGCCGGGACAGGCATTCAAAAGCGTGCTGTGCGCGCTGCTCTGGATCGTGCTTGCGCCGCTGTGCGCCCTGCTGCGCCCCGCGCCGCTGTTCCTGTCCGCTGTGGTCGCCGCGCGTGGCTTTGTGCTCGCGCTGACGATGGCGGTCGGGCTGGGGCAGGACGAAGGCGCACTGCTGTCGCTCGGCATGGCGGCGCTGCCAGCGATGCTGTGCGTGCCTGCACTGTTGGCCGCTTGCTCGATGATCTGGCAAAGCGGGGAGGCGATGGGGCGGTATTCGCTGCGTGCTTGCCGTGCGCCATTTGTGGTGTGCCTGCTGCTGGCGGCGACGGGGGCGCTGCTGCGCGTGACCTTTGCGCTGTTGTGGAACATATGACAAGGGCGCGTTGCAGAAATGAAATCTGCAGCGCGCCCTTTTATGCGCCGTCCAAAGGAGTATGTAGCCGATAGGTTG
>NZ_CALWJK010000039.1 GCF_944380975.1 uncultured Agathobaculum sp. | reverse complement strand
ATCTCAAGGCGCTTGAGATGAATGGCCATATCGGTAATCTGTCCCTGCGTACCGGCAGACGGCTGATGGATCATAATTTCCGCATTAGGCAGCGCATAGCGCTTTCCCTTTGCGCCCGAGGACAGCAAAAATGCGCCCATCGATGCTGCCATACCGATGCAGATGGTGGAAACATCGCACTTGATATAATTCATCGTATCGTAAATCGCCATACCCGCCGTGACCGAACCGCCCGGGCTGTTGATATACAGGGAAATATCCTTATCGGGGTCCTGCGCTTCCAGATACAACAGCTGCGCCACAACCAGCGAAGCGGTCGTATCGTTGACCTCCTCGGAAAGCATCACAATGCGGTCGTTGAGCAGACGGGAATAAATATCGAACGAGCGCTCGCCGCGGCCGGTCTGTTCGATGACCATTGGGACTAAACTCACTTGGAAAACTCCTTTCGAGAATTCGACGAAAACCAAAGTTTTCATCGAGCGACACCTTTTCGGACAGCGCCGGAAAGGCTATTGCGCACAAAGCCGATTCCACTTCCGATCAAAACCGGCTTTGGCCCTTGCACAAAAAGCGCGGGCAAAGCTCGCGCTTTTTATGAAGCCAGCCGTAAAACAGCTGGCTTCTATTTTACTGCGCTTTGCGCCGGAGCGCAGATTACTCTGCGGTCTCCTCAGCAGATTCGCTCTCTGCCTTCTTCTTTGCAGCTGCCTTCTTTGCCTTGGCGTGCTTCTTCACGAACTCCAACGCATTGGAAATCTTCAGATCGTCGCTCAGCGCTTCAGCAGAAACGATGGACTTGACCTTTTCCACGTCCATCTTGTACTGCTCCGCCATCTTAGCATATTCGTCTTCCATTTCCTTGTCGGAAACTGCGATATTCTCCAGCTCTGCAACCTTCTCCAGAGCCAGACGAATCTTGACCTGACGCTCTGCCTGCGCCTGGAACATCGCGCGGAATGCACCCATCTCGGTACCGGTCATGGTCAGGTACTGCTCAAGCGTCATGCCCTGCATCTGTACGCGGTAACGGAAGTCCTGAACGATGGAGTCGATCTGATTCTCGATCATCGCCTGCGGGATATCCGCCTTGAGGTTTGCGATCACAGCGTCCAGCACCTTTTCCTCAAAGGCGTGGTCTGCCGCTTCCTGACGCTCCTTCTTCAGGCGATCGGAGATCTCCTTCTTCAGGTCATCCAGCGTCTCGCAGGTCTCGGAAACGTCCTTTGCGAACTCGTCGTCCATCTCCGGCAGGATGGTCTCCTCTACCTTGTGTACCTTGCACTTGAATACGGCTTCCTTGCCAGCCAGCTCCTTGGCATGATAATCCTCCGGGAAGGTAACGACAACGTCCTTCTCGTCGCCCGCCTTGCAGCCGATCAGCTGATCCTCAAAGCCCGGGATGAACGAACCGGAGCCCAGCGTCAGTGCATGATGCTCCGCCTTACCGCCCTCAAAGGCTACGCCGTCCACAAAGCCCTCGAAGTCGATATCAACGGTATCGTTCTTCTTCGCCTTGCGGTCAACGGTTTCAGTGCGCGCGTTGCGCTGCGCCAGACGGTTCAGTTCCGCCTTAACGTCCGCCGCCAGTACCTTGACGGTCTCCTTCTCGACCTCGATGCCCTTGTACTCGCCCAGCTCGACTTCCGGCTCAACCGGAACCTTAGCGATGATGGTCAGGCCGCCCTCTTCCGCCGGATCGCCCAGATCGACGTCCGCACGGCCAACCGGCTTGATGCCGGACTTCTCAACGGCCATTTCCATAGCCTCAGGATATATGATATTGAAAGCTTCTTCAAAGAACACGCCTTCGCCATACAGCTTTTCGATCATCTTGCGGGGGGCATGGCCCTTGCGGAAGCCCGGAACGGTAATCTTCTTACCGGACTTCTTGAATGCCTTGTCCTTGGCAGCCTCAAACTCCGCCTTGGTGATCTCGATGGTCAGCGCAACGACGCTGTGCTCCTGCTTTTCCGTGTTTTTCAGTTCCATGTTGCCAAACTCCTTACTTGAATACTTCTATTGTATCTAAATCATTCTACCAGATTATTTGGTAGATTTCCATACTTTTTTCTACTTTTTCAAAAAAACCGGGGTAAAATCCACATGATCGCCCGAAACCAGTCGCCACTCGATTCCGTCCCGCATCCCTTCAACCGCAAAGCGCAGGCTGTCGGAATGCAGATGCCCATAAATACAGCGGGAAACACCGTACCGCTGCATCAATTCGATCATCGGCCCACAGCGAAAATTCGCATAAAGCGGCGGATAATGCAGAAAACAGATGATTTCCTCCGGCTGCTGCGCCGCACCCAGCTTGAGGGACGCTTCCAGACGCATCAATTCGCGCCGGAAGATCTTCTCGTTGTGCGGGTCGGAGAAATCCTCTTCAAACGGCCAGCCGCGCGTACCGCACAACGCAGTCTTTCCGTAGAAAAAGCAATTATTGTGCAGAAAATCCATCGTATGGAAGCCGTTTTCCTCGAAAAAGCGGTGCATTTTCGTCGCCGTCTCCCACCACAGGTCATGATTGCCCTTGAGGATGAGCTTGCGCCCGGGCAGGGACTCGATCAGTGCAAAATCGCCCTGTGCTTCGGCAAGGCTGATGCCCCACGAGATATCGCCGCCCAGCACGACCGTATCCTCCGGGCCGATCAGTGCGTTCCAGTTTTTGATGATTTTTTCCGTATATCCCTGCCATCGTCCGCCGAAAATATCCATCGGCTTTTGCACGCCCGTCGCCAAATGCAGGTCGGCCAGCGTATATAGTGCCATCTTACAGATCCTTCAGCAGGTCAACCGTGGACAGGATCTCCGACTTGTCCACCACGCGGTCAAAGCGCGGCTGCTTGTCCGCCAGCGCAGCGAGCGGCGCGGGTGCTGCCACACCGGTCAGATCGGTCAATACGCCAAGCTGGGATACGTCATCCTTCTCAAGCGTTCCGCCCAGCGCCTCGATCACCGAGCGGCAGAACTTAAACGGCGAAGCCGTGGACGCAATGACGGTCGGCGTCTGGTCGCCCGTGCGCGCACGGTAGTCCTCATAAACGCGCACCGCAACTGCCGTATGCGTATCAGCCAGATAGTGCTCACGCTCCCACAGAGCGCGGATAGTCTCGGCAGTCTGCTCGTCGTCGCAGCAGCCTGCATCGAAATCCGCAGCGATCTTGGCAAACACCGCTTCCGGCGTCTGATAGCTGCCGTCCGCTGCCAAACGCTGCATCAACTCCGCCACCAACTTGTCGTCAAAGTCGGATGCAAAGAACAGCAGACGCTCCAGATTGGACGAAATCAGAATATCCATCGAAGGCGAGGCAGTCGTATAGAAATCACGGTTTTTATCGTATACACCGTTCTTTTTGAAAAAGTCAGTCAGCACATTATTGCGGTTAGATGCGCAAATGAACTTGTTGACCGGCAAACCCATGCGCTTTGCGATGTAAGCCGCAAGGATGTTGCCGAAATTGCCGGTCGGCACACAGATGTTGATTTTCTCGCCCATCTTAACCGCACCGGACTTTATCATGTCGCAGTAGGCCGAAACATAGTACGCGATCTGCGGCGCAAGGCGGCCCCAGTTGATCGAGTTTGCCGAAGACAGCATCATGCCGTCGCTGTCGAGCTTCGCGCGTGTTTCCTCATCGGTAAAGATGCGCTTGACCGCGCTCTGCGCATCATCAAAGTTGCCGCGGATGGCGACAACCTCCACATTTACGCCCTCCTGCGTCACCATTTGCAGCTTCTGCATAGGCGATACGCCGTCGACCGGATAGTACACCATGATCTTAGTGCCTTCCACGTCGTGGAATCCGTCGAGCGCTGCCTTGCCGGTATCGCCCGAGGTCGCAACCAGAATGCAGGCCGTGCGCGTCTCGCCAGTCTTGCGCAGCGAAGCGGTCAGCAAATGCGGCAGCATTTGCAGCGCCATATCCTTGAACGCGCAGGTCGGACCGTGCCACAGCTCCAGCATATGCTTGCCATCCGCAAGCGCAACCACAGGCGCAGTATCATTGCCGCCAAATTTATCGTCCGCATAGGCCTTCGCCGCGTACTGCGCCAGCTCTTCTGCCGAAAAATCGGTCAGGAACTTGCCGAGAATGCGTGCCGAACGGCCCTTGTAATCCAGATTGGCCAGCGCATGCCAATCCTCCGCCGTCAATGCGGGGAACTCCGTCGGGCAGTACAATCCGCCGTCCGGCGCAATGCCGTTTGCAATCGCGTAGGCCGCGGTGACCTTTCGCGTCTTGTCTCTTGTGCTTACATATTCCATTGATTCAAACCTCCGCCGTTTTTGATGGTATATTACAGCATTTTTTGTATAAACGCAGATGCATTTTGATAAAACAGGCCGTCGACCACATCCTGCCGGTACCCCAGCGCAAGCATACGATCAGCGAGCGTATATAAATCACCCAAGCCGTTCACACCCGCAGGCAGCCGATCGCAGCCGTCGAAATCACAGCCCAGCGCGATGGTTTTCTCGCCGCCAAGCTCGAGAAAATGCGCAATATGCTCGATCGCATCATCTAGTGACGCATGCCCCTGCCGCACCAGAAACGGCACATACAGGTTAACGCCTACTATGCCGCCCCGCCGCACGATCTCGGAAAACTGTGCATCCGTTAAATTGCGATGATGACGGCACAGTACGCGGCTATCGCTGTGCGATGCCACAAACGGCCGGTCAATCGTCTCGCACACATCCCAAAATCCGCGTTCAGACAGATGGGACACATCCACGATGATGCCTTTCTGCGCGCAATCCCGCGCAAGCTGCTTGCCTTTGTCCGTCAACCCCTCTTCCTGATTGACCGCCGACGAGCAGCCAAAGCGGCTGCGGTAGTTCCATGTGAGGGTCACCAAACGCACCCCCGCGTTATATGCCAGATCCAGCGCATCCGGTCGGTCGGGCAGCAGCTCTGCCCCCTCGATGGATAAAAACGCCGCTGCCTTTCCCCTGTCTGCCGCCTTCTGCAAATCCGCCGCCGAGCGGCAGAACATGAGCCAGTCGGCGTTATCCGCGAACTCGCGTGCCGCCGTTTGCAGCATGCGCTCCAGACGCTCATCCGCAGGCGTATCCAGCAGGCAATCCCGTCCGTGCGCCTGCGCATCATCCGGTGCGCGAGCACCGCAAAACAGGGCAAAAAACTGTGCGTAATGCGAATACCGCTGCGCTGCGGCGAAATTCACATGCAGATCATTCTCCCGCAGCCGCTTGCCGGTTTCACAGCATTCATATAGGGTGTCACAGTGCAGATCAAACAGCTTCATTCTCACCCTCCAAACGCATTCTCTAAATGACAGATGCGCGGCGCGTTGGATATCCCCTCTTCGCCGTACACCTCTATTACGTCAAAGCGCGGCTGCAAACCGGATGGGTGCTGCCGCAGCCACAGCGCGGCCGTCGCTGTAATGCGCTGCTGCTTGGCCGGGGTGACGAACTCGCGCGCCGCTGCAAAGCGGTCACTTTTGCGCGTCTTGACCTCGACGAACACAATATATTCCCCGCGCTCGGCAATGATGTCGATTTCCCCGAAACGGGTGCGGAAATTGGTTTCCGCTATGTGATACCCTGCGCGCTCCAAATAGACACGCGCGGCGCGTTCACCCCATTCCCCCTTCATCGCGGTGCCTCGGGATGCTTTTCGTAAAATTTCTTGAGAAAGGTGCGCCGGTGGATGGGACAAGGCCCATGTTCCAGCAGCGCCGCGTCATGCGCACGCGTCTCGTAACCCTTATGCTTTTCAAACCCGTAAACCGGATACCGCTCGGCAAAATCACGCATTAGCCGGTCTCGCGTCACTTTCGCAATAATAGACGCCGCCGCAACGCTCGGAACGCGCGCATCGCCCGATACCACACATTCGTGTGGCAGCGACAATCCCTCTGAACGGTTTCCGTCTACATAGACGAAGTCCGCCGGATGCGGCAATCCCTCAACCGCCTGCCGCATGGCGCGATACGTCGCCTGCAAGATGTTGATTTCGTCAATCGTCTTTTCGTCCACGAGCGACACCGACCACGCAATCGCGTTTTCGGTAATCACGTCGAATAATGCCTCACGCTTTTTCTCGCTGAGCTTTTTCGAGTCATTCAGTCCCTCAATGACAATACCGGCAGGCAAAATGACTGCCGCCGCGCACACCGGCCCTGCAATCGGGCCGCGTCCTGCTTCGTCCACACCGCACACCGCAGAATATCCGGCTTTCCACGCCTTTTCTTCAAATTCCCATGTCATTCGGCATAGTCCTCCGGTGTTTCCAGCGTGATGCGCCCCAGCACCCCGCCGCGGAACTCATCCAGCAGGATGCGCGCCATGCGCTCGGTGTCAATCTCACCACCGCGCAGCAGGAAACCGCGACGCCGTCCAGCCTGCGTCAGCATATCATAACCAGGGAAATCGCTTTCCTCCGGTGCTGTTACGCCGTACCGCTCCAAAATCGCCTGCGGCGCCTGCACGGCAAGCAGCTCCATCAGCTTGCAGCCCAGCGTCTCTACATCCAGAATATCATCGCGAATCGCACCCGTACATGCCAGCAGGATGCCTACGCGCTCATCGTCGAATTTCGGCCACAGGATGCCCGGTGTGTCGAGCAGATCGATGCCGCTTTCCACGCGGAACCACTGGCTGCCGCGCGTCACGCCCGGTTTATCCGCCGCCTTGGCGGATTTGCGGCCGAGGATACGGTTGATAAAGGTCGATTTGCCGACATTCGGAATGCCCACAACCATCACGCGCACCGCTTTGCCGACCAGGCCCTTTTCGTTCCACTGGGCAATCTTGTCCGCAAGCAGCGAACGCACGGCATTTGCAAACGCCTGTGTTCCCTGCCCCTTGCGGCTGTCTGTCTCGATGACAGCCATGCCCTGCGAGCGAAAATGCTTCGCCCATGCTGCCGTTGTTTCTGGGTCGGCCAAGTCAATCCGGTTGAGGATCATCAAGCGCGGCTTGCCCGCAGCAATGTCGTCCATATCCGGATTGCGCGATACCTGCGGGATGCGCGCATCCACCACCTCGCACACTGCATCTACCTGTTTGATATATTCCGCCATCTGTCGGCGGGTTTTTGTCATATGGCCGGGATACCATTGAATATTCATCTTATCACGCTACCGATCCAAAATTGCTGAACGGAAATACCACACTGAGCACATGTCCCAACACATAGCGCTCATCCACCATGCCAAGGCTGGACCACCGGCTGTCGGTCGAACCGTTGCGGTTGTCACCCAACACATAGATACAGCCTTCCGGCACGGTCTGCGGATAGGTCAGGTCGCCCATGCGCTCAAGGGTATTGATTTTCTCCAAAATGTACGGCTCGTCCAGCACTTCACCGTTGACGATCACGTCACCCGTCACCGGGTCAATGTCAATCGTATCGCCGCCGGTTGCGATCACGCGCTTGACGATCGGCTGGTCGCTATAAAAGCCTTCCTTGCGCAAAACGACAATATCGCCCTTTTCCGGCGTATACCCCAGATTGCTGACCAGCATAATGCTGCGATCCTGCAAAGTGGGATACATGGATGTGCCGTCCACGCCAATCAGGCGCACAAAGAACGTGAATACCACTACAAAAAATATCAGCACAGCCATCAAGGATTCTCCCCAGCTGAACAGTTCGCTGGGAAAACGACCCTCGGCCTTCTTTTTCTCTTCGGTCTGCTCCTGTTGCATGATCATTCCTCCAAAAAGATAAGCATACGTTTTTATTATAGCGACATATTTCCATCTGCGCAAGACCAAAAAGCCGGATAGACAAAAACGGGGAGCTGATGCTCCCCGTTTTTGTTGTTTGGTTGTAAAAAATCAAACCTTCTCGGCAACCTTGGCAGCCTTACCTACGCGGCCGCGCAGATAATACAGCTTAGCGCGGCGAACCTTACCGCTGCGCACAACCTCGAACTTTGCTACGTTCGGGGAGTGTACCGGGAACGTCTTCTCAACGCCTACGCCATAAGAAATACGGCGGACGGTAACCGTCTGGTTTACACCAGCGTGCTTCTTGGCAATGATAATGCCTTCGAAAATCTGAATACGCTCGCGGTTGCCTTCCTTGATCTTCGCGTGTACCTTTACGGTATCACCGATCTTGAGTTCCGGCAGATCGCTCTTGAGCTGCTGCTCGGACAGTACTTTGACCAGATCCATCTTTCTGTCATCCTTTCGTCTTAGACATTCTTGCCCTATTTTCCCTACAAATAAGCAGAGGAATGCCCGTGTTACCGAAATATAATACCACAATCTCTTGCGCTTTGCAAGTCTTTTTTCTGCACAAAAACCAATATTTTCACTTTCGCTTGTTTTTTCTTCAAATCATAGTATACTGGTAGTGACTCTATTTGTAAAGGAGCAATTACCATGTGGGCTTATGAAAGCGTTTTCTACCAAATCTACCCGATCGGGTTCTGCGATGCGCCGCGCGTGAACGACGGCATCACCGTCCCGCGCATCCGCAAGGTGGCAGATTGGGCTGAGCACATTGCAAAGCTTGGCTGCAACGCCGTCTATTTCTCCCCGATCTTTGAATCCGACAGCCACGGCTACGATACCCGCGACTTCCGCAAAATCGACTGCCGTCTTGGCACCAATAAAGATTTTTCCGCCGTCTGTGACACACTGCACGAAAACGGCATCAGGGTTGTGCTGGATGGCGTGTTCAACCACGTTGGCCGCGGTTTCTGGGCGTTCCGTGATGTACAGGAAAAGAAATGGGATTCTCCCTATAAGGATTGGTTCCACATTTCCTTTGACGGCAACTCCAATTACAACGACGGCTTCTGGTACGAGGGCTGGGAAGGCCATTATGAACTGGTCAAGCTAAATCTGAAAAATCCCGCGGTTGTGCAGCACATCTTCGACTGCATCCGTCTGTGGGTAGAGGAATTCGATATCGACGGTCTGCGTCTGGATGTTGCCTACTGTTTGGATAAAGACTTCATCCGCCAGCTCCGTGCCTTCTGCGACAGCTTTGGACGCGACTTCTTCCTTGTTGGCGAGCTGCTGCACGGGGATTACAACCAGTTTGTCGGTGACCAGATGCTGCACTCCTGCACCAACTACGAGTGCTACAAGGGCCTGTACTCTTCGATGAACAGTCTGAACCTGTTTGAGATCACCCATTCCCTGCTGCGTCAATTTGGTCCGGAAAACTGGACGCTGTACCGCGGCAAGCATCTGCTGGATTTCGTGGACAACCATGATGTCACCCGCATCGCCTCCATTTTGCAAAACCCCAAGCATCTACCGCTGGTCTACGCGCTGCAATTCGGTATGCCCGGCATCCCCTGCGTGTACTACGGCAGCGAATGGGGTGCGATGGGCGAAAAGCATCAGGGAGACGACGCGCTGCGTCCTTCTTTTGAGCAGCCGCTGTGGAACGGCCTGACCGACTGGATCGCCGCGCTTGCCAAGGCACACCGTGAAAGCAAGGCATTGTGCTACGGCGATTTTAAGCAAGTGGTACTGACCAACAAACAGTGCATCTGGGAGCGAATTGCTGAGGGAGAGCGCGTGTTAGTCGCGGTCAATATTGACGACCAACCTTATGTAGCGCATTTCGATGCAAAATGCGGGCAGGCGGTCGACCTGATCACCGGCAATCCGCACGACTTCGGCGGCGGCAGCGAGCTGCCTCCCTATTCCGCTTTCTTCTGGAAGTGCGAACGATAAACCGAAACAGAAAAAGACGACGCTGACCAGCGTCGTCTTTTTCTGCTTACGGATTAAATATAATCAATGACCAGTGTGTAAACCGAATCATCGCTCATCGTTACGGTAAACTCCACCAAGCCGCCTGTTGGCCGGAACTTCTCCAGTCCTGCCTTTGTCAGGGTCAGCGAATGATCCGACGTGGTGTAATCCGTGCCGGCTGCCAATTCCGTTGTCTCGCCGTTCTGTGTCGCCGTCACACTGCTTACGGTCAAATTGCTCAGCGGCAACGCAAAGCTTGGCTCAGTCGGCGCATATGTATTATACTCTGCCACATACGCATGCATGCCAGCCGGCGTTGAGTCTGTCACCGTCAGGTTGAATGTGCTGCTGCCGCCATTTTTCAGATCCGCGGAAACCGTATAGGTGCCTGTCCGCAGCTGTGCCAGCACACCGCGGCGCAGTACAAGAGAGCGGTTCACATTGTTGAACTCGTAATCAATCTTGGAGAATCCCAAAACAACACCGAGGATATCGTTTTCGGACATCACACCATCCAGCTTCACAATCACATTCTGGAAACCATCCGAGCGATAATACCGGTCAAAGGTGACCGCCTGCACCTGCGCATCCTCCTCAGAATTGACAACAGAAAGCGCAATGCTTTCCCGCTGTCCATCCGAGAGCGAAAGCGACAAAGTGTAATTTCCTTTGGTGAGCGACGTTAGATATGAGGATGAAACTGCAATGCCGGAAGCCGTTTTCGTATAATCCGAGGATTCATTCAAGCTCTTTCCACTGCAAAAAACAGCAGACACGCTCGTTCCGTTCGGCACATTGATCGTTACATCGCTTCCCAGGGCAGACGGATTTGCCAAATCCACCGTAATGCTTTTCGGCACTACCCCGGCCGTGCTGATACCGTTCACCGACTGCCCGCCGATGGTGGCCGAAACACCGTCTGCCATTGCATATCCAGATACCGTCACGCTGCTGGCAAAGCTTACGCCATCCGTCTGGATATCGGCCTGATAGACCGAGCCATAGCCGGTCACCGAAGCCGCCTTTTCTACCGTCATTTGATAAATCTGAGTGTTCGCCGTTGTGCTGACCGTGGACTCCCCGGCAAGGGTGAGCTGATCCACATTTGCATCCAGCGTCAGGGAAACCCGTTCCTCACCATTTACTACAACCTCAGAAAATCCACTGTCTTCTGCTGCCAGCGATCTTTCGTGCAGCGCTGCCGCAGACTGCACCTCAGTCTTCCCGATGCGAGCAGCGCCCGTTGCAGTAATCTGCAGCAGGCGCGCCATGGGTGACGAAACGATCATATGATCGCTCGACGTATTCATCATCGTAACCGTACCACCGGACACGATCACAGACCCCTTGACCGTCACATTATTCAGTGTGACAGCATCAGAGCCCAGTCCCTCCGTAATGTACAGATCACCTTGGATCGTTGCATCAGACAGCGAGCAGCTTTCCGAAATCGTAACGTTGGTGGTATCGGTTTTCAGATCAGCCCCTGTATACGCTTTGCCCGCAGTGGACAGCGAGGTTCCCATATAATAATACAGGATTTTTGCGACCTCACCGCGCGTGACCACGCGGTCGGGTTGGAAGGAGCCGTCCGAATATCCTGCCAAAAAGCCCTTGTCGGACGCTGCCTTAATGTAACCCGCGCTCCATCCGGAGATCTCATCGCGGTCGGTAAACGTCAGGTCAGAGGGAGAAACATTGCCCGGATCTGCCTTAAACAAACGGCCGACAATGACCGCAGCCTGTTCGCGCGTGACCTTTCCCTCAGGGTCCATCTTGTTGTCACCCACGCCGTTGATGTACCCGTACTTCTGAGCAATTCGCACGGTATCATAATACCAAGCATTTTTCGGTACATCGGTATAAGAAATCGCTGCCATTTCCGTAAAATGGAACGCGCGATTGATGTATCGCATGAACTCCGCACGGGTCATATCGCGGTTCGGCTCATATTTCCCTGTTGTTGCACTCGGATTGATAACGCCTTCCCGATCGAGGTATTCAATGTAAGTTTTTGCCCAGTGCCCCTCCAAGTCGGATGCAGCTGAAGCGAACGGAAGCATTGCCGTCAGCATAAACATGCACAGGAAAGCGGATAACAACCGTTTTTTCATTTCTATACAACCCCTTATTGATGCTGTCAATAGTATACCATACCCAATTGAACTTGACAACCACCATTCTTTTCATACGTTTTTAACAAATCCCAAAAATAGCCGTCCTTTTCTGCTGGTGCCTCCAAACGCAACGATGCGCGCGCGGCCTATGCCGCGTACCGTCAGTTTGTCCCCCTCACCAATCAACCGTTCCGGTTTCAGGCACGGCGCATGATTGACAAAAACCAATCCTTTCTCAATGCGCTCCTGCGCGCTTTTCCGCGACATGCCGAACACAAGTGCTGCCACGCTGTCCAGCCGCGGCGAAGCAACCGACCCGCTTCCCTCTATTTCTTGCGCCGGTTTGCATCGAAGCGCCTCAAGCGGCTCCCGCGTCAGGGAAATCTGTTTACGCCCTGCCTTGGCAAAGTGCAGCAGGATGAATTCCGCCATATCCTCCAGCACAAGGATGTCCGCGCCTTCGTCATGCACCAGAATATCACCTACCACGCTGCGGTCAATTTGCAGCCCCATGAGTGCGCCAAGGTAATCGCGGTGCGTCAAGGTATCCTCTTTTCGTTTATGCGCGCGTAACAGCGCAAGCGGAGCAGCCTGTTTTGCGCTCTCTTCATCCAAATAATCCGGATAAAATACATATATCCCGCGTTCCGCATCCTCATATCCGCCCCAGAACAGCGCATGCCCTGTTGCACCGCAAAGGCGCACTGCCTCTGCGCACAGCGCCCGCTCACTCATACTGAGGAATTTGGTATGTGTCAGATAGCCGCGTGTCGCACAGGTCTGCTCCTTGTCCAGCAATCCGGCCAGCAGCAGCCGCTCTTCCCCCGTGCTGCCCAACGCGTTTAAAATCTCATTTTTGCTTTTCAAACCTTTTTTCCTCCGCTTATAGCCGCAGTTTTTTTCAAAACTATTGTACTATTTCTCACTTTCGTTTACAATAGAATTATTGTTCACCAAGGAGGCGGAAAGCATATGGCGGTCAAGGATGCGGTATTGAAGGCGCTCGAACAGGCGCGAGGAAAACGATTGTCCGGCGGGCAGCTTGCCCAGCAGCTTGGCGTATCACGTGCCGCCGTACACAAAGCGATCGCCGTACTGCGCAGCAGCGGCATGGCCATCGACGGTGTACCGGGCGAGGGCTACCGTCTCGCCCCCGAGGACGACAGCCTGACCGCCGCCGGTGTGCAGGCGTTGCTCGACACCCGCTTTGTGGGGCAGGAAATGATTGTGCTGCCCAGCTTAAGCTCCACCAATACCGTCATCAAAGAGCGGTATCTCGATCGCCCCCACGGCTTTGTCCTGTTGGCGGAGGAGCAGACCGGCGGCCGCGGCCGTCTCGGGCGCACCTTTGTCTCCCCCGCCGAAACCGGCGTGTATCAGACCATTCTGCTGCACCCCACCCTGCCCATCAGCCATATCCAGCTTGCTACCATTGCCGCCGCTGTCGCTGTAGCCGAAGCGGTCACACAGACCGCCGGCTTCTCGCCGGAGATCAAATGGGTCAACGATGTGCTGCACGAAGGGCGCAAGCTCAGCGGTATCCTGACCGAAGCGACCATCGAAGGCGAAAGCGGTGCGGTCAGCTCCCTGCTGGTCGGCATCGGCGTCAACCTGCGGCCTAATCCCGCGTGGCCGGAAGACATGCGCGCCGTTGCGGGCGCACTCAGCGAATTCGGACGTACACCGCGCCGCGCAGAACTGGCCGCCGCTGTATTGACGCACTTTGAACGAGCCTATTCTCTGCTCGAGCAGGATCGCGCGGACGAACTGCTCAATCAATACCGCAGCCGTCTGTGCTGTCTGGGCAAGCCGGTCAAGGTCATCAGCCCCGCAGAGACCTATCAAGCAGACTGCATCGGCTTGGATGACAACGGCTTTTTGCTGGTGCGCGATGCAGACGGACAAACCCGCACGCTGTCCAGCGGCGAGATCAGCATCCGCTTCTGATTCTGTATGACACTATATTATATAATGTAAGGAGTATCCCTTTATGTTTCAAACCGCCGCAGGTATCACTGTCCCCTTTCCGGACAAGCTGTGCGAACAGTATCAGCTGGACGGAGACACCATCCTCTGCAACCTCAGCTTTGAAAAGCTGTCCGATTTCATCCATGCCTTTTATGCTTCGCTGACGGAACCGCTGTTTCTCGCCATCCATCCGGACGCAGAGGACGAAGAAGTCTGGTATCTGGACGGCATGACCAAAAAGCAGCTGACCA
Organism: uncultured Agathobaculum sp.; assembly: GCF_944380975.1. GTDB lineage: Bacteria > Bacillota > Clostridia > Oscillospirales > Butyricicoccaceae > Agathobaculum. The sequence goes on along the minus strand of NZ_CALWJK010000039.1, from coordinate 6,156 downwards.
TGATTCTCGACGGCTATGGCGAACTGCTGCTGCAGGACGGGCTGTCTGCGTTTGCCATCGGCTCTCTCACCACCAACGAAGAGCTGTTTGTGCAAAAATACAAGGTGCTGTCTATTTACAGCCCGCAGATCTCCCGCATGGAAAAACTGCTCGCGCGCTTTGATGTACCACGTACAGATTCGATCGTCACCGCGTGGGATACCTTTTCCGAAGAACATCCGGGCATGGCACAGCGGTTGGAAATCGCCGGCATGACCGTACCGGACATGATTAACGACCTGCAAAAAATCGGCATGTATAAAGGCTGACGCAATCGCGTCAGCCTTTTACTTTTCTCATAGGAACAAGCTGACCACCGCACGGCGGCGATACCCTTCCTCGAGCTCGGTTTTATGATATAAGTAACCGGGGTCGTCGTAGTATTTCGCACCCTTCGGACACTTCTTAACGCACGCACCACACTTAATGCAAATTCCGGTAAACTCCCGCACATTCTCCGGGTTAATGGACCCCATCGGACAAACCTGCGCGCAAAGACCGCAATCGTCACATGCTTCGCTAGTCTTTGGCTTCACCTTGCGGATATCCACCGGATTACCCGCACGGTCACGCGGCTGATAGTACGTGCGTTCCTCCCTCGCCCGTCCGGACACGGCAATCGAAGGTGTATCCGCATCCACCGTCTGAACGCGCGCCGCCACCTGCGCAGCAAACCCGGCGGCCAGCGCCAAATCATCCGCATCCGGCCGACCAGCGGCAAGTGTGGTGGAAAACGAGTGCTCACCCACAAAGGCCGCGGCTGCAAACGGCACAAACCCGTTATCCGCGAGGATATCCCGCAGCTCAATGAGCGAATCGTCAAAGGCACGGTTGCCGAACAGGACCACCGGCACCGCCGCCGCGCCGTTCCCCTGCACGGTCGCCAGATATTTCAGCAGCACGTTCGGCACGCGCCCCGCATAGGTCGGCGTGCCGAAAATCACCAGATCGTCCGCCGCAAAAGATAGTACATCCTGCCGTGCTTCTGGCATGGTAAAATCATACTCTGCAAGCGGCACATCCAGCGCCTGCGCCGCCCGTTCTGCAATTTGCTTTACCACGCGCTTTGTTGTCCCTGTCGCGCTCCAATAAACTGCCCACACCCGATTGATCTGCATATACCGCGCCTCCCTTATCTATATAAAGTCAGTATAACAGATGCACCAACCACCGTCAAAGTCACGCTGCGCAAAACACAAAAAAACAGCCGCAACAGCGGCTGTTTTTGTTTCTCAAATTTCCATGATGATCGGCAGCACCATCGGGCTGCGCTTGGTCTTTTTGAACAGATAATCGCTCACGTCGCCCTTGATTGCCGACTTGAGGCTGTTCCAATCGCGCAGATTCTCCATTGCACAACGGTCGAGCGCCATCTGCGAAATATTACGCAGCTCTTCCATCAGCGCCTCAGCCTCCTTGACATAAACGAAGCCGCGCGAAACAATATCAGGACCTGCGATGACCACGCCCGTTGTCGCATCCACCGTGACCACGACAACCAGCAAGCCGTCCTCAGACAGATGCTTGCGGTCACGCAGCACCGCAGTGCCTACATCACCGATTCCCAGACCGTCGACCAGCAAGCGGCCCGCTGGCACGGGATTGCCCAAACGAGCAGAGTTTTCGCTGATTTCAACCGGACGGCCGATTTCGGTAATCAATACGTTCTTGGGATTCACGCCCATCTCACGCGCCAGCCCCGCATGCTGCATCAGCATACGATATTCACCATGCACCGGAATGAAATATTTCGGCTTGCACAGGCCCAGCATCAGCTTCAGATCCTCCTGACAAGCATGGCCGGATACATGAATTGCAGCAGAGCGGTCATAAATGACCTCTGCGCCCTGCTTATACAGCTCGTTGACCATATTGTTGATCGACTTCTCATTGCCGGGGATTGCAGAAGCCGCAATCAAGATACGGTCGCCCGCATTGACCTCAACCTGTTTATGGCTGCCGTAAGCCATGCGGTACAGGGCCGACATCGTCTCGCCCTGCGAACCGGTGGATACAATAATCAGCTGGCTGCGTGCATAGCGCTTGATCTCGGAAATATCAATCATCACCTTGCCGGTATCGCGCAGATAACCAAGCTCACCCGCAACCTTGGAGATCTTCTCCATGCTGCGGCCGCATACGGCAACTTTACGTCCCGCCTTGGCTGCAATGTCCAGAATCTGCTGCAAGCGCGATACGTTAGATGCAAAGGTGGCAATGATGATGCGCTGATCGCTCTCCATGATGAACTTCTCCAGCGACTTGCCCACGATTTTTTCACTAGGCGTATAACCCGGGCGCTCCACATTCGTCGAATCGCTCATCAAGGCGAGGATACCCTTTTTACCCAGCTCACCAATACGCACCAGATCGATCATCTCGCCCGAAACCGGCGTCAGATCAATCTTAAAGTCGCCCGTGTGCAGGATGGTACCCAGCGGTGTCGTGATCGCCAGCGCCACCGAATCCGCGATCGAGTGGTTGGTGTGGATGAATTCCACCTTGAAGCAGCCCAGCTTGATCGTGTCTCCCGCGCGTACACGGTTAAGCTTGACCTTTTGCGGCATCTTGTGCTCACTAAGCTTGGTCTCGATGATGCCGCATGTCAGACGGGTCGCATAAATCGGCGCATTGCACTCACGCAGAACATACGGGATCGCGCCGATGTGGTCCTCATGGCCGTGCGTGATGACATAGCCACGCAGCTTGTTCAGATTGCGCTTAAGGTAGGTGGTATCCGGGATCACCAGATCCACGCCCAGCATATCGTCATCCGGAAACGCAACGCCGCAGTCGATTACCAGAATATCATTGCCATATTCAATGACCGTCATATTCTTGCCGATCTCATTGAGACCACCGAGCGGTATAATCTTCAGTTTTTCTTTCATAACAGTTTTATCACTTTCCTTTATTCATCAGTTGAAATACCTGTAAACAACAACCCGGGGCATTTCCCCGCGTTTTTTACAAAGACAGACCTGCATCCCGTTCGTCCGCCTTTATTCACTATTTTATCTCTGCGCTGCAGTCCGGTCTCACTGTTTGCCAGCGAGCATCCCCGCACAGACTGCAAACACTTATTTTTTATGATACCACATTCCTCTTGCAGTGTAAAGTTTTTTTACAGACAGCAACAAGCTGCGGACAGCAACAAGCTGCAACAAGCTGTGACACAGCAACCGATCATTGAAGAACCGCCTATATATACTTATTATATAATAGTATTCTCATGCAAGGATTCACTTATCCCCCAGCGGAAACAGTTCCCCACTCTTCCTATTTGCACTGTCTCTGGCTTTCATCAGTTCCCCACCCGCAATCGAAAAATGTCATTTTGTAACCGTTCCTTGTGCACTAATCCGTTTGCAGCCAAAAATATCGACTGTTTTTTTCATGCGTCCGTACAGATATTCCGCTTATACAGAGAAACAATTATGTAGTTTGCACAAAAATGCAAAAAAGCGTTTGACAAATACGCGATTGTAAAGTATCATAGGTTACAGATCAGAAACAGATCGACAACAAATCAGTAACAACCAGAAAACAAATCGGTAACACCGATGCCGCGTTTCCGCGGGTTTTCACCACGATTTAGGAGTGTAACACATGTTCTTTTCTTTGCGAAAGCATGCATCCAAACTGATTGCTGCAACGCTGGCAGTCAGCACGATGGCCTCCATCAGTGCTGCGGCGCTCGATCAGCCGGTTGCAATGCTCTCATCCAACCTGAACGCATCTGTCGGCACGGTCCTGACCTCCGACCAGATCAACACCGCTGAGCAGGCGCTTTCCAAGGCGGAAGCCGAAGCCAAGGCAAAGGCAGAAGCCGAAGCGGCAGCCAAGGCTGAGGCCGAAGCTGCGCAGCAGGCCGCTGCTAACAAGCCCTCTTCCTCTCAGCAGTCCTCCAGCAGCGATTTGCTGACCGCACCGGTATCTGCGAAAACGGTTGCTTATTCTTCTTCCCTTCTGGCAACCGATTCGATCAAGAACAATTCGACGGCTCTGGGCAACTACAAGCTGACTTTCTACTGCCCCTGTGAGAAATGCAACGGCGTTGCCGGCGCACAGACCGCTTCCGGCACGACTCCGACAGAGGGCCGCACCATTGCTGTAGATTCCTCGGTCATCCCGCTGGGCAGCCGCGTTTATATTGAAGGCTACGGTGTATTCATTGCAGAGGATACCGGCGGAGCGATCAAGAACAACAAGATCGACGTGTTCGTTTCTTCGCATGACCGTGCGTATGAGCTTGGTGTTCAGTACGCAAACATCTATCTGCTGGACTGATACAAACTGATTTTAGGGACTATGCTTGCATAGTCCTTTTTCTTTTGCTATGATAGGAATACTAAGGAGTGACTGTATCATGAACGCTGCTGAACGGCGCACCAAAATCACCCATCTTCTCATGCAAACGCAAAAGCCGCTTTCCGCAACCGCATTGGCTGCACAGTGCGGTGTCAGCCGGCAGATCATCGTAGGCGATGTCGCACTGCTGCGCGCTGGTGGGCTCTCCGTGCTGGCGACCCCCCGCGGTTATATTTTGGAGAGCACTGCTTCTACCCCGATCCAGCCGGAACGGCGCGTGGTGTGCCGACATGGCGACGACCGTCTGCTCGAAGAACTGTACACGGTCGTCGATTTGGGCGGCGCATTGCTCGATGTAACCGTGGAGCATTCGGTTTACGGCCAAATCTGCGCGCCACTTCATATCTTTTCCCGTTATGATGCCGATATGTTCTGCGAAAAGCTGAAAAGCCCTGCGGCACGCCCCTTGTGCGAGCTGACCGGCGGCATCCATTTGCATACGCTGCGCGCACAGGACGAGGAAACGCTCGACCGTGTAGTGCAGGGTCTGAGGGAGAAAGGCTTCCTTCTTACGGATGAAAAATAATATACGGCAACAGAAAAGCCGCAGATGGTTCCATCTGCGGCTTTTTTGTCTTTTACTTTTGCAGCGTCTTAGCGAAGCTGTCCTTGAGGGTAACAATACGGTTGAAGCGGCCCTCTTCCCTGTCCTTCACATAGTAGCCCATGCGGACGAACTGGAAACGTTCCCCTTCCTTGGCATCCTTGAGCGACGGCTCCAGCTTGCAGCCCGTGAGCTTTTTCAGCGAATCCGGATTGAGATAATCCAGATAATCCGTTCCCTCCGGAACGTCGTTGACGTTTTCAAGTGTAAACAGGTTATCGTACAGGTACAGATCGGCATCCAGCGCATGCGCGGCAGATACCCAATGGATCGTGCCCTTGACCTTACGGCCATCTGCGGGCATGCCGTTGCCCGTCTCGAGGTCGGCCGTGCAGCGGATCTCGACAATCTCGCCGTTCTCATCCTTGACAACCTCGTTGCAGCGGACGATATATGCGCCCATCAGGCGCACTTCTCCGTCCGGCTTGAGGCGCTGGAACTTCGGAGGCGGAACCTCGGCAAAGTCACTTTTTTCGATATACAGCTCGCGCGTAAACGGCACCTTGCGTGTGCCGGCAGCTTCGTCGCGCGGATTGTTCGGCACCTCAAACTCCTCGCACTTATCCTCGGGATAGTTGGTGATAACCAGCTTAACCGGCTCCGTGACCGCCATGCGGCGCAGCGCGGTCTCGTTCAGTTCCTCACGGATGCAGTGCTCGAGCAGCTTGATATCCACCAGTGAATCCGCCTTGGCAACGCCTGCACGCTGCACGAAGTCCAGAATCGCGCTTGGCGTGTAGCCGCGGCGGCGCAGCGCACACAGCGTGGGCATACGCGGGTCGTCCCAACCCTCGACGTGCTTTTCAAACACCAGCTGACGCAGGTAACGCTTGCTCATCACCGTGTGCGTCACATTCAGACGCGCAAACTCGCGCTGCTTGGGATGGTGCGGCAGCGGGCAGTTGTCCACGACCCACTCATACAGCGGACGATGGTTTTCAAACTCGATCGAACACAGCGAGTGTGTGATACCCTCGATCGCGTCCTGAATCGGATGCGCGAAGTCATACAGCGGATAGATGCACCACTTATCGCCCTGACGATGGTGATGCGCGCGCACGATGCGGTAGATCGCGGGGTCGCGCAGGTTCATATTCGGGCTTGCCATGTCGATCTTGGCGCGCAGGGTCTTGGAGCCGTCC
>NZ_CALWJK010000038.1 GCF_944380975.1 uncultured Agathobaculum sp. | reverse complement strand
AGGCAGGCAAGGCAACCCTTTTCGGGCTGCTCTGCCTGTCTTTTTTTCTTTGGCCTATTTTGCAACAGGCTCTTTTTTTCATTTAGCGGATCGGCAGCATCTTGCCCGTCTCAAAGGACTCCTTGCAGCGATAAGCCGCTTCGGAAACCGCCGTGCCGTCATATACCGTCAGGTCAGCCGGTTTGGTGTTACTGCGCACATGTCCGGTGAACGCGACCATTTCCGCCACAAACGCCTCATGCCAACGGCTCATAAAATCCGGATAATACTCCTCGCGCGAGCCGTGCTCGTCGACGATGTTCAGCAGGTTTTTCGCGCCGACATTTGCGATGCGCAACGTGCCGTGCGTGCCGATGATCTCGGTTTCGACATTGCTGCCCGCCGCGTGCGTGCGGTTGGTGAACATAAAGCCCATCGCGCCGTTATCCATCTGGATAGTCGCGGCTGCGTTGTCTGCATCGTTCAGCTCCTTGTACAGGTCAAACTCGAACACCCCGCCGATTGCCCACACGTTCTTGACATTCGAACCGGTGAACCAGCGGATCAGGTCGATATCATGCACGCACATATCGAGGAACTGACCGCCCGAGTGCGGCGCAAACTTGAGCGTGGACTCGATGGTCGAGCGCGGGTCCTGCGTATACGAGCGCACCAGCACCACTTTGCCGATGTCGCCGTTTTCGATCTTGCGCTTAGCCTCAGCATAGGATTTGTCAAAGCGGCGCATAAAGCCCAACTGGAAAATCAGATCAGGATGCGCTTCTACAACCTTCTCCGCGCCCTTGCACTGCGCCACATCTGTACCAAGCGGCTTCTCGCAGAACACATGCTTGCCATTGTTCATCGCAATCTCGATCTGCTCGCAGTGCAAGAAAGAGGGGGAGACGATCACGATCGCATCCAGCTCCGGATTTTTGCACATCTCCTCAAAATCCGTATAAGTATAGGGAACGCCCAGCTCCTCGGCGACTTCCTTGACCCGCTTCTCATCCACGTCGCAAATCGCTGCCAGTTCGCAGCCCGGCACCTGCGTAGCCAGATTGCAGGCATGCTCATACCCCAGACGGCCCAGACCGACTGAACCCACTTTCACCGTTTTCATACCGCATTCTCCTTTTCCGACTCTGAAATAGGCGTTTTTTGCGCCTCTTTTATGGAATGCACTTATTTTATCGCTGAAACCGGGAATTTGCATTCGAATTCTTGCGATTTGTTTGTCAAAAAACAGCCGCGTTTCCGCGGCTGTTTGGACAAAACTTTCAAATTCTTGCGGTCTGCCCTCAGGCATGGTAAACATACTCGCGCCGGAAGGTGCGCGGCGACATACCCACCGCCTTGGAAAACTGCGCGTTGAAGTGGCTCGGGTTATCATATCCTACCTGCGCGGCAATGCGCGTGACGGGCAGATCGGTGGTAATCAGCAAGGTCTGCGCCTCTCCAATGCGGCGGCGCAGCACATATTGCAGGGGCGAATATCCGGTCGCCTCCTTGCAGACATGCGCAAGATAGTACGGGCTGACATGCAGCGCGCCCGCCATCTGCTGAAGAGAAAACTCCTCGGCAAAATGCGCGTCTATATAATCCTTGATGCGTTGGGCAAATGCATTTTCTTCCGCGGTGCGTCCATCTGCCGCCGCGGCGCGGAACTGCTGCACCAGAGACAGCACCGCCATGAGCAGGTGATGTGCGCCGTCGTCGTTGCCTGCGGTCAACTCATCATATAACACGTCATACAGCCGTTCCAATCGCACGGTCTGCGTTTCGCTCAAGTGACAGACCGGCGAAGCGTCCTCCGCAATCAAGGCGTTTGCCCGCAGACCGGGCACAGCAAGACCGCCCAGCGCCAAACTAACCGTGGCAACCGGCCGATCGGGACCGGAAGGCTCATCATGCACAACACCGCTGTTGAAGATGAACAGGTCGCCTCGGCGCGCGTCATACGGCGTGCCGCCCACATAATACCGGCTTTCGCCGCCGCGCACCAGCACCACTTCGACCAGATCATCGTGCGCATGCATCACGCGCGGATGGGCGGACGCCTTTTCATCCGTTCGGCTGACCGAAAACAGACGCGGCATGCACAAAAGACCGAACGGTGCAGCATATTCTTTTTTGACGAAACACTGGATCATTCGGCCTTCCCTCCCCGCATTCAGATATGTTTATCGTAGCATAAACGTCCGCCCCGGTCAAGGCACGCAAAAGGGCTTCGGGAAGCATCCCCGAAGCCCTCTTTTTTCATTGTCACAGGATCTGCCCGCGTAAAATGAGCGTGTTGATATTCAAATCCTCATCGAGCAGGATGATATTGGCCAGCTTGCCCGGTTCCAGCGTGCCGTAATCATGCTGGATGCCGATGGCGCGCGCCGGATTGGTCGATGCCGAACGCACCGCCTGCCCGAGCGGAATGCCCATCTGCACCGCACGCCGCATGCACTCAAACAGATCCACGACCGAACCAGCCAGTGTTGTTCCGCCGTGCAAGGTCGCGCGGCCATCCTGTACAGATACCTCCTGACCGCCGAGGGTATATACCCCATCGTCCAGTCCGGTTGCGGACATACTGTCCGAAATCAGGATCATTCGGTTTTCAAACAGGCGAAATGCCACGCGCACCGCCGACGGATGCACATGGCAGCCGTCCGCAATCAATTCCACGCCGACCTCATCGTTATCCAGCGCCGCGCCGATCACGCCCGGTTCGCGGTGGGTCAGCGGCGGCATGGCGTTAAACAGGTGCGTGACCTCGCGCGCGCCGCGTCGGAATGCTTCACACGCGGTATCATAATCCGCCTCGGTGTGCGCCAGCGACAGGCGCACCTCGCCCGCCAGTTCCCCGATCACATCCAGTCCACCGGGCAGCTCGGGCGCGATCTCACACAAGCGGATGAGACCCTGCGCCTGCTCCTGCAAGCGGCGGAACAGCCCGGCATCCGGATTTTGCAGCCATGCACCGTTCTGTGCCCCTTTCCGCGCAGGGGACAGGAACGGTCCCTCCAGATTGACGCCCACCAGCGCCGCGCCGCACCGTTCGGTGCGGTAGGCCGCGGCCGCCTGCATCACGGCAGACAGCTTCTCCTCCGGATAGGCCATGGTCGCAGGGCAGATCGCGCAAATACCATGCTCTGCCTGATAGCGCGCGATGGCTGAGATCGCCTGCTCCGTCCCATCGCAGAAGTCATAGCCTGCGCAGCCGTGGAAGTGGATATCGACCAGTCCCGGAATCGCGTAAAGCCCATCCATATCGCAGGCATCCGCCGACACCGGCGTACTCGCGATCCGGTCGCCCGAGAGCACCAGCCCGCCCGTGCGGAAGGTGCCGTCCGGTTGATAGATCCTGAGATTTTTAAACTCCATACCCGCGCACGCAGCTTACAGCAGGTCGAGACTCTTGGAAAGCGCGGCCTCGTCCGCGACAACCGAAACATCGGTGTGCAGCTGCAGGATGGACGCCGGTACGCGCGGAGTAACCGGGCCGAAGAATGCTTCGCGCACAATATCCGCCTTGTTTTCGCCCGAAACAACGATCACGATACGGCGGGCAAGCATGATGGTCTGTACACCCATGGTATAAGCCTGACGCGGTACGTCATCCGCAGACGCAAAGAAGCGCTTGTTTGCCTCAATGGTGGACTCGGTCAGGTTGACGCAGTGCGTGCCCTTGGAGAAGTAATCATCCGGCTCGTTGAAGCCGATGTGGCCATTCAGGCCCATGCCGAGCAGCTGCAGGTCAATGCCGCCGGCTGCCTTGATCGCCTGGTCGTAGCGGGCGCACTCGCGCTCTGCGTCCATCTGTGCGCCGTCCGGCAGGTTGATGCGCGCATCCGGAATATTGATCGCGTCAAAGAAGTTCTTGTGCATGAAGTAGTGGTAGCTCTGGTCATGGTCGGCAGTCAGGCCGCGGTACTCATCCAGATTGAACGTCGTGCAGCCGCCGAAATCCACATCACCCTTGTTGTACCACTTGATGAGCTGCTCATAAATGCCGATCGGAGACGAGCCGGTAGCAAGTCCCAGCACGGAATCCGGCTTGAGGATGACCTGCGCCGAAATGATGTTGGCCGCCTTGCGGCTCATATCGTTATAGTCCTTTGCACGAATGATTTTCATATTCATTACCTCTCTTTTTGTCCAAACATCAGCCGTCAAAAAAACAAAGGCGGGCGTTCGCCCGCCTCAGCTGCTTGAGGAACACCCGCGCCTCCCACCGCAGCAGGAAGGCAGGCCTTTTCATTGCACCAGCTTTTCCATTTCCCGCGCGAGCCTATGCACGCCCGCACCGATCACCACATGCACTTCCCCGTCTGCCCGGCGCAGCACGCCCGCGGCACCCGCCGCGCACAGCCCCGCTTCGTCCACCGCTGCGGAGTCCCGCAGGCACAGACGCAGACGCGTCATGCAAGAGCCGATGGAAAGCACGTTATCCCGTCCGCCGACCGCCGCCAGCATTGCAGCGGCGCATCCGGCGACACCGGCTTCCGATAACTGCACGAACTTGTCTTACAGATTTTCCTGCAAGAACTTCTGGAGCGCTGCTGCTGCCTCTGCTTCGTCCGCGCCCTCGATGGTCAGCTTGACCGTATCGCCCTTCTTAACGCCCATGCTCATAACGCCCATGATGCGCTTTGCGTCAACTTCCTTCTTCGGGCCGGCGATCTTGATGGAGGACTTGAACTGTGCTGCCTCCTTAACCAGCATGCCTGCCGGGCGCGCGTGGATGCCGAGTTCGTCCTTAATGGTGTACTGTACGGTTTTCATAACTACATTTTCCTTTCTATCTTGTCTTTGTGAAAATAACTTTCTGCGCTTTGTGCTGCATCAGCAAACCATCGCCGCTGCCACTGTCTTTTCCGGCAAAGTATGTCCTTTCCGCCGTCAAACCATACGGAAACCCGCATAGCCAAATAACAGAAAAAAAGACTATATACTGCCCAGAAAACAAAAAGAACCAAACTCCTGCACCGCCGGGAATCCCTTTTTCAGGCCGGCCGCGAGAAATTTGGTTTTGCCCGCCAACACGGTAACAATCCAATTACAACGAAAACGATGTTCACTTGTTGTTAATATTGTAACAAACAGGAAGCGCTTTTTCAAGCCACTACCGCCCGCCCAAACTGCCAGAAAATTCGTCCACTTTTTGTGCAGCTCATACAAAACATTGATTTTCTTCCGCAAAGGTTTTGACGCAGCCGGTCTTTTTTGCTATCCTAAATCGGGAACAAAAGAAAGTGAGGCGCACAAATATGCAGATCGACGGCAATGAACTTGCCATTTTGCAGGACAAGCTGGATCGTGAAGGCAAAAAAGAGGAAGCATGGCGCATTAAGCAGGAATTTCTGCGGCAGGTGCGCGAGGCGGGCGACCACTGCCCCTGCCGTCAGCCCTGTCCGCACCACGGCAACTGTTTTGAATGCGTGACCATTCACCGCGGACACCGGGACCACTTGCCGATGTGCCTGTGGGATATGGTCAATGAGCGCATTGCCGCACTCAGTCACATCACGGAAGGCACTTTGCGGGATTACGAGGATCGTAAGGCCGCGGAAGCGGCATCCGGCTGCGCAGACTGCTGCGGCTGCACCGGCTGCGGCGAATAGGCCAAACCTGCATTTTCAGCAAGAAAGGGACGCGCCCCGCGCGTCCCCTTTTTCGTGCTCAGATGCGTTTTCCGTTGAATTTCTGCGCTGCCGCAGGACAGCCCTCGGCAATGATGCAGGCGGCTGCGTCCATCGCATCCGCACAGGCCTTGTCGATGGCCTTCTGCTCATCCGCCGTGAACTTGCTCAGCACCCACGCGGCGAGATCGTATTCCGGATGCGGCTTTTGGCCCACCCCGATCTTGACGCGCGGAAAGTCCTCGCTGCCGAGGTGGTAAATGATGTTTTTCAGACCGTTCTGTCCGCCTGCCGAGCCTTTCGGGCGCACGCGCAGCGTTCCCACATCGAGCGAAACATCGTCCGACAGCACGATAATGCGCTCGACCGGGATTTTATAAAACGCAGCTGCGTCGCGCACCGCCTCGCCCGACAGATTCATAAACGTCTGCGGCTTCATCAGCAGCACACGCGCGCCGCCGAGCGTCGCTTCTCCCACGACCGCCTTGAACTTCATTTTGTCGATCCGGCATCCGGTGCGTGCGCAATAGCTTTCCAGCGCGCGGAAACCCGCATTGTGGCGCGTGTTGTCGTACTTGCTGCCCGGATTTCCCAGCCCGACGATCAGCCACTCGATCGGCTGCGCAGGCTGCGCCGCTGCGGCGGCTTTCTGCTCGTCCAGCTTTTTGAAAATATCGAATACTGACATGATTTCACTCCAAAACAAAGCGCCTCCCCCGCAGGGAGGCGCTTTTTCTTTTTTATTCTACCGATAAGATATAATAGTACACCGGCTGTCCGCCGTCGATGACCGAGATCTCCAGCTCCTTGTTTTCCTTGCGCAGCAGCGCCTCTACCTCAGCCGCCTGCTCCGCGGAAACGCCTTCGCCGTAAATCACCGTGGCAAACGCGCTGTCCTCGTGCACCATCTCGCGCACCAGCTTTTTCAGCACCGAGCTTTCGCGCCCGCTCGCGCATAGCTTACCCTCGCTGAGCGACAGATACTCGCCCTGTTTGATCTTCTTACCGTCAAACTCGCTGTCCCGCGCAGCATAGGTCACCTGACCGCTGCGCACATGGGCAGCCGCGTCGCGCATCGCCTGCACCAGCAGGCTCTCGTCCTCTTCGTCCGGGTCGATCGCCAGCATCGCGGAAATGCCCTGCGGGATGGTCTTGGTCAGCACTACGACCACCTTTTTCTCCTCGGACAGGTGCACCGCCTGCTCGGCTGCCATGATGATGTTCTTGTTGTTGGGCAGCACAAACACGATCTCTGCCGGAACTGCGTCCACCGCGCGTACGATATCGTCGGTCGAGGGGTTCATGGTCTGACCGCCCTGTACGACCACATCCACGCCCAGATCGGTGAACACGTTCTTGAGGCCCTCGCCCGCAGCAACCGCGACAAAGCCATATTTCTTCTCCGCCGGCACGATCACGCGCTCAGCAGGTTCATCCGCTGTGCCCTCGATCACCTTGGCGGTGTGCTGCTCGCGCATGTTCTCGATCTTGACCGTCAGCAGCGGGCCGAACTTGAGGCCCTCTTCGAGCGCCTTGTTGGGCTGGTCGGTATGCACATGCACCTTGACGATATCGTCGTCCTCCACGACCACCAGACTGTCACCGATATCGTTCAGAATCGACCGCAGACGACCGACGTTGCGTGCCTTGTCCTTGCGTGCGGCAATAAATTCGGTGCAGTAGGTGAAGGTGATATCCTCATCCGCTATCGCGGCGAAATCCGCCGCTGCCTTGGTCGGCTCAGCAGCGGTACGCTCCTTGTGAATGCCGCGCAACGCGTCCAGCATGCCTTCCAAAATGGTCAGGTAGCCGAAGCCGCCCGCGTCCACCACGCCTGCCTTTTCCAGCACAGGATTCTGGTGCACGGTTTCCTCCAGCGCCTTCCGTCCACAGGTCAGCACAGTTTCCAGCACCTGCTCCGCCGAAAGCTCCGGCTCCGCCTGACAGGCTTCGACCGCGTGCTGCGCGGACACGCGCGACACAGTCAAAATCGTGCCCTCTGCCGGCTTCATGACTGCCTTATAGGCGGTCTCCACGCCCTCACGCAGCGCCAGCGCAAGCTCACGGCCGCCCGCCTCATTGTTTTCGCGCAGCTTCTTTGCCGCGCCGCGGAACAGCAGCGACAAAATGACGCCCGAATTGCCGCGCGCACCGCGCAGCAGCGCGGAAGCTGTCGTATCGACCGCCTTTGCCAGCGTCGGCTCGGTCAGCTTTTCCATCTCGGTCATTGCCGAGGCCATGGTCATGGACATATTGGTGCCCGTATCGCCGTCCGGCACAGGGAACACATTCAGTTCGTTGACCTGTTCCTTCTTTTCGGCAATGGCAAGCGCGCCCTCGATCACCATGGATTGGAACAGCGCGCCATTTATTTTCTGATCTGCCATTAATTAACTCTCCCCAAATTCTTTTTTGGCCGCGCGTCAGTCCGCACGGATGCTCTCAACATAGATATCCACGTTCTTCACATCTACGCCGGTCAGGCGCTCAACATGGTAGCGTACCTCGCTGATGATCGAACGGCAGACGGTTGCGATGTTCACGCCGTGCTCGACCGCGATGTGCAGGTCAATATTCACGCCGCCGTCCGGTGCTTCGGTCACCTTGACGCCGCGCGACTGGTTTTCGCGTCCGAGCAGATGCGCCAGCCCGTCCGACATGGAGCGGATGGTCATACCCTTCACGCCAAAGCAAGAAGAAGCCGCATAGCCCGCAATGCCTGCCATCACCTCGTTTGTGATTTCGATATATCCAAGATCGGTCTTGATCGTCATAGAAAATACCCTCCCTGCGATCATTTGATGCTTTTTCAGTTCAAACGCCCTGCGTAGCACAACGCCGTCCGAACGCTTTCCGCTTATATGATATAACAAAACCGACTCAAATACAAGCAAACCGGTGATTTTTTTGCGAATGGCCTGACGAAAATCCGAACAATCCGCGGGAAAATGTACGGGATTTCTGTTTTTCACAATTGTTTCCGTTTTTTCACAAACAAATGTTTGCTTTCTTGCGTGTTTTAGGGTATAATAAAGAAAATTACGAACGTATGTTCCGAAAAGCAATAGCAAGGAGTGCGTCCCTATGAAAAAAATCTCCGCCAAACAGCAACGGATTTTGGATTATATCAGCGAATTTTCTCTCGAACACGGCTATCCCCCCTCGGTACGCGAGATCTGCGCGGAAATGAACCTGCGCTCCCCCTCGACCGTGCATGCGCACCTGAAAAAATTGCAGGAGGCGGGCTATCTCGAGCCGAGCGAGCATAAGTCCCGTGCACTGACCCCGGTTTCCGGCCCGTCCATGGTCACGCGCGTGCCCATTCTCGGTCGTGTCACCGCCGGTATGCCGATCCTTGCGGTCGAGGAACACGTCGGCTATGTCCCGTTTGAGCCGGCGGCAAACGGCGGGGAATATTATGCCCTGCGCATCCGCGGCGACTCGATGATCGGCGTTGGCATCATGGATGATGACTTGGTGATCGTCCGACAGGACATGCAGGCCAGAAGCGGAGATATCGTCATTGCACTTCTAGAGGATGAGGCTACCTGCAAAACGCTCAATATCACACCGGACGGCGTATGGCTGATGCCGGAAAATCCCGCCTATCCCCCGATCGACGGCAACGGCTGCCAGATCCTCGGCGTGGTCAAGGCCGTTTATCGGGAATATTAAAATCAGTCGATCGAAACTACAGTTTCGATCGAGCTCTTACC
Organism: uncultured Agathobaculum sp.; assembly: GCF_944380975.1. Taxonomy (GTDB): domain Bacteria; phylum Bacillota; class Clostridia; order Oscillospirales; family Butyricicoccaceae; genus Agathobaculum. The sequence continues at coordinate 10,932 of NZ_CALWJK010000038.1, read as the reverse complement.
GATGGCGGCGCGCGCCCGCCGGGCACACTTGCCATCGGTTTGTATAAAAACCGTGATACATGCTCCCGGTTTTTATGAACCTTGCGTTATACCGCAAGGTTCTGTTTTATACGCGCTGCGGCGCGGAGGTGAACAGCGCGGTAAGGAGGAAGGTATGCCTGCACTTGAGGACAGCATCCGCTTTGTCAAGGGCGTTGGCCCGAAAAAGGCGGCTTTGTTTGAAAAACTGCATATCCGCACGCTGCGCGACGCGCTGGAAACCTATCCGCGCGATTATGAAGATCGCACAAAAATCACGCCCATTGCGGACATCGCGGAGGACGGCAAGTACGCCATCCGTGCAGTCGTCGGCACCGAGCCAAAAACCACCCATATCCGCAAGGGCATGACGCTGGTCAAATGCACGATTTTCGACGAAAGCGGCTCGCTGCCTGTGACTTACTTCAACAGTCCCTATGCCGCGGCGCTGCTGCGTGTCGGACAGGAATATGTGTTTTACGGGCGTGTGCAGGCAAATGGGCATACGCGCATGCTGGTCTCACCGCAATCGGAAAAGGTCTCGCCCGACGCGGATCACCCCGGTCGCATCGTACCGGTCTACCCGCTGACCGCAGGGCTGACCCAGCGCGACATGGCGCGCGTGACCGAAGCGGCGCTGGACGCAGTGCCGGGCGACTGGCCCGATCCGCTGCCCGAGGTGCTGCGCGCGCGCTACAATCTGCCGGATGCCGCCGACGCACTCGCCGCCATTCACCGACCCCAATCTGCGCAGGATATGACCGACGCACGCCGCCGCATGGTGTTCGAGGAACTTTTCCTGCTGTGCTGCGGCTTGCAGCAGCTGAAGGAGCGCCGCCGTGCGGACACGGGGCTGGTGTTTTCGGATGCGTCCCTTGCCGACTTTTTCGCTGCACTCCCCTTTTCCCCCACGGGCGCGCAGCGCCGCGCGATTGGGGAAATTGCATCAGACTGCGCCTCGGGCCGTCCGATGAACCGGCTGGTGCAGGGCGATGTCGGCTCAGGCAAGACGATTGTCGCTGCGGCGCTGTGCGCGTTGGCCGCGAAAAGCGGCTATCAGGCCGCTTTCATGGCGCCGACCGAAATCCTTGCGGCGCAACATGCGGAAACGCTCGCGCCGCTGCTGGAAAAGCTCGGCATCTCCTGCACGCTGCTGACCGGTTCCATGAGTGCCGCGCAAAAGCGCGCCGCCCTTGCCGCCATCGAAAGCGGCGCGGCACAGGTCGTGATTGGTACGCACGCGCTCATCCAGCAGAGCGTGACTTTCCACCGGCTGGGCGCGGTTGTGGCGGACGAACAGCACCGCTTTGGCGTGGCGCAGCGCGCCGCGCTGTCCGCCAAAGGACAAACGCCCCACGTACTGGTCATGTCGGCAACGCCCATCCCGCGCACGCTTGCGCTCATCCTGTACGGCGACCTTGATGTGTCCGTACTCGACGAAGTCCCGCCCGGACGACAGCCGGTCGAGACTTATGCCGTGGGTGAGAATATGCGAAAGCGCATCACCGCCTTTATTGACAAGCAGATCGAGCAGGGCGGGCAGGTTTATGTGGTGTGTCCGCTGGTCGAAGAGGGTGAAATGAACCTCAAAAGCGCCGAGCAGCACGCGGTCGACCTGCAAAAAGCACTGCCGCACCGACGCGTTGCGGTGCTGCACGGGCGCATGAAAAGCGCGGACAAAGAGCGCATCATGCAGGCATTTGCCGCGCAGGAATATGATATTCTAGTCGCCACAACCGTCATTGAGGTCGGCGTGGACGTGCCGAACGCCAACCTGATGGTCGTTGAGGATGCAGACCGTTTCGGCCTGTCCCAGCTGCACCAGCTGCGCGGGCGCGTGGGCCGCGGCACGCGGCAGTCCTACTGTATTTTCTTCGGCGCGGACAAAGGCCAGACGGCGCGCGAACGGCTAAAAATCCTGTGTAAAACCAACGATGGCTTCGAGGTCGCGCGCGCCGACCTGTCGCAGCGCGGCCCGGGCGACTTTTTCGGACGGCGGCAGCACGGTCTGCCCGCGCTGCACGTTGCCGACCCGATTGCCGACCTCGCGCTCATGCAGAGCGCGCGCGAAGAGGCCGAGCAGATTTTGCAGACCGACCCAACACTTGCAGGCTATCCGGAGCTGCGCGCGCGCGTGCACCACATGTTCGAGGAGCGGGACGACGAGGCGTTCAACTAAAAGGAGGGAGAAACCGAACCGGTTCTCCCTCTTTTTCTATTCTTTTGTCGCTTTCTTCGTACCGTCGCGTTCGGACAGCACCAGACCGCCGAGCGCGAGCACGGTGCCCAACCACATAGACGGCGTCATGGTTTCATGCAGGATGAGCGCTGAACTGATGATTGTCACAATCGGAGTGGCATAGATATACGCGCTGGTGCGCACTGGCCCAAGCAAAAACACCGCACGGTTCCACGTCACAAAGCAGGTCGCAGACGCGCCAAGCCCCAGAAACAGCAGATTTGCCAAATGCACCGGTTCCAGCCACGCCGCCGGTCCCGCCGGAAAGCCTTCCAGAAATGCGGGGATGAGCAGAAACAGCAGCCCGTAGCCGAACACACGGCAGGTCAGCGGCACAGTGGCATACCCCGCCGCGCCCAGATGCCGGATCAGCACAGAGTATACGCCCCAGACCAGCGCCGCGCCCACGCCGAGCAGCGCGCCCAATGGGCTGAAGTGCAGTTCGCTCACGCCTGCAAGCGAGACGAGCGCCACGCCCGCCATCGCGCAGACAAAGCCGCAGAAAAACCAGCGACCGAGTTTTTCATGCAGCAGCAGCGCGGCGAACAGCGCGGTAAACAGCGGCGCCGCCGCCACGATAATGCCGACAAGCGATGCCGATATGTAGGTCAGTGCGACGTTTTCCATCAGAAAATACAGCGTCACGCCCGTCAGCCCCGCCAGTGCAAACAGAATTTCGTGCTTTTTTTCCTTGGCGCGCATCCAGCCGCGCGAGGCGATCAGCAGCGCCACAAACCCGAGCGCAAAGCGTGTGACCATGATTTCCACCGGCGAAAAGGTGCGCAGCAGCACCTTGGTCGAAACAAATGTCGTACCCCAGACCATTACAGTGAACGCACCGAGCAGATGGCCCTGCAGCACATGGTTTTTCTCCATACCCGTATCCTCCCGCGCGCCCCGCGCGCAAAATCAGGCGGAAACGCCGCGCGCTCCCGCCTTTTCGTCTTTTTATTCGATAAATCCGCCGCCGATGACGATATCCCCATCGTAAAACACCGCGCTCTGCCCCGCAGCCGGTGCGCGAACCGCATCCTCAAACACGATGCGTGCACCCGTGCCGTTCGGATAGATGGCTGCGCGGTCACTGCGGCGCGAAAAGCGCACGCGTACCTCGCAGGTAAACGCGCCGTTTTCCGCATACTCCGGCGCGATATAGTGTACATCCCGCACGGTGATCTCGCGGCGGAAAACATCCTCCAGCGACAAAACGACCTCATTGGTCTCCGGCCGCAGCTCATGCACAAACAGTCGACCCTCTGCTGCAACGCCCAGCCCCTTTCGCTGGCCGACCGTATAGCAGTGGATACCCTTGTGCTGTCCGAGCACCTTGCCGTTTTCATCCACAAAATTGCCCGGCGGGCAGGCCGCGCCATGGCGCTCGAGCCAGCCCTGTGTGTCACCGTCCGGAATGAAGCATACGTCCATGCTATCCGGCTTTTCCGAAACCGAAAGACCGATCTCTCGCGCGTTTTCGCGCACTTCTGCCTTGTTTTCCGCCTCACCCAGCGGGAACACGCAGCGCGCGACCGTTTTGCGCGGCAGGCGGTACAGCATATAACTCTGATCTTTTTCCGCGCGGGCACGCCGCAGCAGCGCACGACCTTCGGCATCGCGCCCCGTGCGCGCATAGTGCCCGGTGGCGATATACGCCGCGCCGATCTCGTCGGCGTAATCGGTCAGTGCGCGGAATTTGATGAGCGGGTTGCACATCACACACGGGTTAGGCGTGCGCGCATTGCGAAAAGAGTCGGCAAAATACCCGCAAATCTGCTGCTCAAACGCTTCGCGCCGGTGCGCGATATACAGCGGAATCCCCAGATCGTCCGCCGTATGCTGAGCGGCTTCCTCGCCGCCGAGGCCGACCTCAAGGAACAAGCCATACACTTCATAGCCCATGTCCCGCAGCCGCGCCGCGGCAACAGCAGAGTCCACGCCGCCCGAAAGTCCCAATACTACCTTTTCTGCCATGAAATATCTCCTATATCTGCCGTGCTGTGCCGTTATTTTACCGCCAGCGGCAGCTTTTCCAAGGATTTGTTATGCCCTCATGAGGTTGTCCAGGTTTCCAGCCCAGCAAACGCATTATATGGCGAGGGCGCGTAATTATCGATCAGCCCCTTGCGGATGATGATCTGTCCGCGCTCAAACGCGATCGGAATGATCGGCATCTGCTCGAGAAACAGGCTGTAAAACCCGGAAACATTCTGGCCGCTGCGTGCTGCTGCAATCGCCGCCGACATATCCTCGCTCGAATAGCCGCCATAATTCAGGCTGCCGCCGGAGGACAGCAGCGGGCGCAGGTCAAAATCCGCAGTCAGCTGCGTTTCTCCATAGTATACGTCAAACGAGCCGGATTGCAGCATGGAAATAAATGTCTCATACGGCTGTTTGTCCACCGTCACCGTCACGCCGTCCAGCGCATTCCAGGACGCGGCAATCTGTTCCGCCGCCGCCACCTTAAAGGCGTTATCCGAATTGACCAGCAGCCGAATGGACAGCGTCTGCCCACCGGTACCGGACGCGGTGGTGTCGGTATCTGTATCCGTTTCGTCTGTACCGCCCTCGTCGCTATACGCATCATATTCGTCGCCGGTTTCATCGGTATTATCGTATTCGTCCGTATCGCCGGTTTCGTCGGATGTATCCGTTTCATCCGTGTCCGACTCCCCGTTAAGCCCTTCCCGCAGCAGCTGCGCCGCTCTCGACGCATCCGCGGACATATTGAGTGTCAGGTTTTCGTCCGTCGGCTGCGGATTGACCGGCAGCACCGCGGGATCGGCAAAGGTTTGCAGCTGCGTTGCGCACAGGCTCTGCCGTGAGATCGCAGCGCTCAATGCCTGCCGCACCTTGGCATTGGCCAGCTGGCTATTTGCATGATTGATGCCCAGATAGTGCAGCGATGTGCTGGTTGTCTGCACAGTGTCCACCGAACCGCCGACCGACGGGGGATCGGGCGAGATACGCGCCGCACGCATCAGGGACACGTCACCCGTCTGGAAGCTGGACATCGCCGCGTCCGCGCGTGTCATTGCCACCAGCGTGATTTTGCGGATTGAACCGAGGAAACCGCCATGCCAGTTTTCGTTGGCCTCCAGCGTCCACTGCCGCTCCTGCTCGACGGGCTGGAACGGGCCGGTGCCGTCGGCAAAGCTGCCGCTGTCGGCCGAGCCTTGCCGATAAATCGGGATATCCAGCAGTCGCGGGAAGTTGATGTTGGGCGAGGTCAGCACGATGCGCACCTCGCGGTCGCTCACCGCCTCGATGGAGGAAACCTCCGTCAGGCGGTTGTGATAGGGCGAACTCTCATTAAACTGCGCGGTCTGCAAGCTGGTGACCACGTCGCGCGCCGTCAGCTTTTCGCCCGACCAAAAGGTCACATCGTCCCGCAGGGTGAAGGTGAAGGTCGTGCCGTCGCCTGTATAGGATTCGCACAGCACGTTTTCCGCCGTAAAGTTCGAGGTGACCTCAAACAGCCCCTCATATAGTGCTTCGCACAGCACACGGTTGATGCTGGTATTATCCAGCACCGGGTTGAGCGTGCCGTTCTGATACCACGCCAGACCAAAATACGCATCCGACACCTTGACATTGTCGACCGGCGCATCCTCCCCGCCCAAATCGGGCAGGCTGCAGGCGCTCAGCAGGCACAGCGCCGCAAAAAACGCGGCGAGCACGCTTTTTTTCCATTTCATAAACCGGACTTCCTTTCGGTTACAGGCAGATCACACCGCCCTGCACGCCGCGCTGGCCGTGCGTTTTGCGGTGCGACCAGAATTCATCGGCATGGCACATCGTGCAGATGCCGCTGTCGATCACGTTTTCCGACTGAAGGCCGGCGTTTTGCAGCAGCTGCACGCCGATCCCCTGCAGATCCACATGAAACTTTGGGCCTTTTTCCATAATATAAGGCTGCACCAGCGCGCCGAGCTGCTTTTCCATCGCTTCCGGCACATCCGCATCGGTTTCAAAGCACTCCTGCCGGATGGACGGCCCGAGCACAGCACGCAGACTTTCTCGCTTTGTGCCGAGCTTTTCCTCCATCACCGCCACGGTTTTGGGCAGGATACCCGCGGCCATACCGCGCCATCCCGCGTGACATACGCCTGCGGTGTGGGTCGCGGGGTCGTACAGCAGCGTTACCACACAGTCCGCATAAAAGCCGCAAATCGGCGTATCGGGCAGCGCGGTCACGATCGCATCCGACTGCCACGCCATCGGGCGGGTCAGACCCATACCGACCTGCTCTTCCCCGACAACTGAAACCTCGGTTTCGTGGATTTGGCGGGTCAGGGTGATGCGCGTTTCATCCACGCCCAACCCTTCCGCCAGACGGCGATAGTTTTCGCGCACGTTTTCTTCGGTATCCCCGCGGTTGAAGCCAAGATTCAGGCTTTCGCAGTGCCCCGTGCTCACACCGCCGAATTTGGTCGTAAAGGCATGGCGCACCGGCAAGCGGCGGCAGGTATAATAAACAAACGGGCCGCGCTGAATGCGGCACATAGACTGGTGCATAAGCGTTCCTCCCGATATATTCGTTTTATTATAGCAAATCACCGCCTGTTCCACAAGGGCGCGCCCGGGCTGTTCTCAAAATACGCCAAAATCTGCACGGTATAGCATGGGTTTTTCTTGACAGTTTGACCAACAGGCTTTACAATTGATTGTAGTATAATACCTGCTGTAATATAGCCGGCGCAATTTCGCGCAAGGCTTTTTTCAAAGGCATTATAACCCGGTGTTTTTCAAACGCCATTCGCTACGCAGGGCCGCGCCCGTTTGTTTGTGAACGATTGGCCTGTTGCGCCATTTTTTGTCATTATTTCCCGCATGGTTTGCCATATAGAGTGCCATTGCTGCAAATCTGCGTTCCATTTTGCCGAAAGATACCGCGCAAGCCTTTTTCGCCCAAACCGGTGCTGCCTCAAAATCAAAAAATAGGAGGACACACCAAACATATGACCGACATCATCATACCGATCATATCCGGTATTGTGTGTCTCGTTGTGGGCATTGTCATCGGTTTCCTGTACCGCAAGAGCGTTGCAGAAAAGGAGATCGGCTCCGCCGAGACCGAAGCGACACGCATCATCAACGAAGCCATCAAAGCCGGTGAAACCAAAAAACGCGAATCCATTCTGGAAGCCAAGGATGAAATCCACAGACAGCGCACCGAAGCCGATCGCGAGCTGAAGGAGCGCCGCAACGAGACCCAGCAGCTTGAGCGCCGCCTGATCCAGCGCGAAGAAGCGCTCGACAAGAAGAGCGACACGCTCGACCGCAAGAACGAAGAGCTGACCCGTCAGCTGGAAGCAACCCAGAAAGAAAAGGAAGAGTTGTCCCGCATCAAGGCGGAGCAGCTGGAGAAACTGGAGCAGATTGCCAGCATGACCCGCGACGAAGCGCGCGAAATGCTGGTCGCCTCGATCGAATCCGAGGCCACGCACGATGCAGCCGTCAAGCTGCGCGAGATCCAGCAGAAGCTCAAGGACGAAAGCGAGCAGACCGCACGCGAGATCATCTCGACCGCGATCCAGCGCTGCGCCGCCGATCATGTTTCCGAAGCGACCGTTTCGGTTGTGCCGCTGCCCAACGATGAAATGAAGGGCCGCATCATTGGCCGCGAGGGCCGCAACATCCGCACGCTTGAAACGCTCACGGGTGTCGACCTGATTATCGACGACACGCCCGAAGCGATTACCCTTTCCTCGTTCGACCCGGTTCGCCGCGAGATCGCGCGGCTGGCGCTCGAAAAGCTGATCGTGGATGGCCGCATCCATCCCGCCCGCATCGAGGAAATGGTCGACAAATCGCGCCGCGAGGTCGAGCAGATCATCAAGTCGGAGGGCGAGCGCGCCACCTTCGAGACCGGCATCCACGGCATTCATCCCGAACTCGTCAAGATCCTCGGCCGCCTGCGTTACCGCACCAGCTACGGCCAGAACGTATTGCAGCACTCTATCGAGGTTGCACATATCGCCGGCATGATGGCCAGCGAATTGGGGCTTGATCCCCTGCCCGCACGCCGCGCCGGCCTGCTGCATGACATCGGCAAGGCGATCGACCATGAGGTCGAAGGCAGCCATGTCCAGATCGGCGTAGACCTTGCCAAGAAGTACAAGGAAGCGCAGCCGATCATCCATGCAATCGAAGCACACCACGGCGACGTAGAGGCCAAGACCACGGTAGCCTGTCTGGTGCAGGCCGCGGACGCGATCTCGGCTGCACGCCCGGGTGCGCGCCGCGAGAATTTGGAAAACTATATCAAGCGTCTGGAAAAACTCGAAAGCATTGCAAACGAGACGCCCGGTGTTTCCAGTTCCTACGCCATTCAGGCAGGTCGCGAGATCCGCATCATTGTCAATCCGGATAAGATTTCGGATGATGCAATGATTCTGCTCGCCCGCGATGTGGCCAAGAAGATCGAGGATGAACTCGACTACCCCGGCCAGATCAAGGTCAATATGGTGCGTGAGACCCGCGCCATTGACTACGCGAAGTAATTCTTCTATGGATATGAAAAGCAGACCGCTTTTGCGGTCTGCTTTTTGTTATAGATATGCGGCACGAAAAAAAGGACGCTTTCCGCGTCCTTTTTTTGATGGATGGGAAAAACGCAATCATCCACAGGCTGTGGAGAATTGTCGTTCTTCATACTGTCGCTTGTGAACGGCGGGACAAGCCAAGACCCAGCAGCAGCCCGATCAGCGCAGGCAGCACCCAGCCAAAGCCCGCTGCGGTCAGTGGCAAAAAAGCAACTGCATCCGTCCACACTGGGATAGACAAACCGCTGTGCGCAAGCGCCTCGGTCACGCTCTGGACACAGGTCAGCCCCACGGCCAGCGGATAGACCAGCCGGAAAGAAGCCAGCTGCGGCACGAACGACAGCACGATCAGCACGATCGCCGCCGGATAAATGGCGTTCAGCACCGGCGTGGACAGGCGGATGATGCCCGCAAGGCCAATGTTTGAGACGACCATGCTTGCCACCGAGAAGAACGCCGCGAATGCGCGATAGGACACGCGCGGGAACAGCCCGTGGAAGTATTCGCTCACGCAGGAGATCAGACCGATGCAAGTATTCAGGCACGCAATTAGGAAGATGGCTGCAAGCAGGATGCGGCCGGGTGTGCCGAACAGTGCGTATGCAAGGGAGGAAAGGGTGTCTGCGCCGGATTCGCCGAGAGGAAACGCCGCGCCCGAAAGCGCACCCACATGCGTCAGCATTGCATAAATCACCAGCAGTAGCGCACCTGCGATCCAGCCCGCGCGGATTGTACCGCGCACGACCTGCTTTTCCTCCTCAATGCCTTTGGCACGGATGTTGAGGGCGATGATCGCGCCGAAGTTGAGCGCCGCGATGGTATCCATCGTCTGGTAGCCGCCGAGGAAGCCCGCCGCCGCAGGCAGAGAAGCATAGTTGGATTGCACCGCGCCGTAATGCGACGCAACCGGCGCAACCAGACAACCCGCGAACAGCACGACGATCAGCACGATCAGCGTCGGGCACAAGATTTTACCGAGGCGATCGGTCAGCTTGTCCGGTCGCAGGGCTATTAAGAATGCGACCGCGAAAAACAGCACCGAATAAACCGCCTGCTTCGCCGTGCCGCCTCCGATAATGGGCGCAAACATTTCAAACGAGGTGCTTGCCGTGCGCGGGATGGCAAGGCATGGGCCGATGGAAAGATAAATCAGCATTGTAAACACGGCGGCAAAGCGCGGGTGCACCCGTCCCGCAAGGGCGGACAGGCCGCCCGACCGCGCCACCGCGACCACACCCAGCACAGGCAGGCCGATCGCACTCATGGCAAAGCCCAGAAAGGCCGGCCACGCGGCCGTACCCGCCTCGGCGCCGAGAAACGGCGGGAAAATCAGATTGCCCGCCCCGAAAAACATGGAAAACAGCGTAAACCCAACCAAAAGCAGGTTTTTGCCGTGCAGCTTTTGCATGGAAAGTCCCCCTTTATGCAACTCAATCTTTATTATACCCGATCGGTGGGACTTGTCAAACGAAACCGGGCAAGCAACAAAAAAGACCGCACAAAGCGGTCCTTTTTGTATAGAAACGTTTACTTTTTCATGATATCCTCGCCATGCGCGGCACGCGCCACGATGCCGGACAGGAACAGCAGCGCCACAAGGTTGGGGAATACCATCAGTGCATTGAACAGGTCGGACAGGTTCCAGACCAGATCAACCTTGAGCGCCGAGCCGATCACGATGCACACGACGACGATCGCCGCGTAGACCTTGGTCGCCTTCTTGCCGAACAGCGCCTTGACGTTGGTCTCGCCGAAGAAGTACCAGCCGATGATGGTCGAGAACGCGAAGAACAGCATGCAGATCGCGACAAAGATATTGCCGAACGAGCCCATCGTGGTGTTGAACGCCGCCTGCGCCAGCTCGGTGCCCTGCAGGCCGCCGGGCACGCCCGCCTGAAGCTGGCCCGAGGTCAGGATGACCATCGCGGTGAGCGTCAGCACGATAAAGGTGTCGATAAATACGGATACAATGGCGATCTCGCCCTGATCCTGCGGCTTTTCCACCTTGGCCAGCGCGTGCGCGTGCGGGGTCGAGCCCATGCCGGCCTCGTTGGAGAACAGGCCGCGCGCCACGCCGTAGCGCATCGCCTGCTGCACGGTGATGCCGACCGCGCCGCCGAGGATGGCCTGCGG
>NZ_CALWJK010000037.1 GCF_944380975.1 uncultured Agathobaculum sp. | reverse complement strand
GAGATAAGCGGGATCGAACCGCTGACCTCTTGAATGCCATTCAAGCGCTCTCCCAGCTGAGCTATACCCCCATATGAAACTATCCATTGCCGAAAGCTCTGCTAACAGATTTTGACGACAAAATATATTATACTCAGGTTTTGTAAAGATGTCAAGCAGAAAATCCAATATCCTGCGATATTCTGTGGGGATTTTCGGAATAAACAGCAAAACACCCGTGCGTGGAGAGAAGCACGGGTGTTTTGCGTTTGTGGGAAAGGAGATTATCAAAATGATACGGCATTCCGGTAAAACCGGAACGGTTTGTGCAAAAATCAGCGCTGGATGCGGCCCGAGCCGTCGCCGCCGGCCAGCTTTTCAACCTCGGCAACCGTGACCATGTTGTAGTCACCCTCGATGGAATGCTTGAGCGCGGAAGCCGCAACGGCAAACTCCACCGCTTCCTGCGTGCTCTTGCCGGTCAGCAGTGAGTAGATCAAGCCGCCGCCGAACGAGTCGCCGCCGCCGACGCGGTCGATGATGCGCAGCTCGTACTTCTTGGAGAAGCAGTATTCGTCGGAAGCAACATCATACAGCATGGCGCTCCAGCCGTTGTCGAACGCGGAGTGGGACTCGCGCAGGGTGATAGCAACCTTCTCGAAGCCGAACTTGTCGGCCAGCTGCTTGGCAACCGACTTGTAGCCCTCGCGGTTGATTTCGCCCGCGTAGATATCGGTTGCTTCGGCCTCGATGCCGAATACGTCCTTTGCGTCCTCCTCGTTGGAGATGCAGACGTCCACATACTGGCACAGGTCGGTCATAGCCTCGCGTGCCTGCTCGCGGGTCCACAGCTTGCCGCGGTAGTTCAGGTCGCAGGAGATCTTGACGCCGTGCGCCTTAGCAGCCTGGCAGGCTTCGCGGCAGATCTCAACCACATTCGGGCCGAGTGCCGGGGTGATACCAGTGAAGTGGAACCAGTCAACGCCCTCGAAAATCTTGTTCCAGTCAAAGTCAGCGGTGGTTGCTTCCTGAATTGCAGAGTGTGCACGGTCGTAAATGCAGACCGAGCCGCGCTGGGAAGCACCCTTCTCGTTGTAGTAGATGCCGACACGGTCACCGCCGCGGGTAATCATGCTGGTATCAACGCCATAGCGTCGCAGGGAGTTAACAGCTGCCTGACCGATCGCATGTGCGGGCAGCTTGGTGACGTAAGCCGCGTCCAGACCGTAGTTTGCCAGCGAAACAGCCACGTTGGCCTCGCCACCGCCAAAGGTGAACTCGAGGTGGTCAGCCTGTACGAAACGCTCGTAGTTGTACGGCTGGAGACGAACCATCAGTTCGCCGAACGTTACGATTTTCATATTCAAATCCTCCGTATTCCGTGTGTTTGTGAATCATCCCTGCTTGCCGACCAGATGGATCGCAAAGCCACAGATCTCATCGGTCAGGTAAATTGCATTCAGAGTGCCGTCTGCCTTAAACTTGGCGGTGGCATCGTTGAAGGTATAGCCGCGCGCTTCCAGCTCGGCCTTGGCAGCTGCGACATCTGGGGTGCCGATGGCGATATGGCCGTTCTTGCCCATATAAGGCTCCTTCATCAGCTCGATATCGCCGGCGAAGAACGAGCTGTTGCCTTCCTTGACGGCAAAGCCGAACAGGGTCTGGAACATCTCGGCGGCTTTCTGCGCCTCTTCCTGGTTCGCGGCGTTGATGCCGATGTGCGCCAGCGAATACTTAGCCATTGCGCGCCTCTTTCACGATCTCAACCGACTTCTTGCACAGATCGGTGATCTCATCCCACTTGCCGTTGTCGATCAGGTCAGCGGTGACCATGTAGGAACCGCCGCAGGCCGCAATAACCGGATTCTTGACATAATCCGCGAGGTTCTTCAGAGAGATGCCGCCGGTCGGCATGATCTTGAACATCGGGAACGGAGCGCTCATCGCCTTGATCTTGGCAATGCCGCCGGACTGTTCCGCGGGGAAGAACTTGAGCACTTCCAGACCGAACTTATAAGCGGTGTGGTAGTCGGTCGGGGTGGTGCAGCCGGGGAAGATCTGGATGCCGATTTTCTGGCAGTAAGCGACCAGCTCGGGGTCCATGCCGGGGGTGACGATGAACTGCGCGCCTGCCGCGACGGCTTCATCAATCTGGGCGGTGGTGAGCACGGTGCCTGCACCGACCAGCATTTCCGGGAAGTTGTCGCGCATCAGCTTGATGGCGGTGGCAGCGCCTGCCGCACGGAACGTAACCTCCGCTACCGGTACGCCGCCTGCAATCAGTGCCTTGGCCAGCGGGATTGCGTCACGCTCGGGGTGGTTGAGCTTGATAACCGGGACAACGCCGATGGACTGAACCTTTTTTTCCATTTCATTCATTGCGATCTTCCTCCGTGTTTCGTATTATGGAATGCCGTTTCATAAATGCTTTTGATGCTTTTATTATAAAACTTTACCGTCAGAATGCAAGAGTTTTTCCAAGACAATCTGTGCAAAGTTTCCCTTGTTTTTTTGGTGAAAATCCATTAAAATGGAACAAAGTTTTATAATGCGGAACGAAAGGGGCCTCGTTATGGCAGAATCCTCGTCTGTACAGTCGCTTGACCGCGCGTTTGACTTGCTGGAGCTGCTGTGCAAGAGCAGGAATGGGATGAGCATTGGCGCATTGTCGGCGGAAACCGGCCTGCATAAGAGTACGGTACATCGCCTGCTGTCGAGCATGTGCATGCGCGGCTATGTCCAGCGCGATGCAGCGACCAGCATTTACCGAGCCGGTATGCGTTTGTGTGAACTGAGCAGTTTTGTGATGGAAAACATGGATGTGGTGGAGCGTGCGCGCTGGCCGATGGATCATCTCAGCCGGGAAACGGAGGAGACGGTGCATCTGGTGATGCGGGAGGAAAACGACATCGTTTATATTCATAAAGTGGAAAGCGACCATGGTGCAATTCGGATGTTTTCGCGCATCGGTATGCGCCGTCCGCTCTATTGCACGGGCGTGGGAAAGGCCATTCTGGCTACGTGGCCGGATAAAGAGGTGCATGCCCTCTGGCAGGAGAGCGATATCAAGCCGTGGACAGCCCACACGATCGTGTCCGAGGATGCGTTTTTTCATGAGCTGGAGCGGGTGCGCCGGCTGGGCTATGCCTTGGATGATGAGGAAAACGAGCTGGGGGTGCGCTGCATTGCCGCAGCCATTCCGGATTATCGAGGACGTGCGTCCTATGCGGTTTCGGTTTCTGCGCCGATCAGCCGCATGTCGGATGAGCGCATCGGGATGCTACGCGGCCCGCTGCTTCAGGCATGTGATGAGATCGCGGCCGCACTGGGCGGCAGTATGAGCCGCGGATAAGCCGGTTGCGGCTACGGCAGTCCCCACAAGAAGGGACACGGGAATAGGAGTGAATGAATGGCAGTTACATTGGCGGAGATCGCGGCGCTGGCAGGCGTTTCGCGCGGCACGGTGGATCGTGCGCTCAATAACCGCGGGCGGGTAGATGCCAAGGTAGCCGCACGGGTGCGGCATATCGCGGTGGAAATGGGCTATCGTCCCAACCGGGCAGGCAGGATGCTGGCTCTGGCGAAGCATCCGATCAAAATTGGTGTGATCGTGCAGTCGGTGGAAACCATGTTTATGCATATGGTGTATGAGGAGACCCGCCGCGCATGTGTGCGGCTGAAAAGCGAGGGCGCAGAGGTGCTGCTGCGTCCACTGGAGGGTGTGGATGCATCGCGCCAGCTCGCCGCAATCGACGAACTGGTGGCGGCCGGGATGAATGGCCTTGCAATCACACCCGTAGAGGATGATGCGGTGCGCGCGCGCCTGCGCGCCTTGTCGGAAGAGATGCCGGTGGTCACATTCAATACGGATCTCTCGGAATCCGGACGCTTGTGCTATGTCGGACCGGACAATTATGCCTGTGGACGTGCTTGCGCGGGGCTGATGAACTTGCTGCTTGCAGGCGGCGGCGAAGTGTTGGTGGTGGCGGGACAGGAAAATAACCTGTCGCACCGACAGCGTATAGAGGGTTTCTGCGACGAAGCAGCGTCGCATTTCCCTGGTTTGAAGCTGCTGCCGCCGGAGACCTGCGGAGACGATCAGCAGCTGGCTTATGATATTGTATGCAGAACGGTGCGTGAGCATCCGGATTTGCGCGGCATCTATGTTTCGGTTAACGGGCAGATCGGCGCGTGCGCTGCGCTGCGTGAGTTGGGCTTGCAGGGAAAGGTGCATCTGATCTGTCACGACCTGTCCGAGGCGAACGCGGACAACATCCGCGCTGGTCTGATCGACTTTTTGATCGATCAGGATGCGCATTTGCAGGGCGTTCGACCGATGGAGCTGCTGCTCGACTATCTGCTGGTAGGGGAAAAACCGGAAAGCGATTGCATTTTGGCGCGCATTGATATTCGCAACCGATATAATGTATAAGCGCGGCGGCAGAGGAGGAATCGGCGTATGATGGAACAGGTTCGGCTGCCGCACGGCGTTTTGACCCATTTCGGCGCGGCGGCGGGGGAGAAAAAGCCTGCGCTGGTGATTTGTCCGGGCGGCGGCTATGAATTTTGCTCGATCCGGGAAGGTGCGCCCGTGGCGCGGGCGTTTGCGCGGGACGGCATCGAGTCGTTTGTGCTGGAATACGACTGTTCGGCGCCGCCGCTCGGCAGGCAGCCGGTGCGCACGCTGTCCGCGGCGGTCGCGTGGGTGCGGGAGAACGCCGCACGTTTTAGTGTGGATGCTGACCGCATCGCGGTCGGCGGTTTTTCTGCGGGCGCGCATCTGGCGGGTACGCTGGCCGCAGTTTGGAATAAGCCGGAGTGGTTTGAAGCAGGCACGGAACTGTCGAAGCATCGGCCTTTTGCGGCGGTGTTAGGATATCCTGTCGTTTCGGCGGGCGAATATGCGCACCGCGGCAGTTTTGTGCGTCTTGCGGGCGAGGATATAGCGCAGCAGCAGGCGTTTTCACTCGAAAAACTGGTAGATGCAGACACGCCGCCGGTGTTTTTGTGGCATACACTGACCGACGCGACCGTGCCGGTTGAAAACGCGCTGTTGCTGGAAGCCGCGCTGCGCAAAGCGGGTGTACCGCATGAGCTGCATTTGTTCCCGCACGGTGTACATGGGCTGGCGTTGGCGGATTTTGAAACCTACGACCCGGCGCGTGGCCGTCGTCCGGACCGGCATCTGGCCCGTTGGCAGGCGCTGTGTGCGGAGTGGTTAAAGGAGTTATGACCATGGAAATAAGACACACGCAGCCAACGGATCTGCCGGAGCTGCTTGAGATTTTTGCGAATGCGCGTCGTTTTATGGCGGAAAACGGCAACCCAAACCAGTGGGGCGACCATACGCCGACGGTAGACATGCTGAAAGCGGATATCGGGGCAGGATGCAGCTATGTCTGTGTGCAGGACGGACGGATCGCAGCGACGTTTTTCCTCTCCACGGCGGGTGAGCCGACCTACCGTGTCATCCGCGAAGGGGCTTGGTTGGACGACGCACCTTATGGCGTCGTGCATCGTATCGCCGCGGCGCAGCAGGGGCACGGTGCGGCGGCGTATTGTCTCGAGTGGTGTCTGGCCCGGTGCGGCAACATCCGCATTGACACGCACCGCGACAACCGGCCGATGCAGCGGCTGCTCGCGCGGCTGGGCTACACCTATTGCGGACTGATTGATCTGGAAGAGGGGCGCGGTGAGCGGCTGGCCTTTCAGAAGCGGCTGGAAAAAGCATAAAATAAACCACCTTGAAAGAGGTGGTTTTCTTTTTGATAAAAATAAAATAAAAGATTGACTTTAATAAAATTAAAGCATATACTGAAAATAGAAAAAGGAGGTGGGTGCATGGCGATTGAGGTGGTGCCCGGCTGGATGGCGCAGCTGGAGGAGGAGGACGTGGCGTTTATCAAGCGGTTCGTGCTTGCGTCCGGTTCGCTCAAGCAGATTGCAGGCGAATACGGCGTGACCTATCCAACCGTGCGCCTGCGGCTCGACCGGCTGATTCAGAAGATCGAACTGGGCGAGCGGGAGGACGAGGACCCGTATGTGGCGCTTATCAAGCGGATGGCGGTGAATGATAAGCTGGACTTCGATACCGCGAAGATTCTGATTCACGAATATAAAAAACGCCGCGCAGACGGCACGGCGAACGGATAGGGAGGTGCGTTTTTATGGCAACATTCGATACAATGGCAATCGTGGTGATTGCGGTCAACCTATGTGTGTGGCTTGCGATTCTGGTGGGGATCGTCGCATTGCAGGTGTTCCTATCACGCCGCAAAGCATGGTGGCCGGGGCTGGTGATGCCCGCGTGCACGCTGCCGGGTGTACTGCTGGTGCTGCCGAATGTTTTGCTCAATGCGCTGTCCCAGGCAGAAAACGCGGGACAGGCGCTTCTGGCGGTGCTGGGTTCTGCGCTTTGCCTGCTGCCGACGCTGGTGCTGCTTGCAGTTTATTTTCTCTGCCGTCGCAGTCAAAAACACAAAAAGCAACTCGATAAGATGAATATTCAAGACCTGTAAGCCGAGAAAGGAGGATGGATGATGTTTTTTCCGTTTCGTATTTTGGTGCTGGTGTTGCTGCTTGCCGCGGTTATCGCCCTGCAAGTGTTTCTCTCGCGCCGCAAGGCATGGTGGCCGGGCTTGGTGCTTCCTGCGCTAGAAGTGCTTTATTCGATTTTTGCAATCGTCTCCGCCATTGCCGGGTATTATGAGGTATATGGCAAGGGTGTGCCGGTGACGGCGTCGCTGATCTGTGATACATTTCTTGCGTTTTTGCAGTGCAACATTTTTACATTGGTGCTGCTCGCAGTCTATTTTGTTTGCCGTCGCGGAGAAAAACGCAAAAGGCAGCTGGATAAAATGAACATACAGGATTTATGAATGCAAAAAACCGCCGTTTCGGACAGACGCATCCAAAACGGCGGTGATTTTTTATGCTTCGGGCAACGCTCTGCGGCGTGCGGGGGACAGATAACTGCCGACAGCGGCAGCCATTTCTTTGGAAGCGACCACTTTGTCGGCCAGCGTGACGATCCATGCGATACGTGTGCGCGGCATGGCTGCAAGAGGGAACATATGCCGTGCGATGGCTTCGCACTCCTCGCTCGAAAGGCCGAACATGCATCTGGCGCGCTCTGCCGCGATATGTCCATGCACAAAGGCATGCATGCGCATGATGCGCTGGATGCCGGAAAACCGGTGCAGATAGCGGCGGAACAAATCGCCGCGCCAGTCATAGCCAAAAAAGTCATGCAGCAGCGCTGCACGGACAACAGAAGCGGTTTCGCCCCCGGACAGACGCATCCGGCGGGCGATTGCATAAGCGGCTTCTGCTACGGCAACCGAGTGGTCGTATACCGAATTTTCGGCGCCGTGATGCTGAAACAGACGCAGCTGCTGAAAACGCGGGTGCTCCAGAATATGTCCCACAAGCTGCTGAATCTCGCTGTCCAATGGACTCACCCCTTTCGTTAGGTTCTGTCTTTATTATATGCCGCAGTCTGCACAAAAACAATGGGGGAATTGTTACAATATTGTGACATTTTACGGGAGCGGCTGGAGCAGCTGTCGGGTGACATGCCGGTGCAGCAGCAAAGCAGCGGCAAGACCGACGGCTTCGGCCAGCGGGAAGGAAAACCAGATGGCAGTAAGGCTGATGCGGGAGAGCACCACCGCCGCGGGCAAAATGACGATCAGCTGGCGCAGCAGCGCGACCCAAAGCGATTCACTGCCCCGTCCCAGACCTTGCATGCAGCCCGACAGGATGACCGAAGCGCCCGCAAAGCAGAACGACACGGAAATGATGCGGATAGCAGGTACGCCGATGGCAAGCATAGCGCTCGATGCATCGAACAGACGCAGCAGCGGCACGGGGATCAGTTCAAACAAGATCGTCCCCGCCGCCATAATGCCAACAGCGAGATACAGCGCATAGCGCGTGATGCGTTCGATGCGGCGGCGATTTTTTGCGCCGTAATTATAGCCGATCATCGGAATGAGCGCGTTGTTCAGGCCGTAGACCGGCATAAACAGAAAGTTTTGCAGCTTATAGTATACGCCGTAAAAGCTGACGGCGGTTTGGGAAAACGGCATCAGAATGCGGTTTAGCCCGACCGTCAGCACGCTCAGCAGCGACTGCTGCACCGCTGCGGGCAGGCCGATGCGCACGATCTCGCCAAGGATGCCGCCGTCCGGACGAAAGCCGCGCAAATGCAGACGTACATCGTGGTTAAAACGTACATTGATGAAAAAGCCGATGCCCATGGCGATGATCTGGGACAGGACGGTGGCGAGTGCCGCACCCGTCGTGCCGAGGGCGGGGCAGCCGAGCAGGCCGAAAATCATAATCGGGTCAAGAATGCAGTTGAGCACAGCGCCGATCAGCTGCGTGACCATATGATAGACCGTGTTGCCAGTTGCCTGCATCAGACGTTCGGCCACGAACAGAAGGAACACGCCGCACGAAGCGACGGTGACCACGGTCACATAGCTGGTGCCCATCTCGATGACCGCGGGTACGTCGGTGAACAGCGCGATAAAACTTCGTCCGAACAGTAAGCCAAGCACGGCGAACACCAGCCAGAAGCACATGGAAAGGAATACGCCGTTGGCGGCGACCGCGTTGGCTTCCTCCTGCTTTTTCTGCCCCAGCCGCCGCGAGAGCAGCGCATTGACGCCGACACCCGTGCCGGTCGCCACTGCAATCATCAAAAGCTGCACCGGAAAGGCGAGCGAGACCGCGGTCAGTGCGTCATCACTAATGCGCGCGACGAACGCACTGTCTACAATATTATAAAGTGCCTGCACCAGCATGGATAGCATGATCGGAAAGGACATCGTGATAATCAGTCGGCCTTCGGACATGGTGCCCATCTTGTTTTCTGCTGCCATCAAACCACCTCAATTCTATGTCCTATCATACCAGAAAATGTGTGGACAAAAAAGACCTGCCGGAGCAGGTCTTTTGTTTGATGTTTTACAGCGCAACCGGGGTGTCAAGGATCATCTGTCGATATGGCAGATCCTCAAAACCGAGAATGTGGTAGAGCGCGGCGGCGCGCGGGTTTTCTTCGGTCACTTCCAGACGGTACCGCGCGGCAGTATTGTATTTCTCGTGTACTGCGGCAATCATTTTGCTGCCCACGCCCTTGCCGCGCATGGTTTCGTCCACCATCAGTTCCTCCAGCCAGACACACAGGCCGCCCGCTTCGTTTGACCACGTCAGCGCCAGCAGACAGTACGCCACAGGCTGACCGTCCTCCTCTGCGATCAGGCAGTCGGCATACGGGCTGCCATGCATCAGCAGTTCAAAGGTGCGTTCCGCGTTTTGCGCGGGAATGTCATGGCACACGGCAGGCGAGTGGTAAAACGCATGCACGCTGCGGATGAAGTAGTCACGGTCGCGGGACTCGATCGACCGGATCAGCATAGTAAAACCTCCTGTTTTTTGGCTTATTCGCTTCTGTTTTCGTGCAGATACGTCGCTTCCAGATCGGAAAGATGCAGCTTGACGGCAAGCGGGTATTTCTCAAACGCATGCGCCAGCGAAAAGCTGCCGCCGCGCACAGAATCGTCAAAGCCACCCATGTGCCAGCGCACCGCCATGGCCTCCTCGGTTTTCAGGCGCAGGAAGCGCTCGATCAGATAGACGGATTTTTCGCCGTGTCCATAGGGGAATTGGTCGTCGATCGCGTAAACCGGCACCTTTTCCCATTCACCGCGGTCGTTTTTGCGGTTGCGCAGCTCGGTCTTGTAAAATCCGGCCTTGCACAGGTCGTGCAGGAGCGAGACAAGCGTAAAGCTTTCCAGATTATCGGTTTCCGGGTTATAATGCTTGGAAATCAACACGTTATAGACGTTGAGCGAGTGGTCGAGCAGACCGCCTTCATAGGCCGCGTGGAAGCGTGTGGACGCGGGCGCGGTGAAAAAGTCGGTCGTTTCCATCCATGCGAGCAGCTTATCCGCGCCCGGGCGGTGAATATTTTTGTTATAGGTTTCGATAAACAGTTCTTTACTGGTCATGGTGTTCCTCCATTCGGGCACGGGCATGTGCCAAAAGCGCCTGCCGCGTGTTGTCCAGCGTGCCGTCCACGACGGCATCCAGCAGATCGTGCAGCATTGCCCCGATCGTAGGTCCATGCAGGCCGAGCGCGGTCATGTCGTTTCCGTTCACCGCAAGCTGCCGCAGCGACAGACAGGCATCCTGCGCGAGCACCGCATTCAGCTGCCGCTCGGTTTCCCACAGCGCCGCGACGTTGTCCGGGTGCGTCCCTTGGCCGACGGCATCGCCCTTTTTGATCGCCAATAGGTCGCGGAAGCGGTTTTCACCGATCTGCACCAGCCGGCGGCGCACCAGCTTGTCGCTGTCGCCCAGCGGGCGGTCGTGCTGCTCGACCAGCAGCAGAATGCGTGCAATTTGTTCACTGGAAAAGCGCAAACGGCGCGTGAGCGTCTCTGCAATCTCACGGCTGACCTGTGGGTGTCCGTAGAAATGTCCGACGCCGTTTTCATCCACGGTTTTGCAGGCGGGTTTGCCGCTGTCATGCAGCAGCGTTGCCCAACGCAAACAGGGTTCCGCAGGCACCTGCCCGACCGCGCGGATGCTGTGCTCCCAAACATCATATAAGTGATGCGGATTTTGCTGTGCGCAGTCCACCATCGGGGCAAGCTCGGGCAGCACTGCGGTCAAAATGTCGGAAAAGTCCCGCAGCGCCCGCGTCGCAAACCGACCGCACAACAAGCCGGTCAGTTCTTCGCGCACACGCTCGGCCGCAACGCAGGACAACCGGCCAACCTGTCGCCGCATAGCCGCAGCGGTTTCGGTTTCCACCGTGAAGCCGAGCTGAGACGCAAAGCGCACGCCGCGCAAAATGCGCAGCGCGTCCTCCTGAAAGCGTGCATCCGGGTCGCCCACCGCGCGCAGCACACCGTCCTGCAAATCGTCCAGACCACCATACGGGTCGCACAGGCCGCGGTCTGGGTGCCATGCCATTGCGCCGACTGTGAAATCCCGCCGCGCAAGGTCGGCGGTCACATCGGGCACAAAGCGCACGCCGTCCGGATGTCGCCCGTCCGAATAGCCGCCGTCCGCGCGGAAAGAGGTGATCTCCAGTGGGCCGTCGTCGGTTAAGACGGTCAGCGTGCCATGCTTCAGGCCGGTTTCGAGCACGCGCTCTCCCGTGAATACCGCTTGCATCTCGGCAGGCTTGGCTGCGGTGCAAAGATCCCAGTCGTGCGGCTGGGCACCGCGCAGACTGTCACGCACGCAGCCGCCGACCGCCCATGCCTCATATCCGGCATCCTCCAGCCGTGCAATGGCGCGTGCGGCATGCGCGGGCAGATCAATCACGTTTTCCCTCTTTCTGCTGCAGCTTATAGGATGTGCCGTCCGGGTTGATCACTACGGTGTTGTCCAGCTGGGCTTTCAGGCTCTGGCGAAAGCCAGCAACGTATTCCGCGCGCAGCGCTTGCTGCTCCGCCTTTTCCGCATCGGTCAGTCCCTCGGTTTTTGCTTTTTTTGCGAGCGCGTTGATGCGCGCGATTTTTTCATCGGTCATAACCGTTTTCCTCCGTCAAATTTGGATATGCACTTATTATAGCAAACGGCGCGGGCAAAGTCGAGCAAAGGATGCGCATGCTTGACCGGATTTTCTCAGCGTGATACAATACCCTTGTGTCAAAAATCCTCGTAAAGGAGTTTTATCATATGAAGATGGAAACCAAATGCCTGCATGAGGGCTATAAGCCTGAGAACGGCGGTCCGGGCGTCATGCCCATTGTGCAGTCTACTACCTACCGCTTTGATTCGACTGCACACATTGCGGGCCTGTTCGATATGCCGACTGAGTTCATGTACTCGCGTTTTGCCAACCCGACCTGTGACGCGGTCGAGAAGAAGATCTCTTCCCTGGAAGGCGGCGCGGGCGCGATGCTGACCAGCTCCGGTCAGGCAGCCAATCTGCTCGCCATTCTCAATCTGTGCTCGGCGGGCGACAGCTTCATTGCTGTTTCCACCATCTACGGCGGCACGATCAACCTGTTTGGTGTAACGCTCAAAAAGTTTGGCATCGAGTGCATCTGGGCGGACGCGGAAGCCCCCGCGGAAGAGGTGCAGAAGCTCTTTAAGCCCAACACCAAGGCGGTGTTTGGTGAAACGCTGGCAAACCCCGCGCTGACCGTGTTTGACATTGAAAAATGGGCGAATATCGCGCACAAGAACGGCGTGCCGCTGATCGTAGACAACACCTTTGCCACCCCGGTTCTGTGCCGTCCGTTTGAGTGGGGCGCGGATATCGTCACGCACTCGACCACCAAGTACATGGACGGTCATGCCGTGCAGGGCGGCGGCGTGATCGTGGACAGCGGCAAGTTCGACTGGGCCGCTTCGGGCAAGTTTCCGGATTTCACCGAGCCGGACGAGAGCTACCACGGCGTTGTCTACACGCGCGACTTCGGCAATCTGGCCTATATCATCAAGGCGCGCATGCAGCTGATGCGTGACTTTGGCTGCTATCCGGCGGCGCACTCTGCTTTCCTGCTCAACCTCGGTCTGGAGACCCTGCCCGTGCGCATGAAGCAGTACTGCGAGAACGCGCTGACGGTTGCAAAGCATCTGGAGAAGTCGGATAAGATCGCTTCCGTGCGCTATCCTGCGCTGCCGGGCAACGAGCAGTATGATCGCGCGCAGAAATATCTGCCGCTCGGCACTTCGGGCGTGATGAGTATTGATATCAAGGGTGGCCGCACGCCTGCCATGAAGTTCATGGACAGCGTAAAGCTGGCCTGCAACGAGGTGCATGTTGCGGATATCCGCACGTGCGTGCTGCATCCGGCGAGCGAGACCCACCGTCAGCTGACCGACGAGCAGCTGGTTGCGGCGGGCATTGAGCCGGGTCTGGTGCGTCTGTCTGTTGGTTTGGAAAATGTCGAGGATATCATTGCTGACCTCGATCAGGCGCTGGCGCAGCTGGATTGAGCGTAAGCTGGTTGAGTATTTGAAAAGAAGAGTTTATACAAAGGAAGGCCGCATCATGCGGCCTTCCTTTGTGTTGGTGTGCATATCAGGTTGAAATAAGTCACATGGCTGATAAGCCGGATTGGCAAAAATTTTAACGACTTATATATACCGGAAAGCGGTGTATAGCTTGAAAATTCATAGACATTTACTCGAATATATGATATACTGACCCTGTTGGACAGCATTTTGTCCACAATGTGAGTAGAAGAAAAAGTTGGATTTATTGAGAATTTATATTAATTAAAAAAATATATTAAATTTCATAAAATGCTATTGACATTTCCGTGGAACAATACTATACTGAGGATGTTCCAATGAGAGAAAGGAAGGAACAGTTTGAGAATCACACATGAAGCGGATTATGCAATCCGCGTGACCTATTGCCTGGCGCTGGCAGGGGGCAAACAGTGTGCAAAGGATGTTGCAGAGTCGGCGGGCGTAACGCTGCGCTTCGCGCTCAAAATTTTGCGCAAGTTGACCCAGTCCGGCATCACCAAGTCCTATAAGGGCGTGGCAGGCGGGTATGAGCTCAATCGGCTGCCTTCCGAAATTTCGCTGGGTGAGATCATTGAATGCATTGACGGACCGATTGCAA
Source organism: uncultured Agathobaculum sp. (assembly GCF_944380975.1). Lineage (GTDB taxonomy): Bacteria > Bacillota > Clostridia > Oscillospirales > Butyricicoccaceae > Agathobaculum. The sequence goes on along the minus strand of NZ_CALWJK010000037.1, from coordinate 7,042 downwards.
TCAATCATTGTCTGGCCAATGAATTTCAGTGTACCCGAGTAGGCAACCGGAAGGAATGCGATTTCCATCGCGTGTTCTCCGAGATCAATCGGTCTCTGCGGGAGCAGCTTTGTTCCATTACGATGGATCGTTTTCTTCCGTCCCCAAAATAAACCATTTCAAAAAGGATATTAGGAGGAAAAAATCATGAAGAAGTTTGTTTGTTCCGTATGCGGTTATGTTCACGAAGGCGAAGCAGCTCCGGCTGAGTGCCCGGTTTGCCACGCTCCGGCTGAGAAGTTCAAGGAGCAGTCCGGCGAGAAGACCTGGGCGGCTGAGCACGTTGTTGGCGTAGCACAGGGCGCTCCGGAAGACATCATGAAGGATCTGCGTGCAAACTTCGAGGGCGAGTGCACTGAGGTTGGCATGTATCTGGCGATGGCTCGCGTTGCGCATCGTGAAGGCTATCCGGAAATCGGCCTGTACTGGGAGAAGGCTGCTTTCGAGGAAGCAGAGCATGCTGCTAAGTTTGCGGAACTGCTGGGCGAGGTCGTAACCGACTCCACCAAGAAGAACCTCGAGATGCGTGTTGACGCTGAGAATGGCGCTACCGCTGGCAAGTTCGATCTGGCAAAGCGCGCTAAGGCTCTGAACCTGGATGCGATCCACGATACTGTACATGAGATGGCTCGCGATGAAGCTCGCCACGGCAAGGCTTTCGAGGGCCTGCTGCAGCGCTACTTCGGCTAAGAAAAGCTGTCAGGAAGGAACCGGTTCGTCCGGTTCCTTCTTTTTATTGAATGATGCAAAAAAAGCGGCCTGCCGGTGCAGACCGCTTTTTATGATTAAGCAAAAAATATCGAACCGATTGACATAAGCAGCGCGGTCAACAGACCGGCCACACCGATGGCAAGGCCGCTCATTGCGCCTTCGGTTTCGCCCAACTCAATGGCGCGCGAAGTGCCGACCGCGTGGGCGGCGGTGCCGATGGACAAGCCCATCTGCACGGGATTGCGCACACCGATGCATTTCAGGAAGGTTGGCAGCAGGATTGCTCCCACAATGCCGGTGAATACGACTGCAATGGCGGTCACCGGTGCCAGACCGCCTAACATTTCGGAAAGCGCTACGCCGATCGGCGTAGTGACCGATTTGGGCACCAGTGAACGGGTGGTCGCGTCGGACAGGCCGAACAGCCGGCAGAAGAACAGTACGCTCAGAATGGAGGTCAGCGAACCCACCAGGGCGCCTGCAAGAATGGGCACCAGATTCTTTTTCAGTACATCCAGCTTGCGGTAGATCGGTACGGCGAGCGCCACGGTCGCCGGAGTCAGGAAAAAGGAAATCAGCTGACCGGTGCTTTCATAGGTTTGGTAGGTGGTGCCGGTCGCGACCAGCAGCACGCCAACCAGTATGGCGGAGATCAGCAGGGGATTGCACAGCGCCGAACCGGTTTTTTGCTGGATCTTGACGCCCAGTGCATAACAGCCGATGGATAGCGCCATCCAGAAGGTGGAGGAGGAAAGCAACTCAGTCATGGTCAAACGCCTCCTCACTTTCACGGTGCTGCAAGCGGAACACGATGTGAACAGTGAACGCGGTGGCCGTCGCGGTGCACAGCGTCGTCAGCACGCACACTGCAAGCATAGCCAGGATTTCGCTTTTGATCTGTGCGAAAATCTCCAGCACGCCCAAGCAGGCGGGCAGGAAAAAGAACGCCATGTTTTGCAGCAAAAAATCTGCTGTGTGCTCGACATGGTTCAGTCGTATTGGGCCGAAAATCAGCAGTAAAAGCAGCAGTGTCAGTCCGAGCACATTGCCGGGCAGCGCGCCGTGCAGAAGGATGGAAAGCGCGTCGCCTGCGACGCAGCAGGCGATCAGGACGCCCAGTTGCCGAATGTAGTTCAAGGGGTTTCGTCTTCTTTCTCGGTTTCGTAGTCTGCGGTCATGGCGCCCAGCAGGGTCTGGTAAATCGCCTCCGCGTTGTTTTTGAAGGTGCGCTCAAGCATCGCGGCCTGTCCGCGGCTGACCACATCCATTTCAATGGCAAACACCTGCTCCATCTCCATGCGGACGGTCAGGTCGTTGGCGGCGCGCTCGGTCACGGAGGTATGAATCGCAGCATCGCGCCGAATCTGGCGCACGACCCGCAGCGCGGAGCGCTGTGCGGCTTCGCGCACTGGATAGGGCAGCTGCTTTTCAAACACGCGAATGGCCTCGCGGCCTTTGTCCGTGATGTGGTAGGCGGGTTCCCCGTCGCCGGGGATTTCCTCGATGTGGCCGGTCGGCACCATCTCATAGAACGCTTCGCTCAGTTCAAAGTAGCCGAAGCCTTCATCGCACCAGGTCGTCAGGTCCACGACAGTGCTGAAACTGACCGGAAAGGGCAGCAGATCCATGGCAAACAGAATGAGAAATTTGATATCTTCTTTGGAATGGATGAAACCGTGACGAACCATAATGCGCAAGCCTCCCCTGTGGACAAAATTGCTTAAAGTAGTATACCCCAAAAAGCGGAAAAATGCAATCGGCTGAGCGGACAAGGATGCGGGTGCTGGAACGGTTTTGGTTTGTTTGTTTTTGACGGAAAAGCGCACAAAGAACAGGCGAACGCATGTACGATTTTTGGCGGCGAGGACGGCAAAAATCGGTTGAACAACCGGGGCGCGCGCGGTATAATGAAAGGACGGAAACTATCGCAACGGGAGAGAAATACTATGCCGGAAGTTGTTTTGCGCGCCGCAACCGAACAGGATGCGGCCGATATGCTGGCGCTGTACGCGCCGTATGTCATTCAAACGACGGTGTCGAGCGAATACACGCCGCCGACGCTGGACGAATTCCTTGGACGCATGCGCACCTATGGTCAGCGTCTGCCGTGGCTGGTTTGTACGGTGGACGGAGAGGTGGTCGGCTATGGCTATGCCTCGCCGCACCGCACCCGTGCAGCATATCAGTGGTCGGTCGAGACGTCGATCTATGTCGCGCAGGAGTGGCATCGGCATGGCATTGCGGGTGCGATTTACGCGGCGCTGTTTGAGCTGCTTGCGATGCAGGGATACTATAACATCTACGTCGGCATCACTTCGCCCAACGAGCGCTCGATGAAGTTCCATAAGGCGATGGGTTTTATCATTTCGGGCGCGTATCAGGAGAGTATGTACAAGTTCGGCCAGTGGCGGGATGTGCTGTGGATGGGCAAGAGCCTGCGTCCGCATGAGGGAGAGCCGCAGCCGACCGTCCCGTTCCCGGAAATTAAGGACAGCCCGCTGGTCGCCCGCGCGCTGCGTCAGGCGGAGCAGCGCATTCATCTGTAAAACGTAAAGGAGGCCGGCTCATGGCGGAACAACTGCATCAAAACCATCGAGAGCGCGTGCTGGAAAAGTTCCGCCGCTTCGGGCTGGATGTGTTCAGCGACCATGAGGTGCTCGAGCTTCTGCTGTTCTTTGCCATTCCGCGTGTGGACACCAACCCGACTGCGCACCGTTTGCTGGCGCGTTTTGGGTCGCTGCACGCGGTGTTGGAAGCGCCGGTCGAGCAGCTTTGCGAGGTGCAGGGCATCGGGCCGCGCTCAGCCGACCTGCTCAAGCTGTCGTTTGCTATGTGCGCGCGGTATCAGCAGGATGTGGCCAAGAGTGAGCGGCACAGCGACAAGCTGAACAGCTATGAAAAGATCGGAGAATATTTTGTGCCGCAGTTTGCGGGCGAACAGGATGAGGTGCTGCTCGCCGCCTATCTGGACGGGGCGGGACGCGTCATCAAGTGCGAGGAAGTAGCGCGCGGCGGGCATGCGCATGTGCCGGTAGATGCTTATAAAATTGCCAGCGGCGCGCTGATTTGCCACGCGGCAGGCGTGGCGGTTGCGCACAACCACCCGAACGGAACGGCGACACCGTCCGAGGCGGACATGCTTGCTACGCGGCGGCTGGAACAGACGCTGACCGGCTTGGGATTGCAGCTGGTCGATCATTGCGTGGTTGCTCGTGGGAAATACGTGTCTATTTGCAAGTTGCGCACCGGTCAGATCGGACAGAGGAGGTAGGATATGCCGGATTTTCAAATTGTCAGCAACTATAAGATGGCAGGCGATCAGCCGCAAGCGGTCGCAAAGCTGGTCGAGGGCATCAATAACGGACTGACCGAGCAGACCCTCATGGGTGTGACCGGTTCGGGCAAGACTTTCACCATGGCCAACATCATCGAGCAGACCCAGCGGCCGACGCTGGTGCTCGCGCACAACAAAACGCTTGCCGCTCAGCTCTGTACCGAGCTGCGGGAGTTTTTTCCCAATAACGCGGTCGAGTATTTTGTGTCTTACTACGACTATTATCAGCCCGAGGCGTATATCGCGTCTACCGATACCTATATCGAAAAGGATTCCGCGATCAACGACGAGATCGACCGGCTGCGTCACTCCGCGACCTCGGCACTGTCCGAGCGGCGGGACGTGATCATCGTTTCGTCGGTCTCCTGCATCTATTCGCTGGGTGACCCGATCGACTACAAGAAGATGGTCATTTCGCTGCGTCCCAGCATGGAGATCAGCCGCGAAACGCTCATTCACCGGCTCATTGATATTCAGTATGAGCGCAACGATATCGCGTTCGAGCGTAACCGCTTTCGCGTGCGCGGCGACACGGTCGAGATCTGGCCGGTATATTCGGATGAGGACGTCGTGCGCATTGAGTTCTTCGGGGACGAGGTCGACCGCATCAGCCGCATCAATCCGCTTACCGGCGTGGTGTTGGGCGAGCTGGGGCACACCGCGATTTTCCCCGCGAGCCACTATGTCACCCCCAAGGACAAATTGCAGGCCGCCATTCAGGATTTGGAGGAGGAGCTGGAACAGCGCATCCAATATTTCGAGGAAAACGGCAAGCTGATCGAGGCGCAGCGCATCGGACAGCGTACGCGGTACGATATCGAAATGTTACAGGAGATCGGCTTTTGCAGTGGCATCGAGAACTATTCGCGTGTGCTGTCGCGCCGAGAGCCGGGCAGCGCCCCGTTTACCCTAATCGACTACTTCCCAGAGGACTTCCTGCTGATCGTGGACGAGAGCCATGTCACACTGCCACAGGTGCGCGCCATGTACCACGGCGACCGTGCTCGCAAGGAAAGTCTGGTCGAAAACGGCTTTCGCTTGCCTTCAGCCTATGACAACCGCCCCTTGAACTTTGACGAGTTCAACGAGCGGTTGAACCAGATCGTCTACGTTTCGGCAACGCCCGGCGAGTATGAGCTGTCGCGGTCGGGACAGGTGGTCGAACAGGTCATCCGCCCGACCGGCCTGCTCGACCCGGAGGTAGTCGTGCGTCCGGTCGAGGGGCAGATCGATGACCTGATTGGCGAGATCAACGCGCGCACTGCCAAGGGCGAGCGCGTGCTGGTGACGACGCTGACAAAAAAGATGGCGGAGGATTTGACCGGCTATCTGGAGACCGCGGGCATAAAGGTGCGGTACATGCACCATGACGTGAAAACCATCGAGCGGCAGGAGTTGGTGCGTGATTTGCGTCTGGGCGTGTTCGACGTGCTGGTCGGCATCAACCTGCTGCGTGAGGGTCTGGATATCCCGGAGGTGTCGCTCGTTGCCATCCTCGACGCGGATAAGGAGGGATTTTTGCGTTCCGAGACCTCGCTTATTCAGACCATCGGCCGCGCCGCGCGTAACGAACACGGCATGGTCGTGCTGTATGCGGATAGCATCACACCTTCCATGCGCCGCGCGATGGACGAAACCGAGCGCCGCCGCGCGTTGCAGGATGCATTCAACAAAAAGCATGGCATCACGCCCAAATCAGTCAAAAAGAAGGTGCAGGACGTCATCGAAATCACGTCCAACGTGCCGACGAGCAGCAAGAAGAAGCTGCGCACCAAGGGCGAGCGACAGCAGGAGATTGCCCGCCTGACAAAGCAGATGAAGGAAGCGGCCAAGATGCTGGAATTCGAAATTGCCGCGCAGCTGCGTGACCAGATCAAGGCGCTGGAGGAAGGAAAATGAGGATTTATACACTCATGGAGGATACTGCGTGCGCGCCGGACTTTGCCTGTGAGCACGGGCTGAGCTTTTATATCGAAGCGAACGGTCAAAAGCTGCTGTTTGACATGGGGCAGACCGATTTGTTTTTGAAAAACGCTGCGGCGCTTGGTGCAGACCTGTCCGCGGTGGATACGGCCTTTGTCTCGCACGGGCATTACGACCACGGCGGCGGGCTGGCGGCGTTTTTGAAAGTCAACGACCATGCGCCGGTCTATGTGCATGAAAAAGCGTTTGAGCCGCACTTTTCCCATAAGCCGGAGGGCATCAAACCCATCGGGTTGGACGATGCACTGGCAGAGAACCCACGTCTGCGACGCGCCGGTGGCGTGATACAGGTGAGCGACACGCTGACCCTGTTTTCCGACATCACAGGCGCGGACTGCGTGCCAACCGGAAACCGCACGCTGTACGAGCGGGAAAACGGGCAGTATGTTCCCGACCGCTTCCTGCATGAGCAGAGTTTAATCGTGCGCGAAGGGGAGACGACGGTGCTGTTTACGGGCTGCGCACACCGTGGCGTAGTCAACATCTGCGCACGGGCGAAGGAACTGCTTGGCCGCGATCCGGATGTCGTCATCGGCGGTATGCACCTGTTCAGCCCGTCGACCGGCAAAAGCGAGCCGGACGAGAATATCCGTGCGGTTGCCGTGCGCCTTGCGGCAACAGACAGCCGCTATTACACCTGCCACTGCACCGGCCCGCATGCGTATGACGTGCTGCGCGAAACGCTCGGAGAGCGTATCGCGTTTTTGTCCGCGGGCAGTATCATCGAAGTATAAAAGAGATAAGCTAAGGATAGAGAACGGAACGAAATGAGGTTGAGTTACAACAGATTATGCACGAATATATTCATATCAAGGGCGCGCGCGAGCACAACCTGAAAAACATTGATATCAAGATTCCGCGCGACAAGCTGGTCGTGCTGACCGGTCTGTCCGGCTCGGGCAAGTCGTCCCTGGCGTTTGACACGATCTACGCCGAGGGCCAGCGCCGCTATGTTGAGTAGATCGGAAGAGCACA
>NZ_CALWJK010000036.1 GCF_944380975.1 uncultured Agathobaculum sp. | reverse complement strand
GGAAGTGCAGTAATGTATGCAGCGGACTGATACTAATAGGCCGAGGGCTTGACCTCAAAATTAGAGGCAATCTCAGATAAACTCTTAGCTTGCCGGTAGTTATTGTTCAGTTTTGAAGGTGCAAACCTTCTATAGTGCGTGTCAATGGTGACGAGGGTACACCTGTTCCCATTCCGAACACAGTAGTTAAGCTCGTTTACGGTGACAATACTTGGCTGGCGACGGCCCGGGAAGATAACTCGACGCGCACATTAAAAAAGCAGTAGCTTCGGCTACTGCTTTTTCTTTTGCTGACAGAGGGGAAAACGTCAGCGGGAGGTAGTCTGTTTGAGCCAGCGAAAGGCGCCAGCCATACCAGCGCTGTTGCCAAGCTCGGCAAAGCACAGCTTGGTTTGGGAAAGAACAAATGGATTGACAAAATGCTGCAGTTCGTCCTGGAGGATTGGCCGGAGGTAATCGCTCTGTGCCATAATACCCCCGCCAAGGACAATGGCGGCAGGGTTAAACAGACAGATGCAGGCGGCAAGCCCTTGTGCCAAAACCGCACATAATTGCTGAATTGCATTTTGACAAACCGTATCACCGGCTTGCGCGCGGGCAAAAATTTCCTTGCCGGTTAGCGCTTCACCCGTTTGCGACTTGATATTGCGGATAAGGGCAGAGGTGGAGGCTTGCTGCTCGAACAGGCTACCGCTCATCGGCATATAGCCGATCTCACCGGCGCTGCCGCTGTGGCCGTGCCAGATCTTGCCGTCAAGTACGATAGCGCCGCCGATGCCGGTGCCGACGGTGAGACAGAGTACACTGTCTGCACCGCGGCCTGCACCGTAGGCGGCTTCGCCGAGTGCGGCGCAGTTGACGTCATTCTCCACCGCACACGGCAAATGAAAGCGATTTTGCACGGCCTGTTTGAGATTGCGGCCGGTATATTCGGGAATATTCTCGTTAGCATAGAGGATTGCGCCGGTCATATGGTCCACCATGCCAGCGGTGGAAATCGCAATGCCTTCCGGCGTATATTGCTTATACAGGCTGTCGATCAGCTCCAGAATTTTCTGCTCAATGCCCGGACCGCGCAGCTGTTTGGCGTCCGTAGGAGTTTCCCAACGGTCATCAAATACAATCTGCCCGTTTTCCTCATGCGCTGCTCCGTACTTAATGGAGGTGCCGCCAATATCAAAACACAGAACCATGCTTATCGCCTCTTTCTTCAGAGATTATCCAAGCAGCGCGCAGAATGCTTCGGGTGATGCCGCGGAGAACAGCTGCTGCATCCGGCTCTCATCCATCAGGACTTCTGCCAGCTCACCGAGTAGGTCTAAGTGGCTGTCCGGATCGGTTGCAGCCAGCGTGATGACCAGACGGACCGGATCGTTTTCACCAGCGCCAAAGGACACCGGAGGATCAAAAGTCGTAAAGTTGAGCGCTAAGCGGACTGCGCCGCACTCTGGGCGAGCATGCGCCAGCGCCAGCCCTTTTGCCAGAACAAAATAGGGGCCGTTTTCGTGAACGGATGTGATCATCCCGTCAATATAGCTTTGCTGGATCGCGCCGGATGCAAGCAGGGGCGCGGCTGCCTGACGGATGGCGTCCTCCCAATTCTTTGCGTGCAAGCCGATCTGTACGTCTTGGGCTGTGATCGTTTCCAATAGCATTGTAATCGTTCCTCCTAAAATTCTGCGATCAGTTGGGCGACATTGACGTCTGCAAGCGAATTGCATAGACGGTATTGCCCATCGAACTGACAATATTTCGTTACTTCGTTGGGCACCACCAGAACGCGCATATGTGCGTTCAGACCGGCCAAAAGCCCATTGAGGGAGTCTTCCACCACCAGACATTCCTCCGGCGTGCAGCCGAGTTTTTCAGCTGCTTTGAGGAACAGGTCGGGATGGGGTTTGATGCGTTCGACATCTTCTGCTGTGACCAGCAGATCAAAATACGGCAGCAGGCCCAACCGTTCCAGATGGACGGTTGGTTTTTTTCGGCTGGAGGAGGTTGCAAGCGCAACGGACAGGCCGTTTGCATGCGCCTGCTTTAAAAAGTCCTCCACGCCGGGCTTAGCCGGCAGACGGCTGCTCTGTTCAATAAACTGCGCAAAGGTGTCCTTGGCGAAGGCATCGCGGTCTACCGTGACGCCCTTGGCATCCAGCTTGCGGAACAGATCCTCGGAATTAGAGCCGACACAGGTCAAGAATTCCTGCACAGACAGGTCATATCCCTTTTCCCTGCGGAACCATTCCACATAGATGTGATACCACACCACCTCGGTATCGACGATCAGTCCGTCGAAGTCCATAATAATCGTTTTCAGCATACTGACCTCTTTTTCCGTGATAACAAAAAGGCGCTGCCGCTTGATTGCAAACGGCAGCGCCGCTTTTCCGGGCTGTTATGCCTATTTGTTGCCGCGGGCCTGCTTGATCTTATCGATCAGCTCATCGTATTGCGGGGCATTGATGAAATCGGTCACAGCGATGCAATAGGCATCCTTTTGTACGTCCTTGACGCGGTCGAGCAGGAGCTCCTGTGTGACGACAACCTGACATTCGGTCGGCAGGTTTTCAATGGCAATATGGAATACCTTGATGTCATCCAGACCGGCTGCTTTACACTTCTTCTGTAAAACGGTCGCGCCCATGGCAGAGGAACCGATACCGGCGTCGCAGGCATAGGCAATGCGCGTTACCTTAGAGAAATCAAACTCTTCAATGCTTTCAAAAACGGAGGAGATGCGGCTCTTCTTGCCCTTGAGCTCGTTCATCGTCTGGGCTGCTTCCTTGAGCGATGCGTCATCGCCGCCGCCTGCACGCTTAATGAGCGGAATGGCCAGCACGAAGGTAACGACACAAGCAGCCGCAATACCGAGAATGATCTTGAACTGGTCGCCGGGCGAGGACATGAGCATGATAGAGATGATGCTGCCGGGGGAAGCAACGCCGACCAAACCGACGTTCAGCATGGTGAATACCAGCGTGCCGCAAGCGCCGCCGACGATCAGCGGGAGAATGAGAATCGGGTTCATCAGCACGAACGGGAAATAGATCTCATGGATGCCGCCGAACAGGTGGATCACAGATGCACCCCAAGCAGAGGTCTTGGAAGAGCCCTTGCCGAAGAACATGTACGCGAGCAGAATGCCGAGACCGGGACCAGGGTTGGATTCGAGCAGGAACAAAACGGATTTGCCCAGCTCATCCAGTTGGAGCGTGCCCATCGGCGTCAGGATGCCCTGACCGATCGCGTTGTTGAGGAACAACGGCTTGGCAGGCTCGATGAGGATTGCCGTCAGCGGCAGCAGATTGTTCTGCACCAGCACATTCACGCCGGCTGCAAATACGTTGGTCAGCGAGGAAATCGCAGGGCCGAGCCAGACGCAGCCAATGACGCTCAGGATCGCGCCGAGGATACCGACCGAGTAGTTGTTGACCAACAATTCGAAGCCCATCGGCACCTTGCCGTCAATTGCTTTATCAAACTGCTTGAGGATCCATGCGGACAGCGGGCCGAGGATCATCGCGCCAATGAACATCGTCACGCTTGAGCCGATGATAACGCCGATGGTTGCCACCGTGCCGATCACGCCGCCGCGGTAGTCATATACCATCTTGCCGCCTGCAAACGCGATCAGCAGCGGAAGCAGATAGTTGAGCATGGGTGTGATAAAGCTGCGAAGCATGTCATTGTCGATGGCAATGCCGACAGCGGTGAGCAGGCCCCATGCAATGAATGCACCGAGGTTTGGGATGACCATGCTGCTGAGTTTACTGCCGAATTTTTGAATCTTTACACGTGCTGACATTGAGTGTCACCCTCCTTAAATCGGAAATGAGTCGCTACCTTTCTTTTTGGCTTTCAAAACCGGTTACAGGGAAACTTCCTTGCCTTCCGCAATCGAGCGTTCGATCGCATCTACAACGCGCAAAGTGTCGAGCGCGTCCTCCGGAGTGATGATCGACTTGGTGCCGTTAATGATATTGCCGACAAAGGCCATGATCTCTTCGGACAGGTCGCCGGACGGTGCGCCGTTACAATTATACCAGTGACGGGAGTCAGGGTAAAGCACGCCGTTGCCAGTGACGAAGCGTACGCCGTTATCGCAGGCATCGACATAGGCAACGCCCTTGGTACCGACCAGCTCGACCTTATCGTCGATGATCGTGGGCGAATTCTCGGGCAGTACCCAGCAGGCTTCCAGACAGGCGACTGCACCGTTTTCATAAGTAACGATGGCGTAGATCACGTCATCCATGCCGTATTCCTTGAGCAGCACGCTGCGTGCCTTTGCAAATACCTTGACCGGCTTGCAGCCCATGAACCAGTTGACATAGTCGATGTCATGGATCATGACGTGCATGGACAGGTCGGAAGCACCGATATAGCGGCGGGGGCCGACGATCGGGCTGTTGCGGCGGCAATACATATGGATGATGTCGCCCAGCTCGCCTGCATCCAGACGTTGCTTGATCATGTTGAAGCGGGGATCGAAGCGCAGCAGGAAACCGAGCGAGAACACCTTGTCATAATCCTTGAGGATGGCATACATGGCTTCGCCATCGGCAAGCTCCTTGGCCAGCGGCTTCTCGAGCAGGATGTGCTTTTTGTTGGCAACCGCAATTTCCACTGCTTCGCGGTGCATGTTGTCGGGCAGAACAATGGAAACCGCGTCGATTTCCGGGTTTTCCAGCAGATCCTTGTAGTTTTTGTAGGTCTTGCAGCCGTACAGCTTCTCTGCCTCCGCGCGGCGGTCGTCGTTGTACTCGCAAACTGCAATCAGATCCACACCCGGCAGCTTATTGTAAATACCTGCATGGATTTGTCCCATTTGACCGAAACCGATTACGCCTACGTTCAGATGATTGTTCATGATACATTCTCCTTTTTATGTTAGCCTGATGTGAAGGGTTGACAAAAGTGATGACAGCCGACGGAGCTGCACAAGGTAATTTTTTTCATTTTGCCTGTTGCAAAATGGCGTGCGGTATACTATGATTGTTAAAGAATCAACTATCTTGGGGGAGGAAACCATGGCAGAACTGAGTTTTCAAAACCGGCTTCAGTTTTATGGCTTCCGGCTCAGCAAGAGCGAACAGAAAATCGCGGCCTATATTGTGACGCATCCGGAAGAGGCGGTTTCGACCGCCAGCCAGGAACTGGCGCAGGTGATCGGCACCTCGAACTCGACGCTGACGCGGTTTTGCAAAAAGCTGGATTACCGGAACTATATTGAGTTCCAGACGCTGCTGGCAGCGGAAGGAACGCCGGAACAGACACCGGATCAAACCATTCAGCGAATCAGCCATTACTATGCGCGCACGCTAGATGCTGCTTGCGAATTGGTTCGTCCGGAAGATCTGGATGCCTTTGTTGACCGGATCCATCAGGCGGATAAGATCCTGGTGTTTGGTCTGGGCAGCTCTGGCCTGACGGCAAGCGAACTCAATATGCGGCTCGTGCAGATGGGATTTACCTCGAGCGTGATGACGGATACCTTCCTGATGCGTGTGCAGTCCAGCCTGTTTTCGCCAAAGGATTTGATCATTGCGGTTTCCAATTCGGGTGAGACACCTGAAGTGGTCAGCGCGTGTCGAATCGCCAAATCGGCGGGAGTGCAGATTTGTCTGCTGACGCAGAACAGCCGGTCGGAGCTGGGGCTGATGGCAGATACCATCCTGCTGGCAGGGGATATCTGTCAGGTAGGGGATGAAAAATTCATCAATTCCCAAATGCCGTTGGTATTCCTGATCGATGCGGTGACTTACCGGCTGTTGGAAGACCCCACATGCCGGGAGAGTCGGGATCGTGCGTTGCAAACGCTGTTCCACCGGAGGTTTTGAGCGGAAAGAGCGCAAATGCGCTCTTTTATTTTGCGTAGATCGCGTCGGTGAACGTTTTGGTGATCAGCTGCGGACGGGTGATCGCGCCGCCGGTGACAACGGCATGTGCGCCAAGCTCGATGCAGCGCCGTGCTTTTTCCGGCGTATCCACATGGCCTTCCGCGATGACCGGTATGGAAACCGCGGTCAAAATGGCCTTGAGCCGGGCAAAATCATTGTCAGCTATGTTGTGTCCCTCGGATTGCGCGGTGTAGCCCATCAGCGTGGTGGAAACACAATCAAATCCCATTTGCGCGGCGCGAACGGCTTCGTCCAGCGTGGCGATATCGGCCATCAACAGCTTGCCGGGAGCCGCAGCTCGGGCGGCTTGAAAGAATGCTTCCAGCGATTCGCCCTGCGGACGTGGGCGGTCGGTGGCGTCGAATGCGATCATGCTGCACGGGGATTCCGCCAGCTCGCGAATCTCTCGCAGCGTAGGTGTAATATAAATCGGGGAATCGGGATAGTCGCGCTTGACGATGCCGATGATGGGAAGCGTGGTATTTTTAGCGATTTCTGCGATATCCTCCGGTGTGTTGGCACGGATGCCGACGGCCCCGCCTTCTGCCGCTGCACGTGCCATGCGGCCCATGATGAAGGAAGAATGCAGCGGTTCGTTGGGAAGCGCCTGACAGGATACGATCAATCCGCCTCGAACTTGAGAGAGCATGTGTTCCCCTCCTTGGTATTGTTTTCATAATCATTATATAAAGTGAAAATGTTTTCGTCAAGGGGGAATCAAATGCACGTATGATGAAAATATGTCATATTTTTTGAGCAATCCGACCAAAGATATGGAGGATTTCCCCTAAAAATCCTGAGCAATTTGATGAATGTGCGCATTCCGGTCAAAATGAGGAGGTCAGGGCGCAGAGCGGCAATCCGAAAGGGATCAGATGCCGTAGGGTTGCGGTATGGTCAATGGTGTGTGGAATGGAGTTGTTTCCGGTCGGTAGGAGAGCCGATACATATTGTCAAATTGTATAAAAGCTTGCGCTTTGTCTTAGATAATGCAACGAAATTCATGTTTTTCGCAATAAATGGATTGACAAAGGATAGGAAAAAGCGTTATTCTTGATTCACAAAAAGATACAGGCTTGTGACTGCTATGCAGGCAAGACCAAACGACCGAATAGGGATTGCTATATTCGGGTGTTTGGTCTTTTTTGTTTTTTCAGGAACAAAAGGTTTGGGAAAGGAGAATAGGGATGCGGCAGAACACTCGCAAAGCACATAAAAGCAGCGCAGCATCGGCATATACAGAGCCTGTGAAAAGAGAAATGGTTGTTCGGAGGGAGGCGTCATGACAGAGCAAGAACAAAACAACGGTGTGTATCGCATCAGCCGAGTGATCGGCAACAATTTTGTTTGCACGGTGGATGACGGCGGAAAAGAGATCATTTTGCGCGGGCTGGGTATCGGATTCAAAAAGCATGCGGGTGATTTGGTTCCGATGCAGCAGGTGGAGAAGATTTATGATTTGCGCGATCCCGAGAAATCGTCCCGGCTGCGCGATTTGCTGGCAGATGTATCGCCGGAATTTCTGGATGTCAGCACAGAGATCATTGAGACAGCAGAGCAACGGGTCGGGCGGCGGCTGAGCGAAAATATTTATATCACGCTGACCGACCATATCTGCTTTGCTGTGGAACGGCTGCGCAGCGGCGTGCGTTATCCCAATCATCTGTTATGGGAAATCACCAATTTTTATCCGGCGGAATTTGCGATCGGAAAGCAAGCGCTCGACCTGATCGAGGAGAAGCTGGGCTTTCGACTGCCGGAGGATGAAGCCGGGTTTATTGCGTTGCATATCGTCAATGCCGAAATCGACGGTAAGATGGCAGATATGGTGCGCATCACCGAGCTGATTCGCAAGATCATCAGCGTGGTGCAGGAGTATTACGGGGTGACGCTGGATGAGCAGTCGCTGGATTACGGACGGTTTATCACGCATCTCAAGTTCCTCGGTCAGCGCATCACGCAAAACCGTTATGTGGCGGACGATGATTCGGAATTCCAGAACATGATCGTGCGGCGGTATCGGCAGGCGCACCAGTGTGCGGAAAAAATTCGGGCGGAGCTGCGGGAAGCGTTTGCCATTCAGCTGCCGTCTGAGGAAATGACGTTTTTGACCATTCATTTGCATCGTTTGGCTTTATCCATGGGAATCACAGATCAAAAGGAGTAAAAGTACATGAAAGACAAGATTTTTGGCGTATTACAGCGCGTCGGCCGCTCGTTTATGCTGCCGATCGCTATTCTGCCGGTTGTCGGCTTGTTCCTCGGCATCGGCGGTTCGTTTACCAATGAAACCATGCTGGAGACCTACGGTCTGATGAGCGTCATGGGACCGGGCACGTTCATCAACGCCATTTTGCAGGTGCTGAATGCGGCTGGTTCGATTGTCTTTGATAACCTGCATATCATTTTTGCAATGGGTGTTGCGATCGGCATGGCCAAGCAGGAGAAGGAAGTCGCGGCCCTGTCTGCGGCGATCGCCTTTTTCGTCATGCATGCGACCATCGGCGCCCTGATTACCGACTTTGGCGCGCCCGACCTGTCCGGTGCGACTGCAAGCGTGCTGGGCATCAACTCGCTGCAAATGGGCGTGTTCGGCGGTATCATCGTCGGTCTGGGCGTTGCTGCACTGCACAATAAGTACTACAAAATCCAGCTGCCGCAGGTGCTCAGCTTCTTCAGCGGCACGCGCTTTGTACCGATCATCTCCGCGGCGGTTTATCTGGTGGTCGGCATTGCGATGTACTACATCTGGCCCGTTATCCAGAACGGCATCAATGCGCTGGGCGGCTTCGTGCTGGCATCCGGTTACGCAGGCACATGGCTGTATGGCTTCATCGAGCGTGCGCTCATTCCGTTTGGCCTGCATCACGTGTTCTATATCCCGTTCTGGCAGACCGCGCTGGGCGGCACGGCAATGGTTAACGGTGTGCTGGTCGAGGGTGCACAGAACATTTTCTTTGCGGAACTGGCAACCCCGGGCATTGAGCATTTCTCGGTTGAGGCGACCCGTTTTATGGCCGGTAAGTTCCCGCTGATGATCTTCGGCCTGCCGGGTGCGGCGCTGGCACTGTACCGCTGCGCCAAGCCGGAAAACCGCAAGGTGGTTGGCGGTCTGCTGCTGTCCGCGGCACTGACCTCGATGCTGACCGGTATTACCGAGCCGCTCGAGTTCACGTTCTTGTTTGTCGCTCCTGCGATGTATGTGGTGCACTGCATCTTTGCAGGTGCGTCGTACATGATTATGCACATCCTGAATGTCGGCGTCGGCCTGACGTTCTCGGGCGGCTTGATCGACCTGACGCTGTTCGGTATCATGCAGGGTAACGCCAAGACAAGCTGGCTGTGGATTCCGGTAGTCGGCGTGGTATACTTTATTGTTTATTACCTCGTATTCTCCTTTATGATTAAAAAGTTTGATTATAAGACCCCGGGCCGCGACGACAGCGAGATCAAGCTGTACACCCGCGCGGACGTAAACGCCCGCAAGGAAGGCGAAGCCGCAGCGGCGCAGGGCGGCGGAGATACTGCGTTGTCCCGTGAGATCATGATGGGCTTGGGCGGTAAGGCGAACATTTCGGACGTGGATTGCTGCATCACCCGTTTGCGCTGCACGGTGCATGATGCCTCCAAGGTCGATCAGCAGATGCTCAAGAATACAGGCGCGTCGGGCGTGATCTGCAAGGGCACAGGTGTGCAGGTTGTGTACGGCCCGCGCGTATCGGTCATCAAGTCCGATCTGGAGGCGTTCCTCGCATCGCCTGCCAGCAATGAGGATGCGCCGCAGGCGGCAGCAACAGTCGCGGCGGACAGCGCTCCCGCATCCACCGGCGCGCATGTGATCGCGTCCCCGCTGACCGGCAATGTTATTCCGCTGGAGCAGGTGGAGGACGGCGTGTTCTCCGAAAAAATGGTTGGTGACGGCTTTGCCGTCGAGCCGACGGATAATCAGGTGTACGCTCCGGCAGACTGTGAGGTTGCGACCGTATTCGGCACCAAGCATGCCATCGGTCTGACCACGACGGACGGCGTTGAACTGCTCATTCATCTGGGCATCGACACGGTGCAGATGAACGGTGCGCCGTTCACCATCGACGTGAAGGAGGGCGACAAGCTCAAGAAGGGCGACAAGATTGGCAGCTTTGACGAAAAGATGATTGTCGAAGCGGGCTACCGCACGGTGACACCGGTGGTCGTCACCAACTCGGACGCTTATACGACCTTTACCCTGCAAAAGACCGGCAAGGTCTCTGCGGGCGACGAGGTGCTGACCGTCGAGTAAACTGTTTTCAGCATAGCAAACCGCCCCCGTACTGCTTTTACAGCACGGGGGCGGTTTTGATATATTGTGATTTTTATGTAAGCCTATTTTTAGCGAGTGGGAAAACTCAGCCGTTGCCAGTGGGGATATAGGGCTGAATTGCGGATGCGACACCCGAGATCGGCATGGTTTGCAGCCAGATTTTGCCCGGGCCGGTCAGTATGGTGTTGAAAAAACCTTCTCCGCCGAGCAGTTTGTTCTTGATGCCCTTGACCTGTTGGATGTCGATGGACACGCTGGCATCAAAGCCGAGCACGTTGCCGGTGTCTACGACCATTTGCTCTCCGGACGCAAGCGTGTATTCCACCAGCTCGCCGTCCACCTCGACAAAGGCGGTGCCGCTGCCGGAAAGACGCTGCATGATGAAGCCTTCGCCGCCGAAGAAGCCTGCGCCCAGTTTCTTGTTGAAATGGACGGACAGCTGTACGCCGGCTTCCGAGGCGAGGAACGCGGTTTTTTGCAGGATGAATTCGCGCCCCGGTGCGACCTCGAGTGTGAGGATGCGGCCGGGGAAGCTCGAGCCGAAGGCGATCATGCCCGCACCGCGCGCGGTATAGATGTTTTGGAACATGCTTTCACCGGAAAATGCCTTGGAAAACATTTTGCCCAGACCGCCGCCTGAGGTCTCCATCTCCATGTTGGGGGTCATCCAGACCATGGAGCCTTTTTCTGTAATCATCTTTTCGCCGTCTGCCAGCTGGCATACAACGACCGGGAAAACGCCGCCTTTGAGTTCGTATTGCATCTTTTTTCTCCTTTCCTACGGGTGCAAAGTTATATCTGTTAAACGGGAGGGACGGCTCAGGCCGTCAGTCCCATATAACGCATCAGTATTTGCGCAGTTTGCGCTCGGGTGGCCGTTCCCTGCGGTTTGAGTAAGCCGTCGTCGCCGTTGATGATGCCGCTGCCGACCGCCCAGTTGAGCGGCTGCACCGCATAACTGCTGGCCTGCGCTGCATCGGCAAAGCCGGAGAGATTTTCCGACAGATTGACGGCCGTCATTCCTTCGCTCTGCGCAAAGCGGTACAACATGGCTGCCAGCTGCTCACGGGTGACCGGGTCTTTCGGGCCAAAACTTTGTTCGTCATAACCGGTGACGATTTGTTCGCTCGACGCCCAGCGAACCGCCTCGGTGTAGTAGGTATCGGATGCGATATCGTTGTACGGCATCAGATAGTTGACCACAGGACAGTCTGCCAGCCGCCACAGCACAACCGCCACCATACCGCGGCTGACATCACTCTCCGGCTCAAACGTGGTTTCGCTGGTGCCGTGCATGATATCGTTTTCCACCATGAAATCCACCGCTTGGTGGAACCAGTCGGTTTGCTGCACGTCGGAAAACATGGCGGAGGGACAATCAGAATCGTCTTGTGCGGCGGTATCTGTAATCAGCCGCTCGTCATAGACGCTCGCCGCAATCGCATCCGCATCCTGCTGGAAAAAGCGGACAAGCGCCTCATCGCAGGCGATGAACTGGCCGGTTTCTTCGGTCTGTGCCAGCTGCGGATAGTTCTCAGATACGGCGACAAAGTTGTTGGTTGCAACGGTGTAGATTTTGTCGGATTCAAGCGGGGCGCCCTGTACTTCAATCGAAAGCACACGGCTGCCCTTGGCAGCGGTTGGGTCATAGGTGACAGTCATGCCGCCGAATTGCAGATAGCTGCCGCTGTTTTCCGGCCATGCATCGGTTTTACCGCTGGCGTTGGCCGCGGCCGACTGCAGGCCGATATCGAGCGAGGTTTCCATGATTTCGGTCAGCGCAGCGCCGGTCACCTGCTTGGTGACGATGTAGTTGCCGTATGGGCTGACGCCGATGATATCGGCATAGGTCACATCGCTGGCCTCGATCGAGGCACGAATGCCGCCTGCGTTTTCAAACGCCACGTCCGCACCGGTTTCGAACAGATAGGCATCGCAAACGACATTGCCCAGATTCTGTTGGTCAATACGTAAATCTTCCCACACGCCATCAAGCGCGGCGAGTGTTTCACCGACTTTCTCCTCCAGCTTATCCTGCTGTGCGGCATGGATATCGTCCAGCACAGCGGAGACCGAAGCCTTGGCCGGATATGCCGCTGCATCGCTATACTGCATGGGCGTGACATTGATTTGCAGGTTTTCGACCGCGCCGTTCTCGTCCAGCGTGCCGGTCATCTCGATTAGGCTGAGCGAATACAGATAATAGCCGCTTTCGACCACACGCACGGATGCGCCGTCCGCGTCGGTGACGGTTTCGTTCAGCTGCAGATGTTCGTGACCGGACAGCCACAGGTCCACGCCGCCGACTTTGGCGGCCAGCCCGGCGGGATCATAGGTGTGTGTCAGACCGATAACCACGTCGCAGTTCTGAGCGCGCAGCGCATCGGCGGCTTGGTTTGCGTAGGCTGCGGCATCGGTGAAATCCAGCCCCGCAACATTGGCAGGCGTGGTGTCCTGCTTAATCGACGGGTCAATTACACCGAATAAACCGACCTTGAGTTCCTGTCCGCCAATCTGAACAGTTTCTGTGTAAAATGCATCGTCAAAGAAGGGCGTATTTGTGTCGGTTTCGACTACGTTGCCGGTAAGCATGGTCACGTCTGCGATTTCGCACAGCTCCTTCAGACGCTCTTTGCCGTAGCTCCAGTCGTGGTTTCCCGCGGTGACTGCGTCGTAGCCGCAGGCCTTGAGCAGCTGTGCGACGCTTTCGCCCTGCACGAGCGTTGCAATCGGCTGACCGTGGAACAGGTCGCCCGAATCGAGCACCAGATCAAGGTCGGCGCTGGCGGTATAGTCGTCTATCACGCCTGCAAGCCGCGCCATACCGATAATGCCGCTCCCCGCGTTTTCCTCCACACGGGCGTGAATATCGTTGGTATGTACGATACGGATCGAAAAAGTCCGATCGGTTTGGTTGGCTGCCAGCGCGGCATTTGGTAAGAGCAGATTGAGCAGAAAAACGATTGCGATAAGGCGCGTAAAACGCGGTTTGTGTGTCATAAGCATTCTCTCCATTGACATGTTTTTGGCTGCGGTGTGCCACGGCCCTGATATATTCTATTGTACCACAGACTGCTGGACAAGTGGGGGAAAATTATAATAGAGTCAAGTTGGTGTCTCGTTTGGCCGTTCCATCGTATTCCAAGGTAGAAATGCGCAGCAGTCCGACGCAGAAGGATAATATCGGAGCCGTTTATAAAGCGAAGAAAAGCTATAGACATTTGTATCCATATCGTGTAATCTTGGAAAGGAAGATTTCGATTTACGCGACCTTTGTCTCGTGATAACCAATAAGAATACAAATTCCTCATCAGTTTTTGTATACTAAAGACAGGATTTCTGTTTATATAATGCGTTTCTTCTGGAACAAAATGAGGTGCACAATACGTTGATGACGATTTTGTTGCAGAATATTTTGACCACCGATGCTTTCGTGGCGCATCTTCAAAAATAGGAGATTTTGCAGCTGGAAAGCACGGACGAAACCAGAAAACATTCTTATGCTATGAGAGGTGAAAAAATGAAACGAATTTTTTTGTTTGTGCTGGACTCTTTTGGCATTGGACAAATGCCGGATGCTGAAAAATTCGGAGATGTGAATGTCAACACACTGGCTGCGTGTGCCGCATCGAAGGAATGTCGGATTCCGAATATGATTGAGGCCGGTTTGGGTTGTATTGACGGCGTGACATGCCTGCCTGCGCCGGAGGGTGTACCCGGCGGGGCGTATGCCCGCCTGACGGAGGCGTCCATGGGAAAGGATACCACCATTGGACACTGGGAGCTAGCGGGTGTGATTTCAAAAAAACCGTTGCCCACGTATCCGAATGGTTTTCCGGAAGAAGTGCTCAAACCCTTTGAGCAGGCCACCGGCAGAGGCGTCCTTGCCAACATTCCCATTTCCGGCACGGAAGTGATTGCAAAATATGGCGATGAACATGTCCGCACCGGTAAGCTGATTGTGTATACCTCAGCCGATTCGGTATTTCAGATTGCCGCCCATGAAGACGTTGTGCCGTTGGAGGAACTGTATCGATGCTGCCGGATTGCACGACAGCAGCTTCAGGGGAAGCATGGCGTAGGGCGTGTGATTGCCCGTCCCTTTGTGGGGACTTCGGGCGCATACACGCGCACGGCCAACCGGCATGATTTTTCTCTGGAACCGCCGGCTGAAACAATGCTGGATGCCATTCAGGCAGCGGGGCTGGATTCCATTGCCGTGGGCAAAATATTTGATATTTTTGCCGGGAGAGGCATTACAGAGAAGGTATATACCAAATCCAATGCCAATGGTTTGGAGTATGCAATGGAGTATGCCAAGCGTGATTTTCACGGCCTCTGTTTTATCAATCTGGTGGATTTTGATATGTTGTATGGCCATCGCCGCAACGTCGACGGTTATGCGAAGGCTCTGGAAGAATATGGCGCATGGCTGCCGGCGTTCATGGAGCAGATGGGAGAAGATGACGTAGTCATGATTACCGCAGATCATGGCTGCGATCCCTCTTATCAGGCTACTACCGATCATACCAGAGAATATGTGCCGCTGTTGGTTATGGGGCAGAGCATTCAGCCCGTTAATCTGGGAACGCGCACCAGTTTTTCCGATGTCGCGGCAACCATACTGGAGATGCTGCAGGTTCCCGCCAATATTTCTGGCAGCAGCTTTGCACAGAAGCTGCAGTGAGAATTTGCCGGAAACGGCCAATCCGCTCTCTCATACGGCAATCCCGTATGGTATCAAAAAAACGAGCGGGAGAACACAGATGATAAATTCCAATATTTGAATTGCATATTTTCCCATTAGATTGTAAAATAAGGTTAATCCTTTTCTGGTTTTCCAATATTACAGCGATAATCAGTTATGCAAAAGGAATGCGGAGAAAAAAACAATGGGGAAAAAATGCTTTGTTATCATGCCGTTTTCGAAAACGACCGACGTGCATGATGAAAACTATTGGACGGAATTTTTCAATATAATAAAGAGAATAATGGAGAGCAACGGATATTCTTGCACAAGATCTGAAGTAGGACCATATAAATTATTTTCCAATATTGTCGCTAATATAGAAAACAGCGATGTCGTTGTTGCGGTTTTGACAGATTTTAATTCCAACGTATGGTATGAGTTAGGAATTCGGCATACTTTGAAGACTGGTACAATTATGCTTTTGCAGGATGATCAATCTCCTCCCTTTGATATAAAAGACTTTGGTATTATATTCTATAAAGAATCGCTGGGTTTGGAACAACGGATTCAAATTCAAATCGAGGATTATCTGACAAAAATGGATGTAGAAGCTCATGATAGTCCTGTAATTAGTGCGCTTAACAATAAGGTATATAATAGTGTCGAAAAAAGATTAGAGGAAATGCAAAAATTAATTTGGAGTCTTGTTGATGAATCATCGTCTACACATAAACGAGTAAAAAGTAATATCAAAGAGGGACAACTTAAAGTATTATGGGTAGACGACTATCCCATCAATAATGAAGCCATAATGAACCTTTTCAAAAGTAAAAATGTTCAATTTGATATCGCAATATCGACAGATCAAGGAATCGAATTGTTCCAAAGAGAATCCTATGACATCATTATTACGGATATGGGACGAGGTTCTGAAAGTGACGCTGGCCTCTCGTTATTAAAGGAACTTAAAGATTTGCATTGCAAAACACCGGTAATTGTGTATGCCAGCTATACTGCAATAAAAAAATATGGGAATGAGGCACGTCAATTAGGCGCCTATACCATTACATCAGGAGTCAAAAGCATCATTTCTTCGATTTCAGAAATATTACAGGTATAATAAGCGCACTTTATATTTAGCAAAAATTCCTTTCTTTGTACAAGGTGCAAGAAAGGAATTTTTTTATTCTAACCAAACTGTTTGAAAAAAGATAAAAGATTATAAGGCAGTTATTGTATGTTATAATGATAAAAATTCTTTTTCAGAGGAGGTATGTCCTTGCTGCGGCAGATCAAATACTTTCAAGCCGTTGTGCGCAACAACAGCTTTTCAGAGGCGGCGGAACAATGCCACATATCGCAGTCGGCCATATCTCAGCAGATCAAGGCGTTGGAAACAGAACTGGGGTTTCCGCTGTTGGAGCGGAAAAATCGAAAGTTTGTTTTGACTCCTGCTGGGGAATATTTCTACAAGAAGAGTCTGGTGCTGATTGCTGATTATGAGCAAATGTGCAGAGAGGCCGCCAAGATCGCCCATGGAGATGCGGCGGTCTTAAAGCTTGGCTACCTGCGCAGTTACAACAGCCCGGAAGTTCTTCAAGCGCTGGAGGAGTTTTCGGCAAAATACCCGGACATTTCCGTCCAGCTTCTGTACGGAAACCATGAAGAATTATTCACTTTGCTCCGCACCGGTGGCGCAGATCTGGTGCTCAATGATCAGCGGAGAGCCTTTTCCGATGAATATGTCAACCTGATTCTGACTACCAGCAGGATGTATATTGAGCTGGCGGCCCGGAATCCCGTGGCCACACTTTCCTCGGTCACAGTGCAGGAATTGAAAAACATTCCCTGCATTCTGGTGGCCTCCAAAGAACAGCAGGCCATTGAGAAAGCGTTTTACCAGACGATCATCGGCATACAGGGCGAAATCCTCTATGCGGAAAATCTGGAGGAGGCGCGTATGATGGTCGTCAGCGGACAGGGCTTCTTGCCGGTGGAGGGCAGCAGCCAGACGATGCCCGTTGGCGCTTCCGTTCGTCGTGTTCTTCTTTGCCGCGGAGAGGAACAGATTGCCCGCAACTATTGTCTGTTCTGGAAAAAAGATAACTCCGGCTATTATGTGGAGGAATTTTCCGATATTCTGCGAAGGAAATTTGAATCGTCAACCGGCGATGTTTTATGACTGCTCTCGCTCTGCGAGGGCAGTTTTTTCGTATAAGATAAACTTATCAAACGGAGCTGAAACTCAAATTGATTGGGCAATTGCAGATTTTTATAATTATAGTAGACCGTTCAAAGGAATTTGAAATTAAGGAGACATTCAAATGGCAAAACTTGTTGCGTTCTACTCACGGGCCGATGAGAATTATTTTGGCGGTCAATACCGCAGCGTTGCAGTGGGCAACACGGAAAAGGTCGCAAACATGATTGCGGAAGCTGTCGGCGGAGAACGGTTCAAAATCCAGCAGAAAATCCCCTATGCAGCCGACTATCAGACCTGCATCCAACAGGCGAAGGCGGATCAGCGCAGCCACGCCCGGCCGGAACTGGAAGTGCTTCCGGATAGTTTAGACGGCTATGATGAAATTTATCTGGGCTATCCCAACTATTGGGGTGATATGCCGATGGCGGTTTACACCTTTCTGGAGGTTTTTGACTGGACGGGCAAAACCATCTACCCCTTCTGTACCCATGAAGGCAGCGGCTTGAGCGGGACTGAACGGAAAATTGCACGCACCTGCAAGGGTGCCGACGTCAAAAAAGGTCTGGCGCTTTACGGCTCCTATGTAGACCAAAGCGGCGAAGCGGTTTTGCAATGGCTCAAAAGGATTGGAAAGGACGGGACATGATAAATGAATCAAAAGGTAATGATTTTGACCGGCGCCAGCCAGATCGGTATGGCCATTGCCCGCCGGATGGGGTATGGAATGAAAATCGTCGTGGGCGATAAAAAGCCGGAAAACGCTCAGGCCATCGCAAAAATCATGAATGACGCCGGCTTTGATGTGGTGCCGATGGAGATGGACCTCTCCAGCCGGGTATCCATCCAGTACATTATCGCCGAGGCGCAGAAATACGGCGACATCACCATGATGGTCAATGCCGCCGGGGTCTCACCCAGTCAAGCGCCCATCGAGGCCATCTTGAAGGTGGATCTGTACGGCACGGCGGTCCTTCTGGAGGAAGTAGGGAAGGTAATTGCGCCCGGCGGCGTGGGTGTGACCATCTCCAGCCAGTCCGGCCACCGAATGAAGCAGCTCACCCCGGAGGAGGATGAACAGCTGGCGTGCACCCCCACGGACAAATTGCTGGAATTGCCTTTGCTCCAGCCAGAGAATATCCGTGACACCCTGCACGCGTACCAACTCGCCAAGCGGTGCAACGAAAAGCGTGTCATGGCAGAGTCCGTTCGATGGGGAGCAAAGGGGGCGCGGATTAACTCCATTTCTCCCGGTATTATTGTCACGCCTTTGGCCATCGACGAGTTTAACGGTCCCCGCGGGGACTTCTACAAAAATATGTTTGCAAAGTGCCCTGCCGGGCGTCCCGGCACAGCGGACGAAGTGGCCAATGTTGCGGAACTGCTGATGAGCCATAAGGGTGCCTTCATCACGGGCGCTGACTTTCTCGTTGATGGCGGAGCAACTGCCTCTTATTTCTATGGGCCGCTGAAACCTTAAATTTGCAAAGCCGTTAGGGTGAGGCAATGGTTAAGAGAAATGGTGTTTTGCGCCAGCTTCACGAGGAAATGCAGACGCATCCCTGTAGGTAAACCAATGTCAAGGATTGTGAGGGCGACCCCAATACAGTCAACATCGATGCAGGGGGGTAGCAGATTCCATGTCGGCTCTCGATGAACGAGAGCAGGTGAAAAAGCCTATAAATCTGTAATTTTCTGTGTTTCATGCCCGATTTTTCTGATGATTCATCAATATCTCTGGAGAGTCAGAATTGTTGCTTATTATACGGGAATCAGAAGATTAACCCTATAGAAGCGCTGAGAAAAGATATGTACGATGGTAAAAATCAATGGACAGCGGCATTTCGTTAAATGGAAGAGCAAATAAAAAAATTGACAATCATGCTTTTGAGTGATAAAGTGATAATAAACCGATGAGAGAGTGTAAGTAACTTCAGTGATGCTTCACAGAGAGCTGCGGAGGGTGAGAACGCGGTATGACAGAACTGAAGCGAATGGGCTTTTGAGGGTGAGCTGAAAGATGGAGTAGTAGGCAAGCCGGAGAACCAACTCCGTTACCAAAGAAAGCATATGTTGATGTGCATGAGAGGATACAGTGGATTGTATCAAGCCGGGTGGCACCGCAGGAGTATGATGAAATCAAAGCTCTTGTCCCTGCAATGATGAGTAATTGCAGGGACAGGGGCTTTTTTTAACGTAAAAAGGAGAGACAGCAAATGAAACTGGAAAATTATGAAGTTCATCTTCCCAATTATTCCATTGGGGATCGGATTTACGATAAAATCGGGCCGGTATGCGAATCTTATGGAGAAAAGGTTCTTGTCATTGGGGGCAAAAAGGCACTGGCAGCCGCTTATGATAAGATTGAGAAATATGTCAAGCAGACAAATCTCAAAATCATCGGCAAAGAAATTTACGGAGAAAATTGTACCTATGCCACGGTGGAGAAGCTCCGGCAGATGCCGCTATATCAGGAAGCGGATATGGTGTTCGGCGTGGGCGGTGGAAAAGCGCTGGATACGGTGAAGTGCTTGTGTATAACGGACGACAAACCGGTTTTTGCGTTTCCAACGATTGCGTCCAATTGTTCGGCCTGTACGTCTGTTTCCATTATGTATAACGAGGACGGCAGCTTTTTAAAACCCCATTTTTTCATCCGTCCAGTCATGCATTCGTTTATTGATACGGAGATTATCGCAAAGGCGCCAAGCCAGTATATGTGGGCTGGAATCGGCGATACCTATGCGAAATATTATGAAGCAATGATTTCCTCGAGAGGAGAGCGGCTGGAGCATTTTACGGCTCTTGGCGTGGCGGTCAGCGTGATGTGCCGGAATCCGTTGATTGATTACGGCAGACAGGCATTTGAGGATCATAAAAAAGGACTCTGCACCTACGATGTAGAGCAGGTGGTTCTGGCTATCGTGGTAACGACGGGCATTGCCTCGATCTTTTTGACCAAGGATTATACGCCAGATTACAACAGCGGCTTGGCACATGCGGTCTTCTATGCCATGACGTCTTACCCTGTCATTGAGGAAAGACACTTGCACGGCGAAGTAGTTGGCTTTGGCGTGCTGCTGGCGCTGCTTGTCGACCATCAGTATGAGGAATTTGAGAAGATTTACAAATTAAATCGCGCAATAGGGCTTCCGGTTTCGCTGGAACAAATCGAAATTACAGAAAGTCAGTGGCAGGAATGTATGGAACGGATTCCGGAGATGTCGGACATCGCGCATTATCCATATCGAGTTACAAAAGCAATGCTGGAAGAAGCCATGCATCAGTTAAAAGAAAGAGTGAGAAACGAAGGCCATGAAGAAAACTAAGGCAGGAGCTGCCATTCTGGGTGTATCCTTTGTATGGTTTACAACACATTTTGGGGGCGGTTTTGCTTCCGGCGCACAGATTTACAGTTACTTTGTACGGTATGGCGCTTGGTGTCTGATCATGCCGGTGCTTGCCATGCTGTACAATATGGTGTTTTTTGCCTATGGTCTGCGGTTTGCCAAAAAGCACGCGGTTTATGATTACCGGTCCTATAATAATGCATTTTACGGAAGGTTTGCACCGGTGTTTTCCAACCTGTTCGAGGTGCTGTATATCTGTGTCATGTGTGTAGCTCCGGCAGTGGCCTTTGCCACAGGAGGGGCCACGTTAAGTGAGCTGACGGGAATTCCGTATCTGCTGTGTACGTTTCTGATAGGAATTTTCATTTTTGTGGTGGCGATTTTTGGAACAGACCTGGTGCGAAAAGTGGCTTCGGTATTATCCGTTTGTATCATTGCCGGACTGATTGTTGTGTATGTTCCAAATATTATTGCAAACTTTTCCACAATTACGGATGCAGTACAAAACATGAATGCGGCGCAGTTTCCGCTGAAAGATGCCCTGTATTCAGCTTTTCTGTACGGAACGTTCCAGCTCTCTAACATTGCGGTGTTTGTGCAGCATGCAAAATCATTTGCCAGCCCGGATGATGCCGTGAAAAGCATGGGGATGGGATTTGTGGTCAACTCTCTGATTATGGTCATGGTCGTACTTGGTCTGATGACGGTTTATACCAATCCCGATGTTGCCGGACAAAGTGTGCCGACGCTGTTTATGGTACAAAGCGGAGTCGGGGCATCCTTTATGACGCCGCTGATTTCGATTTTGATTATTCTGGGAGCGGTATCTACAGCGGTTAATATGGTGGCGGCTATGGTAAAGCGAATCTGCGGCGAGACAAAAGAGGCTGCGGCAAAGAACGAAAAAAGAGGGTTTCATACGACCAAAAAGGAGATCATCGCAGCCCTTGTGTGCTGCGTGGTTGATTTTGGAATCGCGCAGTTTGGGCTGCTGACACTGATTCAGAAAGCATACAGCGGCATCGCCTATCTGGCTATTCCGGTCATTCTGGTTCCGTATCTTATCCATATGGTTGCCACAAGATTTGATACAAAAGAAAGGACCTGTTGACCAAAAGAAATCTGGGCTGAAAGTTGATATTTTCAGCCCAGATTTTTAGCATATATGATGTAAAAA